>DHOU01000038.1:0-25903 GCA_002409745.1 Bacteroidales bacterium UBA5382
GTTAATAATTTTCAGGAGAAAGAGTAAATATTAAACGTCTTTATTTTATTGGTTTTAAATACTTTAACTAAATAAACTCGCCAACAGTTTCAACTACTGATTCGCATTATTAACAAAACATCAAACTCCTTTTAGCTTGCAACAAAAAGTGCTTTCCTAAACGAATGACAGTATATATAAAAATCTATTCTAAAATGAATATTCCTTTCCCATTTATTTATCGTATTTTTGCAGTCAATGAACTACAACTAATTTGTCGAATATTGAGAAAATGATTTGTCCACATTGTCATAACGAATGGGAGCCGATTGAAAATTCGCTTATAGGCACGTGTCCGCATTGTCGTTCCGTTATTTTGACGGCTGTGAATAAAGAAGTATGCACTTTGCCTCCGGCTACGATTTTACATTACATGGTTGAATTTTATGGAAAAGAATTGCTTCACAATCCTCAAAAACTGACCGGACTAATTAACGATTTATTTGCCCATGACATAAAAACCAAAAAACTTCTTTTACTATCGGTACAAGTCGGCGTGCCGGTTAAACTTGACAGTACTTCGCAAGATAGCCGTGAGCAACAGATGAAAGTAATGCAAGGTATCTTGACCGAAGAGTATTTTATTGCGGCTGAAGCTGCGAAAAAAATGATTACTATATGGGACAAAAGTTCCCAATCATATAAAAAAACAATCAATGAACATGAAAATACTATATTTAAATTTGAAGAGCCTCCTATTTGTATATATGATGATGCTAGTGATTTTAGTGAAGGATTGGCAAAAGTAAAATTAAATGGAAAACATGGTTTTATAGATAAAGAAGGAAATGAAGTAATTAATTGTAAATATGATTGGGTTAATGATTTTAGTGAAGGATTGGCTTGTGTGAGTTTTAATGGTAAATGTGGATTTTTCGATAGCCAAGGATATAAAATAATTCCTTGTAAATATAATTACGCAACAAGTTTTAGTGAAGGATTGGCTTGTGTAAGAATAGACAGAAAACCCAATTTTCCCTTGAGACGTTTTGGAGCTGAGGATGGTGAATGGAGGATTATTAATAATACAGGCGATGAGATAGTTATTTGTAAGCACGATTACGATACAATAGGTGAATTTGAGGGAGGAATGGCAAAAGTAGAATTAAATGAGAAAATAGGATTTATTGATAGAGAGGGTAGTGAAATAATTCCATGTAAACATATTCCTTGGAAATATATAGGGTATATAGGTGAAGGACTTATAAAAGTACCATCCAATAATGCAAGGTTGGGGCTCATAAATAAGTGGGGCAATTCAATAATCTCTGATAAATATCATGAGATAAATTATTTTCACGAAGGATTGGCAAAAGTAGAATTAAATGGCAAAAGTGGCTTTATCGACAAAAATGGGAATGAAATAGTTCCTTGTAAATATGATAGTAACAGGTATAATGCCTCTGAAATAGAAGCAGGTTTCTTTTTTCTTAATACATTATTTACTCGTCCGGGACTGTATTTTAGTGAAGGATTGGCAGCTGTAAAATTCAGCGGAAAATGGGGATTTATAGATAACAAAGGCAATGAAATAGTTCCTTGTATATATAATCGTGTAGAAGATTTTCAAGAGGGATTGGCAGGAGTGAATTTAAATGGTAAATGGGGATTTATAGATAAGCAAGGTAACAAGGTAATTCATTGCAAGTATGATAAAGTAAGAGCCTTTAAAGAAGGAGTAGCTTGGGTAAGATTAAGCGAAAGATCAGCAAGGTTACGAGAATATGAAGGGGGATGGGGAGCGATTGACAAGAATGGGAATGAGATAATTCCTTTTAAATATAATTGGACAGAGAATTTTAATGAAGGAATGGCTCCTATATTCATTGAAAAATGGGGGTTTATCAATAAAAATGGAAATGAAGTAATTCCTTGTAAATACGATGAAGTAAGCAGATTTAGCGAAGGATTATCAAGGGTGAGAATTGAAAAGAAATATGGTTTTATCCGTAAACAAGTAATTGACAGAACTATCTTTTTTAAATGGTTGTCAATCAATTCGAATAAATTGTCGGCGTTCAATAATGAATTTAATAGGCTTGGAATCCGAGTAGTTAACTCGCCACTTGAACTCTTCGAACTAATAAAAGTTTTTAAGGCATGTGATATTGACTTCAAAAGAAGACGGCCAGACAGAATAGATTTTTTAAATACTGATGAAGAACTTCCCGAGGGAGAAGTTTTGACGCTAGAAAAGGTTTATTTAAAAAGAATTGAAACCTGTGAAAAACTTCCTACTTATGAGATACGTGTCGAATTTATGTCCGAGAACTGGGAAATTTATAATATAAGTCTTTGGAGACTTACTTCAGGATTAGCCCGAACTTATGACGATGGAGAGCCGATTCCTTTTAAAAGAGGGAGAGAAGAATTTGGTTATACTATAAGAAGTGTTGGCCTAAACCCATGGCTAACCGATAAAACCATTTTTAATTACATCGAAAATTCTTATATCGCTGAGAAAAAAGAGACTTTGGATTTTGCTGAGCGGGTAGATAAAAATGGTGTGCCAAAATTTCATAATGCAAATACGGATAATCCCACGAAAGAATTGAGGTTTGTACAAAAACCGAACGAAACATTATTTGTGAATTACACTTCATACCTTTTGCATAAGATTGATTGAAAGTTTTGACGAAGAAGGGGCGCTGTAAAATTTAATTAGGAATCCGGATTGATACTGTGCTTTGCATGGGCGAAAAGAGTGAAGCGTGGGTAGAAATCTATTTCATAATAAGTGAGAAAGAATATTTATTTATCGTACTTTTGCAAGTAATGAACTACAATAATTTTATCGAATATTGAGAAATGATTTGTCCGAATTGTCATAACGAATGGGAGCCGATTGAAAATTCCCTTATAGCCACGTGTCCGCATTGTCGTTCTGTTATTTTGACGGCAGTGAATAAAGATGTCTGTACCTTGCCTCCGGCTACGATTTTACATTACATGATAGAGTTTTATGGAAAGGATTTGTTACACAAATCACAGCAATTGACCGGACTAATTAACGATTTATTTGCCCATGACATAAAAACCAAAAAACTTCTTTTACTATCGGTACAAGTCGGCGTGCCGGTTAAACTTCACAATAGTCCTCAAGATAGCCGAGAGATACAAGTGAAAGTAATACAAGATATTCTGACCGAAGAATATTTTATCGCGCCGGAAGCTGCAGAAAAAATGGTTGCTATATGGAGTGAAGCCTACCTGCCATCATATAGTAAAATATTTGATAAATATGAAATTAAAGAGATAATTCCGTGTAAATATGATTATTCTTGGGGCTTTAATGAAGGCTTGGCAAAAGTGCAATTAAATAGAAAATATGGTTTTATCGATAGAGTCGGGAATGAAATAATTTCGTGTAAATATGATGATGTTAGCGATTTTAAAGACGGATTGCTATCAGTAAAATTAAATGGTAAATATGGTTTTATCGATAGAGAAGGGAATGAAATAATTCCGTATGAATATGATGCGGCTAGAAATTTTAATGACGGCTTGGCAGCGGTAAAATTAAATGGTAAATATGGTTTTATCGATACAGAGGGTAATGAAGTAATTTCCTATAAATTTGATAACGTTCTGGAATTTAGTAAGGGCTTGGCAGCCGTGAAATTAAACGGAAAATGGGGCTTTATTGATAGAGTGGGGAAAGAAATAATTCCATGTAAATTTGATGATTGTTCTGGGTTTAGTGCCGACTTGACAAAAGTACAATTAAATGGGAGATATGGTTTTATCGATACAGAGGGTAATGAAATAATTCCGTGTAAATTTGATGATATTTGGGGTTTTAATGAGGGCTTGGCCATAGTACAATTAAATGGTAAATATGGTTTTATCGATACAGAGGGTAATGAAATCCCCTGTAAATTTGATTATGTTTGGGATTTTAATGACGGTTTGGCAGATGTAAAATTAAATGGGAGATGGGGTTTTATCGATAAAGCGGGTAATGAAATAATTCCGTGTAAATTTGATTTTGCTAGGGATATTGTTCACGGTTTGGCAGCGGTGAAATTAAACGATAAATGGGGCTTTATTGATAAAGCAGGTAATGAAATAATTCCATGTAAATTTGATTATGATAGTGCTGGAAATTTTATTGACGGATGGGCAATAGTGCAATTAAATGATAAATATGGTTTTATTGATAGGACGGGTAATGAAATAGTTCCGTGTAAATATGATGAGGTTACGGGTTTTACTGATGGCTTGGCAGCGGTGAAATTAATTGATAAATATGGTTTTAATGCTAAATATGGTTTTATCGATAAAGCAGGTAATGAAATAATTCCGTGTAAATATGATGAAGCCAAGAGGTTTCGTGACGGCTTGGCAATAGTACGATTAAACGATAAATATGGTTTTATCGATAGAGAGGGAAATGAAATAGTTCCGTGCAAATATGATTATGTTACGGGTTTTAGTGACGGTTTAGCGATAGTAGAATTAAACCGTAAATATGGTTTTATCGATAGAGAAGGAAATGAAATAATTCCGTGTAAATTTGATGATGCTAAGGATTTTAGTGACGGATTGATAAAGGTGAAATTAAATGGGAAATATGGGTTTCTTCGAAAACAAGCAATCGAAGAAACGCAGGAATGAAAGACGAATAAATTACAGAGATGAAAGAGTTTAATAAAAACGATACGGTAAAATTAAAAATCGGTAATAGCCTTACGATAAAAGAAAAACTGGGTGAAGGCGGGCAAGGTGTGGTTTACCGTGTGGAATTGCAAGGAAAGGAATACGCCTTAAAATGGTACACTCACGAGTACTCGAAAAAGTTTTATCAAAACTTAGATAATAATATAAAGAAAGGCGCACCGGCAAAGACATTTCTCTGGCCTTTGTATATTACCGAATGGAAAGATAACCGCTTCGGCTATGTGATGGAACTTCGCCCTCCGGAATATAAGGATTTCTCACACTTTCTGTTGGCAAAACAACGTTTTGCAAGCCTTTCGTCCATGATCAACGCGGCGTTGCAGATAAGCAATGCTTTCAGGGAGTTGCATCGGGCCGGGTATAGCTATCAGGACTTGAACGACGGCAATTTCTTTATCAATCCTCAAACAGGAGATGTGCTTATCTGCGATAACGATAACGTGGCGCCCGACGGCACAAATCTGGGAATCGCGGGTAAGTGCCGCTACATGGCACCGGAAGTGGTTCTTGGAAAAAGGAAGCCTAATGCCGACAGCGACCGTTTCTCTCTGTCCGTGGCATTGTTTATGTTACTGTTTGGTAACCACCCGCTGGAAGGAAAACTTATCGCCTCGGTGCCTTGCATGACTGATAAGAATGAACGGCGGTTTTATGGCAGCGACCCAGTATTTATTTTCGACCCCCAAGACGACCGTAACCGTCCGGTAATGGGGATTCATACGAATGCCATCAGGCGTTGGCCGCTTTTCCCGATTTTTGTGCGGGAAGCTTTTATCCATGCTTTCGGAAAAGAATGCGCTCACCATCCCAATAAACGCAATCCGGAAAATGAATGGCAGAAACTGTTCATTCGCCTGCGTGATGAGACGGTGATGTGCAGTTGCGGCAATGAAACATTTATCGACCTGTCGCAATCCTCTTCCCGATGCATTAATTGTGGAAAAGATTTAGGCAAACCTCTTTTGCTGCATGTGAAGAACAATCGCGTAGTATTGTTTCCTCAACAGAAAATCTATGCTTGCCATCTAAGGCCGGATAATCAAGATTTCCTTACAGTAGCCGGAGAGGTAATACAAAACAAGAAAAACCCCTCGTTATGGGGAATAAGAAATTTGACTTCTGACGTATGGCTCGCGACGCTTCCCGACGGTAGACAACTGAGTGTGAAAACAAACGAAGTAATCCCCGTTTTTAAAGATATAGAAATTATCTTTAGCGGAGGCACCAAAGCTAAAATAGAAGAATAAGTAAAACAATTAATTATATCCTTATGAGTTTATTAGATTCAGTTTCCATTCCGCGCCGGACGATGGTATTGTTCTTTTTGGTGGACACTTCCGGCAGTATGTACGGTGATAAAATCGGAGCCGTAAACGAAGCTATCCGCGAGGTTATCCCGGAAATTAAAACAATATCCGAAGAAAATGCCGACGCATTGATTAAAATTGCTGTTCTCAGTTTTTCATCGGGCGCTTATTGGTTATACGACCAACCGGTGGAAGCCGACCAGTTTGTCTGGAATAATTTGGAGGCCGCAGGATTGACCGATATGGGAATCGCTTTCGGTATGCTAAATGAAAAGCTCTCGCGTACGCAATTTATGGCGGATACGGTAGGTTCGTATGCTCCCGCTCTGTTTTTGATGTCCGATGGAGAACCGACTGACGACTATAAAAAGGGATTGTCTGCATTACGCAAGAATAATTGGTTTAAAGTGGCGATAAAGGTAGCGGTAGCTATAGGTGCCGATGCCAACAAAGAAGTGCTGAAAGAATTTACAGGAAATGATGAATGTGTGTTGACTGTACGCACACCGGAAGCACTGAAAAAAATGATTCGCTTCGCGAGTGTTACCGCTTCTCAAATAGGTAGCCGGAGTTCCAACATCGGTAGCGGTGATTCGACGGATGATTCCAACCAGAAAGCGGCTGATTTTACGGAACAGATTAAGACTTTTCAAGAGGAAAATGAAGACCTGAAAGATATTCAAGACGGTTGGTAACTTTTCACCATCACAACATGAATAAAAAATATAAGGTTTTCGATGTCCGATGTATTGGGGCGAGCCATTTAAAATCCGGCAAGCCTTGTCAGGACTATGCGGCGAGCTATTCGACGGATAAGTATTCGATGATTGTCGTTTGTGACGGGCATGGTGGTGACAGGTACATCCGAAGCGATATAGGAGCCAAACTAGCTGCGGAGGTCTGTGTCGATGCGGTTAAATCATTGTTTGGAGGTCGTTCAAGCAGAAAAAACCGCCCATCTGTTAAGTTTTTGCAGCAAGGAAATGACGTCAGCTTATTGAAACAATTAGCATCCTATATTATTTTTAAATGGCGGGATGCTATCGAAACCGATTGGAGAAACCGTCCTTTTGCCGAAGAGGAAACCGTATCCCTTTCCGACAAAGACCGGAAGCGGTTAAGTGATGAAAATGGATGGGTTTCAGCTTATGGAACCACATTATTAGCCGTAGTGATGACACGAGATTATTGGTTTGGACTGCATATTGGGGACGGGAAATGTGTCTCTGTTTCACCATCAGGGGAATATTCACAGCCAATTCCGTGGGACCCGAAATGCTTCTTAAACGTTACTACTTCTTTATGCGATGAAAAAGCATTGGAAAACTTCCGCTTCTTCTTCCAAAAAGGAGAGTTGCCGAAGACGGTGTTTATCGCTTCCGACGGTGTTGACGATACGTTTGGCAGCGACCAGGCGTTGCATGGTTTCTACAAATCAGTAATAGAACTCTTCGAACAAAAACCTTTTGAGGAAGCCAAAACCGAATTGGAGACTTACTTACCTAAACTTTCCGCCCAAGGCAGCCAAGACGACATTTCTATTGCCGGGATAATGAATTACAAATTCTAAATAAATTATTTGATGAAAAAAAATTGCCTCCAATTTTATTTAAAAGAGATATGTAAGCATAAGACTATATGTATATTATTCTTTTTTCCATTGGCTGTTATTTGTCTCTACTATATGGATATTCTAAAAATACATTCTTATCAGAATAGAAATACAATCGAGATCTGCAGCACTATACTACTAACATTGGCTTTCAGTTGTTTTTCCGGGATAATAGTTTATATTTTTACTGTATTGATACCGCATATTAAAATATATAGGGTAGTCCTATTGGAGATTACAGAAGCTCTGCGGTACTTTAAAGATGAGTTGATTGAGTTTGCAAACGATGTCGGATTTACGGAGAGTAATTGTAAAAATCACGATATTAATACTGTTTTGGAACATTTGATTAATAGTGGATGTATCGAAAAAAAGGAAAGTGGAGGGCTTTTTAGTATTGATAAGGAAAGTTCAATTTATATTAAAGAGAAAGTGAACTTATTTGAAGGTTATATTACTAAGATAAAACCACACTATACTTATTTATCTTATGATCAAATAGAGGAATTAGTAGAAATCGGTAATTCTTACTTTTTTAATCAAGTGAAGCACCATTTCAGTACAGATAATACTACATATTACAATGAAGAAGACTTGAAAAAACTGATAGATGATTATATTTCAATCTATAATAAGGTTGAAAAACTATATAATAATTTGAAAGTAAAAGATGAAAAATAAATATATGCGTGGATTTACATTTTCATGGAAACGTTTTTTAGGTATTACACAAGCAAAGCAACAACTGGCCCGTAAAACAGGAATTCCCATGACCAAACAGGGTGTGGAACGAAAAATAGGAAGCATAATAGTAAAATCTATTTTGGGTAAAAAATAAAGATAGGATAATGGTATGATTGGTCGCGAGGTGACTAACCAATTGGCAAAGAAATATCTGGATTTGGCAGAGAGAAAAAGGAACCGTTATGATAAAACGGGAAAATTAATTAATTGAGCCGGTTGTTAAACCGCATCCTATAACGAAAGAGGGCGTACATTTTAAGCCGATTACACGTATATCTCAAAATCTTTATTTAATTTTGAATTTATAATTTGTACGGAAATGGAAGAAGATATTAAAAAAATAAAGGATGAATATATTCATCTGACGAGGGGGAATATCGATTATGATAAATTCAATAATTATTTAATAACCCATCATTCAACAGCTATCGAAGGTTCAACGTTAAGTTATCAGGAAATTATACTGTTGTTGGAAAATGGAATTACTCCCGGGGATGGAAAGCCGTTTGAATAGCTTTTAATGGCGAAAGACCATTTGGAGGCATTGAAATATACGCTTAAGCTGGCTTTGATTTATCAAAATGAGAGTTTAGAAAAGGGAGCGTTCATATCGGCATACGTTCTTTTGCAAATTATGTAAAAGTTCCCGGATTAGTAAACGAACTTGTTGAGTATATTAATGCAAACATCAATGAAAAACAAGACTTTATAGAAAATAGCATATTGGCGTTTGATGCTCATTTTCAAATGGCTTCTATTCATCCTTTTGCCGATGGGAACGGGCGTCTCTCACGCTTAATCATGAATTATATCCAACATTATGGCGGACATCCTGTAACACCGGTATTGTCAGGTGACAAAAAACTATATTTCGAAGCCCTTGAAGAGACGAAAAATAAACAAGACCCTGCCATTTTTAGGGAATTTATGTTTAGCCAGTCGTTGAAATATTTTAAATCGGAAATACACACTCTGACCAAAGAACAAACTTTAAAACAAGATAAAGGAAAAGGATTGCCTTTTTTATTCTGAACTTTTTTCTATCCGTTGATATGACAGAAAAAGAGTTAATCCCATCCGGGCAAGGAAAAATGACGAAGCTAACAAAACGAATAATTTGTCGCTACGAGTTCTTTTGCCGCCTCTTCCTGCATGGCGATACATAAAATGCAGAAGAAATAATTGTGAATGCCTAGATAAATACGTACATTAGAAGAAGTAAGAACGAGCGTATACAAGCATATCGATACGCTTTTTGCTAAATGAAAATCATTTACCATTATAGGGGTTGTCTTCGAAAGCCACTACTTCGGGAAATTTTTTCATTTAATCGATAATTTCCTTTCTTTCCGGTGTGAGGGCGCCTATTTGTACAATAACTTTCTCATTCCTTGCTCGAACCTCTATCAGCCCTGTCGTCAGTCTACTTATCGTTATAATGCCCCCAAAGAGAAATGACGAAAACCGTAATTTTAGAATTTTCGATAGTATATAACATCCGATGCCTATCGTCGATACTCCTTGACCAAATAGCTGCTTGTTGGTGTTTTAATTGATGCGGTTTTCCTGTACCTGTCTCCGGATGGATTTCCAATTCTTGAAATAACTTAAAGATTTTTTTTAAGAGGATTTTATTACCGGCTTTATGGTGTTTCGCTAAATGTTCTTCGGCAGTAGGGTCTAATTCTATAAAATATTTCATAGTCCCGTCTTGATACGAAGTTCTTCTATCGTATACCGCTTAGTTTTTCCTGATTTTATATTTTCTAACCCTTGCTTTATGATGGCATCTAACTCGTCTTTACTCATCAATGTGTCATCTTCTGTTATCGGGACAAGCTTAAAGCTCCCTTTAGCTCTTGATTTTAATATCACATCTTCACCATTGGCAGCCAGATGGAGGTATTTTCCCAACTTATCTCTGAATTCTCTTGTGCTGATTACTAACATATTCTTTTTATTTTTGCGGGTGCTAAAATGTGTACCAATTCGGTGTGCAAATATAGAGTATTATTCTTATCCAAGCAAAATCTTTTTATTCAAAGATTTTTTTTCCACCGTTTTAAGCATTGTTTTTCACTCCAAAAACTTTTAAAACCCCATTTAAGGGTTAAAAAAGTACTTTCCAAACGTTGGAAGCACTATTTCGACCTTTAAATGGGGCTTCCAACGTTTGGAAAGTCCCATTTTAAGCTTATTCCGGTACTTCAAAAGTTTTTTAAGCTATAAAATATGCCTGTTTGGGTACTCAAACAATCATTTTAGCCCTATTTTAAGCTTAAAATAGTACTCGAACACGCGTCTTACCTATAATTTAAGCTTAAAATGATACAAATCCGATCGTTTTACCCATAATATAAGCTTAAAATGGCCCCGGCGCAGTTCGCCGAGGCAAAAAAGAACCTTACATTACCGGTGCCGCCCGAGTAGTACCTCCTCGATATCCTCGAGACGCAGGTTTTTCGTCTTGAGCAGGATGAGGAAATGGTATAACAAGTCGGCCGCTTCGTTTTTAAACAAGTCGAGATTGTCGTCTTTGGCTTCGATGACCAACTCCACGGCCTCTTCGCCCACCTTTTGCGCCACTTTGTTCACGCCGCGGCCGAAAAGGCGGCTTGTGTACGAGCCTTCGGGGTTTTCGGTGATACGTTGCTCGATGACCTTCTCCAATTCGTAGAGGAATCCTTTTGATGACTTGTCGCCGAAACAGGATGTGGCGCCCGTGTGGCATGTCGGTCCCTGCGGATACGCCAGCACGAGTATCGCGTCGTTGTCGCAATCGGTGAGGATGCGGTCGACCGTCAGGTAATTGCCCGATGTTTCGCCTTTTGTCCACAGGCGGTTTTTACTGCGGCTGAAAAAAGTCACTTTGCCTTCTTGTTCGGTTTTTGTGAGCGCTTCTTGGTTCATAAACCCCAGCATGAGCACTTGCAGCGTGTCGGCATGCTGTATAATGGCGGGTACCAGCCCGTCGGTCGATTTTGAAAAATCTACTTTCATCGTACTTCTATGTTTTGTTCTTTTAAAAATTGTTTCAATTGAGGGATGGAGACTTCTCCGAAATGGAAGATGCTGGCGGCCAGTCCCGCGGCGGCTTTCGTCTCGCGGAAGAGGCGGGCGAAGTGTCCGGGCGCTCCGGCGCCTCCCGAGGCGATAACCGGAATATTGACGGCCGAGGCCACGGCATCGGTGATGTCGAGCGCGAAACCGCTCTTCACGCCGTCGTTGTTCATCGACGTAAGCAGGATTTCGCCCGCTCCGCGCCGTTCACCCTCCGCGGCCCACTCGACGGCGCGCAACGGGGTGGGGGTATGGCCCCCGTGGGTATAGACGATCCATTCGTCGCCCAAGCGCTTCGTGTCGATAGCCAACACCACACATTGGCTGCCGAATTGCGCCGCGATTTCCGTAATGAGTTCGGGGCGTTGTACCGCCGACGAATTGACGCTCACTTTATCAGCGCCGGCGAGGATGATGGCGCGGGCGTCGTCGACCGAGTGAATGCCGCCGCCCACCGTAAACGGGATGTTGATTTCTTTCGCAATGCGCGTGACGAGTTCCGTCAGCGTTTTGCGCTTCTCGATAGTGGCGGTGATGTCCAGAAAGACCAGTTCGTCGGCGCCTTCCTGCACGTAACGTTTGGCGAGTTCCACCGGATCGCCGGCATCGCGGATATTGACAAAATTGATGCCTTTAACGGTACGCCCGTTTTGAATGTCGAGGCAGGGAATGATTCTTTTCTTAAGCATGAATATTGATGTGCTAATATGCTAATTTGCTAATTCGCTAATTTTAATTCTTCCTTCGTAGATCGCTTTGCCGATGATGGCTCCTTCGCAGCCGATGCGTTGCAGGGCATGCAGGTCATCGATGGATGAAATGCCGCCGCTCGCGATAAGACGTACGCCGGTTTTGGCGATGATCTCTTCGTACAATTCGGTGGCGGGGCCTTGCAGCATGCCGTCTTTCGAAATATCGGTACAGATGACGTATTGCACGCCTTTTTCTTCGTATCCGGCAATGAAATCGAGCACGTCGGTGTCGGAATGCTCCTGCCATCCGTGCGTGGCGATGCGGCGATGCATACAATCGGCACCCAGGATGATACGGTCGCTTCCATAGGCGGCAAGCCAGTCGAGAAACCGTTCGGGATGACGGGCGGCGATGCTTCCCGCCGTCACCTGATGCGCCCCGTTGTCGAAAGCGGCGCGTACATCGTCATCGGACTTGATGCCGCCGCCGAAATCGACCTGCAACGACGTCTTCGTGGCGATATCGCGCAGCACCTTGTGGTTGACGATATGGTCGGATTTGGCGCCGTCGAGGTCTACCACATGCACATACCGCAGGCCGTGGTCTTCAAACGCTTTCGCCACGTCGAGCGGGCTGGCGTTGTAAACCTTTTGCGTGCGGTAATCGCCTTTGGTCAGGCGCACGCACTTACCGTCGATAATATCGATAGCCGGAATCAGTCTCATGAGGGGATTGTTAAAAAGTTTTTCAATATTCGCTCTCCCACGCCGGCCGATTTTTCGGGATGAAACTGTACGGCGTAGAAATTATCCTTCTGCATGGCTGCGCTGAAGGGCAGGATGTAGTTGCAAACGGCTATCGTGTCGCGGCAAATGCCGGCATAATAGCTGTGGACGAAATATACCGTGTCCGCAGCGCCGAAGCCGTCGAAAAGCGTGCCCCGCGTATTCGTCAGGTTGTCCCATCCGATGTGCGGCACGATATCTTCGGGCGGAAATTTGCGGACTTGTGCGTCGAAAATGCCGAGGCCGTCCGCATCGCCTTCTTCGGAATGGTTGCACAGCAGTTGCTGCCCGAGGCAGATGCCCAATACCGGTTGCTGCAATGAACGGATGACCGTGTCGAGGCCCTTTTCGCGGAGATGGCGCATGGCCGAATGCGCTTCGCCCACGCCCGGCAGGATGACTTTGTCGGCTTGCCGCAGTTGCTCGCGGTTGTCGGTGACGAGGCACGGATAGCCGAGGCGTTCCACGGCATTTCTGACCGAGGCGATGTTGCCGGCGTTGTATTGTATAATTGCTATCATTATAACACTCCTTTCGTACTTGGGATTCCTCCTCCTTCGCCCCTTTTCACCGCCATGCGGATGGCTTTGGCAAAGGCTTTGAAAATCGATTCGATCTTATGGTGTTCGTTATCGCCTTCGGCTTGTATGTTGAGGTTGCAGCGGGCGTTGTCGGTAAACGATTTGAAGAAATGCAGGAACATTTCGGTGGGCATATCGCCTATTTTCTCGCGCCGGAAATCGGCGTTCCATACCAGCCAGGGTCGTCCGCCGAAATCGATGGCCACCTGCGCCAGACAATCGTCCATCGGCAAGAGAAACCCATAGCGTTCAATCCCTTTTTTCGATGCGAGAGCCCGGTTGAACGCTTCGCCCAGCGCGATGGCCGTATCTTCGATGGTGTGGTGCTCATCGACCTGCAGGTCGCCTTTCACCTGCACCGTGAGGTCGACCGATCCGTGGCGCGCAATCTGTTCGAGCATGTGGTCGAAGAATCCGAGGCTCGTGGAAATACTGCTTTTGCCCGTTCCGTCGAGGTTGACGGAAACGAATATCGAGGTCTCCGATGTATGGCGTTCTACCGATGCTTGTCGCGGTTCCGCTTTCAGGAAACGATAAATCTCGCTCCAGTCGGGGGTGGATAACGCGGCTTCGGGATGACTCTCCTTATTTAGGTAAATCGCCCGGCAACCGATGTTTTCGGCCAGTAGTATATCTGTCGGACGGTCGCCGATGACAAACGACGCGGGCAGATTGTAGCCTCCCTTCAGGTAGTGTGTCAACAGTCCCGTCCCCGGCTTGCGGGTGGGGAGGTTGTCTTCGGGAAACGAGCGGTCGATAAGGATTTCGCTAAATACGATTCCTTCGTTCTTCAATGCCCGGATGATTTTGTTCTGTACGGGCCAAAAGGTCTCTTCGGGAAACGCCGCCGTGCCCAATCCATCCTGATTGCTCACCATCACCAGTTCATATTCCAGTTCGGCCGCGATGCGCGCCAGATTTTGGAACACGCCGGGGACAAACTCCAGCTTTTCGAGGCTGTCCACTTGATAATCTTCCGGCGGCTCTGTCACCAGCGTGCCGTCCCGGTCTATAAATAATACTTTTTTCATATCTTTTTAGTCTTTAGTCTTTAGTCTCCGGTCTTTAGTCTCCGGTCTTCAGTCTCCGGTCTTCAGTCTCCGGTCTTCAGTCTCCGGTCTCCAGTCTTCAGTCTCCGGTCTTCGGTCTCTTGTCTCCAGTCTCTGGGCTCCGTCTAACGTTTGCAGTCAGCAATTCTTCCGGCTTCCGACTTCTTATTTCATCCGGTTGCCGTATCAAGGGCGAATCGGAATTCGCTCCTCCCAATACTAATCGGCACATCTCCTCATCCCCTCATTTGCCCATTTGCCCATCTGCTCATTTGCTAATATGCTCATTTGCTAATTAGCACATCATTTCGAGTTCTTTCAGCAACTTGTCGTTTTCTTCGGGCGACCCGACGGTGATGCGGATGCAGCCCGGCACTTGCGAATGGCGGTTGCGGACAATCACCTTCTTCTCCACCAGCCGGTCGTATACGCGATTGGCATCATCGACCTCCACCAACAGGAAATTAGCATCCGAAGGATATATTTTTTTCACGATGCCGATGCGCGGCAGTTCGTGCAGCAGCCGTTCTTTCTGTTCGAGAATGACGGATAGCCGTTCCTCGAAGGCCTCCGGATGCGAAAGTGCGGCAAGGGCGGCCTCCTGATTGAGGCGGCTTACATTGTACGGCGGCTTCGTCTTGTCCATCAGCGCAATCAGCCGTTCCTGCGCAAAGGCAATGCCCACGCGCGCGCTTGCCAACGCCCAAGCCTTGCTGAAGGTCTGCATGACGATCAGGTTGGGATGCGTGGCCGTTCGGTTTTTCAGCGAGCGCCCCGGATAAAAGTCGATGTAGGCCTCGTCCACCACCACGATACCCGGAAAGGCGCGGATGACTTCCTCCACGCCGTTCAGCCCGTTGCCCGTGGGATTATTGGGCGAGCAGAGGAAGAGCAACTTCACCGACGGATCGGTTTGCGCCGTTTGCAGAATCGCGTCGGCGTTCAATTGAAACGATGCGGTAAGGGGAATGCGCCGGATAGCCACATCGTTGATATTCGCCGCCACTTCATACATTCCGTAAGTGGGCGGACAGATAATCACGCTATCCTTACCCGGCTCGCAAAAGATGCGGTACACCAAGTCGATGATTTCGTCGCTGCCGTTGCCGATGAACAGTTGCCCGGCAGGCACCCCTTTCACTTCGCTTAAAGCTTGTTTCAACGCCTTTTGATGCGGATCGGGATAGCGGTTGTATTCGCCGAAAGGATTTTCGTTGGCATCGAGGAAGATGCCTTCCTCGCCCGTAAATTCGTCCCGGGCGCTCGAGTAGGGATGCAGCGCGAGGATGTTGGGGCGCACCGTTTTAGTCCATTCAAATGTTCGTTTCATTCTTTTTCGGTTTGATCGGTGGATGTTGCGGATAGGTATTTCCCGGCCACGTCGCCCAAGCGCAATGTCATGGCATTCTTGTGGGCGTAAAGCGTTTCGGTCTCCGCCATGATTTCTACGGCGGGGCCGATGGCCGATATTCCTTCTTCGTTGAGTTGTTGAAACGTGATCTTCTTGACGAAACTGTCGAGCGACACGCCGCTGTACACTTTTGCATTTCCGCCTGTGGGAAGCGTGTGGTTGGTGCCGCTTGCATAATCGCCGGCGCTCTCGCAACTGTAATTGCCAAGGAACACCGAGCCGGCGTTAGTTACTTCGCGGCTTCGTAAAACGGGATTTTCCACGGCGAGAATCAGGTGCTCCGGCGCATAACGGTTGCTGAAAGAAATGCACGTCGCGATATCGTTGAAAAAAATAGCCTTGCTGTTCTTCAATGCTTGTTCGGCGATCTCCTTGCGCGGCAGGTTGTCGAGTTGCAACGTCAACTCCTTGTTCACTTCTTTCAGGATCTTTTTGTTATTCGATAAAAAGATCACTTGACTGTCCGGCCCATGCTCGGCTTGCGAAAGCAGGTCGGCCGCCACGAACGAGGGGCGGCAGGTTTCGTCGGCGATTACCAGCACTTCGCTCGGTCCCGCGGGCATATCGATGGCCGTACCGTAATATTGGGCGGCGTGTTTGGCGGCCATTACATATTGATTGCCCGGGCCGAAGATCTTATCGACTTTCGGAATCGTTTCGGTTCCGAATGCCATGGCGGCGATGGCTTGAATGCCTCCCACGGCGAACAGTTGCGTTACTCCGGCGGTTTGTGCGGCATACAGAATGGCGGGATGAATGTTCCCGTCTTTATCGGGGGGCGTGCATAGCACAATCTCTTTGCATCCGGCTATCCGTGCGGGAACAGCGAGCATGAGGACGGTCGAAAAGAGCGGCGCCGATCCGCCCGGCACATAGATGCCGATCCGTTCTATGGCACGCGCCTCGCGCCAGCACATCACGCCCGGTGACGTTTCCGTCTTCGCTTCGGTGAGCTGCTGTGACAAGTGGAACTTCCCGATGTTGGCTTTGGCTAAGCCGATAGCTTGTTTCAACTGTTCGGAAAGACCGCTTGCGGCTGCCTGTATCGTTTCGTTATCGACAAGGAATGTGTCGTTGTCGAACCCGTCGAACTGGCGGGAATATTTTTTCACGGCTCGGTCGCCCTTCTTATGGATGTCGTAAAATATTTTATTGACGGTATCCATCAGTTTTGTTTGATTCGTTTTCGGGCGTCCGGTCAGTTTCGCCCATTTTTGTTCGCCCGGATTCGATATTATTTTCATATATGTCTAATGTCCAATGTCTAAAGTCTCCCTGTCTCCCAGTCTCTTTGTCCCTTTGTCCCTTTGTCCCTTTGTCCCTTTGTCTCCCTGTCTCCCTGTCTCCCTGTCTCTATCCTCCAACCACCAACCTCCATTTTTGCTCACTGAATCATCTTCTCAATTGGAATCACCAGAATGCCTTCGGCCCCCAGCAATTTCAATTCATCGATAATATCCCAAAAGTCATCATCATTAATCACCGAGTGCACACTGCTCCAGCCCTCATCGGCAAGAGGAATAATACTGGGCGATCGCATGCCCGGCAGCAACGATACGATTTTGGGAACCACCTCGTTGGGGGCATTCAACAACACATACTTCCGTCCCAATCCGTTTTTATACGCTTTGATACGGAACAATAACTTCTCCAACAGTTCTGTTTTTGCAGGGGAAAGATTCTTGTTGGAGATCAGCACCGCCTCACTCTTAATAATGGCTTCGACTTCCTTCAGTCCGTTCATGATAAGGGTGCTTCCCGTGCTGACGATATCGAAGATGCCGTCGGCCAAGCCGATGCCCGTTGCAATCTCCACGCTCCCGCCGATTTCCTCTATGCGTACGTCGATGCCTTTTACGGCAAAGAACTTCGAGAGGATTTTCGGATAGCTTGTCGCAATTCTTTTCCTATTGAAGTAATCCAATCCCGTGTATTCTTCTTCCTTGGGGATGGCCAGCGAAAGGCGGCAATTGCCGAAGCCTAATTTTTCGATGGTTTCCACGTCCTTGTCTTTCTCCCACACTTCGTTTTCGCCCAATATGCCGATGTCGGCCACGCCTTGTTCCACATATTGGGGAATATCGTCATCGCGAAGAAACAGAATTTCCATCGGGAAGTTCTTCGCTTCCGTCTTCAGCTTGCGGTTACCGTTCGATATTTTAATTCCGCACTCTTCCATCAGTTCGAGCGACTTTTCACTGAGCCGCCCGCTCTTTTGAATGGCTAATTTAATTTTTTCCGTTGTTTGATTCATATTATTCCGTATCGCTTAGAGTGTATAAATAAAAAACCGCCTGACTTTCATCAGGCGGTTCATAAGACATTATTCGGTATTGCTACATGCATACATCTTTTTTCAGCTCACCTGATTGCAAGTCGGAAAATGATGATGATGATGGAACAAGTTTACGTTCATTTTTTATTTTTTAGATGCTGCAAAGATAATCGTTTTATTTTAAAACACACAAAAAAACGTTCTTTTTTATAGAATTAATTCCCAAAAACCTACATCGAGCCACTTGCCGAACTTGTATCCGGTTTGCGGGAACACGCCGTTCTTCCGGAATCCGAGCTTTTCGTGCAAGTGTACGCTGCCTACATTGGGCAACGTGATGCACCCGATGACGGCATGTATATCGGTACGTTTTAATTCCGAAATCAAATGCTCGTAAAGTTGTATTCCGATGCCTTTGCCCTCCTGTCCGTGGCGGAGGTAAACCGTCGACTCGGCGGTAAAGCGATAGGCGATACGTTCACGGAATTCAGAGGCATACGCATAACCGAGCAGCGCTCCGTTTTCTTCGTAAACGATCCACGGATAACGTTTCGTGACCTCGTCGATACGCCGAAGCATTTCTTCGCTCGAGATCTCTTCTTCTTCAAACGTAACGACCGTCTCAAGAATGTAATAGTTATAAATATCGCGAATTTGCGAGGCATCTTCCGCGCGCACCTTTCGTATCATACCTTCCGATCTCCAATCTCTAACCTCTAACCTCCAGCCTCCAACTTTTAAATCGTCACTTCGTTCACCAGTTCTTTTCCGTCGGCAAAATCCTGAATGTTCTGTAAGGTGGTCTTTGCAATGTTGTGCAGCGCTTCTTTGGTGAAAAAAGCCTGGTGCGATGTCACGATGACGTTATTCAGCGAAAGCAGTCGCGCGAGGATATCATCGTCGATGAGAATATTCGATCGGTCTTGGTAAAAATATTCGCTTTCCTCCTCATAGACATCTAATCCGGCCGATCCGATTTTCTTTTCCTTTAACCCGTCAATCAGATCATGGGTGGCGATCAACTTTCCGCGTCCGGTATTGATGATCATCACTCCTTCTTTCATCTTCGCGATAGAATCTTTATTGATAATATATTCGGTGTCGGGTGTCAGCGGGCAATGCAGGGAAATAATATCCGATTTGCGGAAGAGTTCATCGAGAGACGTATATTGAATGCCTGTTTCCTCGGCAAATTTTGCATCCGGATACAAATCGTATGCCAATACGTTGACATCCATCGAGCGAAGGATGCGGATTAATATCTTGGCAATCTTACCCGTTCCGATAATACCGGCCGTTTTTCCTTGCATATCGAAGCCCATAAGTCCATCCAACGCAAAATTACCTTCCCGCGTACGGTTGTAGGCTTTGTGTATCTTCCGGTTCAGGGTAAGCATCAAAGCCAATGTATATTCGGCTACCGCATGAGGCGAATAGGCCGGAACGCGCACGACTTTTATGCGGTCTTTGGCCGCCGAGAGGTCCACGTTGTTATAGCCCGCACATCGCAAAGCGAGAATTTTTACGCCATTGGCAACTAATTGGTCGATGACTTCCGCATCGGCCACCGCATTGACAAAAATACAGACGGCATCCACATCTTGCGTCAACGCCACATTGTGTTTATTTAAGAATCCTTTATAATAAAAGATCTCGAATCCGAAGGCTTCATTGACTTTATTAAAACTGGCCTCGTCATAGGGTTTCGTATCGAAGAAAGCTATTTTCATACTCATAATGGTTTTATTATTGTTAAATGCCGAACAACAAAATCATTGCTTTCAACTCGTAGAAAACAAAAACGATTTCTATGGCAGAAAGGACAAATGTTTATCGCCCGGAACGAATGTTAATTATTTAATTATATTGTAATGGAAGATGTCACTGACATGTAACATTTAATAAGCTTTTTGGTTCAATAAGCGAGCTATTTTCGTCGGTTTTACCGGCGGTGTCGATTTCCATAACATCGATATCCTTCCCCCCGGTTGACAAAAAAAAGCAATCAAATTAATCTTAATTATCCGGACAGGGTGATTTTTTTATGTACATTTGCATCCGATGAGAAAACTCTTGTACATAATTTGTCTGCTATGCATATATGTGGCGGCATCTTCCGCACAAGCACATATTATATTACCGGATTCGACGCAAATCACGTCCGATCCGGATTCGTTGGATATGCTGCCACCGGCTGTCCCTTCTCCTCAGGTGCCTAAACAGGCGTCGCCTCCTGATTCGATCAATCCCATCACGAGCATTTCGTCGTGGAGAATCGACCCGCGTACGGGCGATCATATTCCGGCCGTGATGGATACGCTGCTGTTTAATTTTCAACACCGTACGCTTCCCGACAGTTATTCGGTAGCAATGGGCTTCTTAGGGCCGTTGGGATCGCCTTCGATCTCTAAACTGTTTCTCGATCGCGAGGAAACGGATAACTTTGTCTTTAACAATGCCTATTCTCCTTATTTGGCGGATCCAACAAAACAAGTTTTTCTGAATACCCGTGTCCCGTACGCGCGGCTCAATTATCAGAGCGGCGGGGGAGATCAAACCAAAGAAGAGCGTTTTTTGGCGGAATTGTCGATGAACTTCGGGAAGAATTTGAATGTCGGGCTGGAAGGAGACATCATCAGCTCTAAAGGTTACTATAACTCGCAGGCGGTAAAATCCAACAATTGGAAACTATATAGTAGCTATGTAACCGATCGCATCGAGTTGCATGCTTTTTTAAATAGCGGTTCGATTACGAATTTTGAAAACGGCGGTATTACGGACGATAATTTTATTCGCGAACCGGATTCGGTTGACCAGAGTTTTACGTCGCAAACCATTCCGGTGAAGTTTACTAAAACATGGAACAAAATTAAGAACAATCAAATATATGTGTCGGGAAGGTATAATTTGGGATATACGGTGCCGACAACCGATACGTTGCGTAGCAAAGAGTTTGTGCCTGTTGCCAGCGTGGTTTTTACGTCTCATTACAAACAGCAATACCGTCGGTTTTTATCGTATGACACGGCTGCGGTAGCCGTTAACGGGGTACCGATGCAGCGCATCGACACATTCTATAATAATCGTTTTTACAAGGGTGCGGTGGATGATAGCGTGCGCTTTTCTTCTTTTAAAAATACCGTCGCATTGAGTCTGCGCGAAGGATTCAGGGATTGGGTGAAGTTCGGATTAACGGCTTTTCTGGAGTATGATCTCCGTCAGTACTCGATGATCGACAGCACCAGTAGCGGGCGACGTTTTTCTCATCGTGAAAATGCCGTCACTATCGGAGGTGTTCTCAGCAAACAACAAGGAGAGAATTTCCTTTTTAATATTCGCGCCGATATGGGTGTGTTAGGCGCCAATCTCGGCGAGTTCAGGGCGTTGGGCACCATCGAGACCGGTTTCGAGATAGCGGGCAAACGAACTACTCTGACGGCGGAAGCTTATTTGAAGAATTTACGGCCGAAATATTTACAGGAACATTATCATTCGAAGTATTATTGGTGGGATAAAGAATGGGGCGATACCCGCCGGGTATATGCGGGAGGAAAATTGTTCATCCCCTTTACCAATACCACTTTTCACTTAGGCGTGGAAAACATACAAAACTATATTTATTTCGATCGCGACCGGAATATTACTCAGGAAAACGGCAGTGTGCAAATCTTGTCGGCACGTGTGGATCAGAATCTGCATCTCGGGGTTTTTCATTGGGACAATCAGCTCGTATACCAAACGTCCAGTAATGAGGAGGTCATTCCGGTACCCTTGCTTAGTGTCTATTCAAATATGTATTTGAAGACTAAAATTGTGAACGAGCTGACTTTGCAATTCGGTGTGGATGCCCATTATCATACCAGTTATTATGCGCCGGGGTACGAGCCGGCTCTCTTGCAGTTTTATAATCAGCGCGAAAAGCAAGTCGGCAATTATCCCATTGCGACGATATATGCCAATATGCATTTAAAGCAGACTCGCTTTTTTGTGATGTATTACAATGCGGCTTCCACTATCTGGAAACCGAGGGAGTACTTTTCTTTGCCCGGGTATCCGGTCAATCCCTCGATCATTAAATTGGGCGTGTCGGTCAATCTTCATAATTAAATGGATGTAAAATTAAAATCGAAGTTCCCGTTTTCCCGCACCCTGTTTGTAATCGTATCTGTAGCGATGGTGTTAACCCTCGTTTTGTTTTGGTTTCAAAAGAAAACCAAAGCGCGTGATTATCGCGAAATCGTGAAAGAAGGTGTTTTACAGGTTGTGACGGATTATAATACCACCGGTTATTTTGTATCGGGCGATTCTATTTCGGGTTTTCAGTATGAGCTATTACAAGCCATGGCGGCAGAGTGGGGAATAGAAGTCTCGATTGATCTCGAAAACAGTTTGGATGATAATCTGGAAGGCTTGGACCGGCACCGGTATGATATGGTCGCCCGGAATGTTCCCTTAACGACAACTCTTAAACACCAATATGCGTTTACGCATCCCCTTATTCTTAATAAGCAGGTGTTAATCCAGCGTAAGCCGGAGTACAACGACAATCTTCCGTTGGTAAGGCAACATCTCGATTTGGCGAAGAAAACCATTTATGTGCCTAAATCGTCTCCGGCCATTTTACGCTTGGATAATCTTTCGCATGAGATCGGAGATACGATTTATGTGAAGGAAGATGACGTGTATGGACAAGAACAATTGGTGATGATGGTGGCTGCCGGACAAATTGATTTTACAGTTTGTGACGAAAAATCGGCCGATGAACTGGCGCGGTCTTTTCCGGAAATCGATGTAGAAACCGATATCGGGTTTACTCATTTGGAATCGTGGATTGTTCGGAAAGATGCGCCCGTTTTGCTCGACAGTTTAAATGCATGGCTTTCCCGCTTTCGGAAGACCGAAGAGTTTGAGCGAATCTATCAGCGGTATTACGAATCATGATTATTCCCCCCCCCTCATAGTTCATAGCTCATAGCTCATAGTTCATAGTTCATAGCTCATAGTTCATAGCTCATAGTTCATAGCTCATTTCACCCACATCAGATCGCTCATAATCCCATCCGAAATGAAGATCCCTTCACGGGTCAGCATTAGCGTGTTTTGATCGATTGAGAGCAAATGCCCGGTCAGATATTTTTCTGCGTTCTCGAGGCAATAACGATATAACTCTTCGCCGAATAGTTTTCGTAGATTCGATAAATCCACCCCCCATTGAGTTCGTAAGCCGGTCAGGATATATTCGTTATAGCGGGTCGTGATGTCGAGTATTTCTATTTCTGACGATAATTGACCCTTCTTCATCTCTTCGATGTAACGTGACAGGGAATACACATTCCATTTGCGGCTTTTCCCGTCAAAAGAATGGGCGGCCGGCCCCAATCCGACGTATTTTTCGCCTTGCCAATAAGACGTATTATGACGGGAGTAGCGTTGATTCCTGGCAAAATTGGCTATTTCGTAATGCTCGAAACCGGCAGAGGTAAGCGTGTCGATCAGCATCGAAAACATATCGGTACTCAACTCGTCGGAAACAGGACGTATTTTGCCCTTTTTAAGCAAAACCGTAAGCGGAGTCTTGTCTTCATAAATAAGATGATAGGCTGAAATATGTTGAATATTCAGAGACAGGGCTTGTAAAAGGTTTTGTTGCCAAATGTCGAGTGTTTGCCCGGGTAAACCATACATCAAGTCAATGCTGATGTTCTCGAACGCGCCGATATCCTGACACTTTTTTACGGTTTCGATGGCTTGTTGAGCCGTATGACGCCGGCTTAAGAAGGCCAGTTCCGTGTCATGGAAACTTTGAATGCCGATGCTGATGCGATTGAAAGGCAAAAGCCGGAGATCTTCTATGTATTTCAAAGAAAGATCATCCGGATTCGCTTCGAGCGTTATCTCTGCCTTTTCAGTGATTGGAAAGGTCTTGAAGAGGGTCTCAATAATCTGTTCCAACTGTTCTCGACTCAATCGAGAAGGCGTGCCTCCTCCGAAGTAGATCGTTTTGACCGGCTCATCGACTTCGTCTTTTCGTAAAAGGATTTCTTGGCAAAGGGCGGCGACAAAAGCATCCTTCGCCCTTTCGTCCGTACCCGTAAAGAAGTCGCAGTAAAGGCAACGGGTTTTGCAGAAAGGAATGTGTAAATAAATGCCGGCCAATATGCTTATTCTTTTTCCGTCAGTTGTTTGTATGCCTTTAAATAACGATGCAGGCGTTCGACGTCCTGCGCCGTCAGTTCGTTCAGGCGGCGAATATCCATATTATCGGACAAGTCATTGAGTTTTACCCGTACGGCAACCGGATTTTTCTCAACCCGAAGAATGTATTCCTCATACGATTCATTATCCCGTCGCGTCATCGCATCCACTGCATCGACAATATCCGGTGAAAAACCCTCCGCCGACAAGTCCTTCAGTGTCCACTCCGTATCTTCTACCACATCGTGCAAAATGCCTACAATCTTTTCCTGAAGAGTGTGCCCGGCATTCATCACTCTGAAAGGATGGTCTATATACGGACGGCCATTGTGGGAATCCAACTGATTTTCATGCGCCTTAATAGCGATACGGATAGCTTTACTCAGTTGTTGTTGCAAGTTGATCATCTTGCTTCGTTGATTAATTGTCTTACCAGAACAGGCTCGTCCGTAGTGATATAATCCAACTTCAGGTTGATCATCTGACGAATGTCTTCCGCTTTATTAACCGTCCATGCATTTACTTTCATTCCATAGTCATGAGAGGATGCTACCCATTGTGGGTTTTTAGACAAGACATTGTAATGGTAATCGATGCCGGCGGCGCCTATTTCGTGAAGAGCGTCCGGAGTTAAGTCACCATTGAGATAATACACTTTGGCCTGAGGATCGACCCGTCGCACTTGATTCACGAAGTTGATGCCGAAAGCAATGTATTCCACTCTGTCTTGCAGTCCTTTTTCGCGAACCATGGCGATAGCTTTTTCGGTCAGTTCATCTTCCTGCGCTTTCGTACGATGGGATTTGAATTCGATAATCAGCTTGACGTTTTTGCATTTTTCGAAAGCCTCCAGATATTCTTCCAGCGTGGGCAACGGTTCTCCGTTGGCCAGTTTGACCGATCGGAGCGTAGCTGCCGGCGTGTCCTGTACGATAATTTTTTTCCCGTCGAGTTGTACATCGGCATCGTGATTGACTACGGGGATGCCGTCGGACGAGAGCCAGATATCCATTTCCGATCCGTAAATATCCAGCGAGTCGGCCTTCATTAATGCCGTAATGGAGTTCTGGGCCGAACCGTCGGTTTTCCAATATCCGCGATGAGCTATAATCTGTGTCTGAGAGGTTGCCTGAAAAGCAATAAAAAGCAATAAGAGGCAAGTAAAGGATGTTTTTTTATTCATTTTTACTTCGTATTTTTTTTATTCCGGCAAATATACACCATAAAACCGGCAAATGTGTTACATTTTTGTGAAATTTATCAATAATCCGATGGATGTTACCGATTGTGATCTAAAAAAAATATTGTACTATTTTTTGTTTAGTTTGATCAAACTTCCTATCTTTACATCAAAATCGTAATACAATATAATTATTATATCAGAAATGGGTAATAATAATGTGAAAACTTCCATCTTTCGCTCTTTTTTAGGAGTTTTGTTAACTCTTGTTAATAACGGGGGGGGGGGGGTG
>DHOU01000038.1:26048-42833 GCA_002409745.1 Bacteroidales bacterium UBA5382
AAAAAGGGGGGGGGGGGTATTTTACATTAATTAATAATAGTTTCCGTTCTCTTCCTATCCTTTGTTTTTTTATACCTGCGATAAGCCGCCGTATAACCGCTCGGCTTTGTTGTATATCTTCACATATATCTATATTCGTAAATCCCCTTGATGTGCTATTTCCGGTTTCGCTTCCGCGACTCTCGGTAGGAAGCCGTCTTTAAAGAGACGGCGAGCAGCGTTGTGATACTTCCCTTAAGGGCTGTATTTATGACGAAATATGAAAAACAGTTCTACTCTGTTTATATATCTATTTTTATTTATTCAAAGTATTAATTTAAACAATCATGAAAGTATGAAAAGAAAATTTTTTAACTTGATGAAAGGTTTATTATTCGCAGTTGTGTGGATAATTTCCTTGGGAATGGTTGCGCAAACATCCATTCAGGGAACGGTTACCGACGCCGGAGGTACTCCGATGATCGGGGTAAACGTAATCGAAAAAGGGACGACAAACGGTATTATGACCGATGTCGACGGCAAATTTGCTTTAAGAGTGGCTTCTCCTGCTTCTACGGTAGTATTTTCGTATGTTGGTTTTATGACTCAGGAAATCGTTGTCGGAGATAAAAGACAATTTTCCATCGTGATGGACGAAGATACGGAAAGTCTTCAGGAAATTGTAGTGGTAGGATACGGTACGCAGGCAAAGAAAGACATTACCGGTTCGGTGGCGGTGGTCGATACTAAAGAATTGCTGGCTTCCACCGGTTCTTCGGCCACACAGCAGTTGCAGGGAAAAACCCCCGGAGTATATATCGGGCAAACCGGATCACCCGGCTCGGCAACCATGGTGCGTATCCGCGGTATCAATACGGTGAATGATAACGGGCCTCTGTATGTAATTGACGGCGTATCTACCCGTAACCAAAACCTGAGCAGCCTCAATCCCAACGACATTGAAAGCATGCAGGTGTTAAAAGATGCTTCTTCGGCTGCTATTTATGGTGCACAGGCTGCAAACGGTGTCATCCTTATCACCACAAAGAGAGGTACGGCTTCGGGGCAGCCCAAGATCAATTACGACGCCTATTACGGTGTTCAAAAGACCACGAGCAGATACGATATGCTCAATTCGGCAGACCGTTTGGCTCTCGAGTGGGAATCGCTAACCAACGCATTGGTGCTTCGCGATGCGAAATTCGATACAGATGGGAAAGAAGTATTTCCCTATCATCCCCAATTTGGAAATCAAAAAGATCCGATAATACCTAATTATCTGACGATCAAAGGTGCCGGAGGAAATCAAAACCTCGACATAAAGGATTATTCTTATCCTGATAATCAGATGGTACCGTATTCAGATACCGATTGGTGGGACGAAATAGACCGCACGGCACCGATACAAAACCATCAACTAACCCTTTCGGGTGGCGGTGCAAAAGGAAAATATCTGATGGGGCTGAACTATTTCGACCAGAAAGGTACTGTCGTATATACTTACTATACTCGTTACCAAACCCGCTTGAATACCTCGTTCGATGTGCGTCCTTGGTTGCGCGTAGGCGAGAACTTGCAGTACACTTATACAAAGGACTTGGGTTTGAACGTGACGGCTACCGAGTCAACACCTTATTCGTGGACGTACCGAGCCTCGCCATGGGTGCCGGTGAAAGACCCGATGGGCAACTGGGCCGGATCAAAATTCAGCGGCACGGGTAACTGGCAGAACGTGGTAGCCCAACAGGAACGCAATAAGGACAATTACTGGAGCAATTCCCGTATTTTCGGCAATGTATGGGGCGAAGCGGATATTCTTAAAGAACTGATGTTCCGCACCAGTTTCGGGTTGGATTATACCAATGCTTATAGTTACTATATAAGTAAAAAGAACCTCGAGTTTGCAGAAAGCCCCGGCACAAACCATTTTCAGGAAGCTGCGTCGTTTAACTTCCGGTGGGTTTGGACCAATACGCTTACCTATAATAAGGTGTTTGGCGACGTCCATTCGTTGAATGTGGTTGCAGGTACCGAAGCCATCCGCGACGGACTGGGAAGAGGCATGGAAGCGCGGCGATATCATTATTTGTATGAAGACAATACCAACACTTGGATATTGCCTATGGGAGCCAACGATACTCAACGTACCAACAATTCATGGTATAACGGCGAGTTTGCCTTGTTCGGCGTTTTCACACGCGTTGATTATTCTTTTGCCGATAAATATTTGATCACCGGAATTGTCCGCCGCGACGGCGTATCGCGTTTTGCGAAAAAGAACCGTTACGGTACTTTCC
The DNA here is from genome assembly GCA_002409745.1 of Bacteroidales bacterium UBA5382. Taxonomy (GTDB): domain Bacteria; phylum Bacteroidota; class Bacteroidia; order Bacteroidales; family Dysgonomonadaceae; genus Limibacterium; species Limibacterium fermenti. The sequence continues at coordinate 28,325 of DHOU01000038.1, forward strand.
CATCCATGTCGGTAGGTTGGCGAATATCGGAAGAAGGATTCATGCAGAACACCAAACATTGGTTGGATGACCTGAAGCTGCGCGTGGGATACGGGCTTACCGGAAACGCGGAAATACCCCGGGCCACGAACTTTGCCATGCTTTTCAGTACCGAGGCCGACAGAACCAATTATGACTTGAGCGGTTCCAACACAGGTTCAGACCTGGGATATAAGCTGGCTACCTACGGAAACGAAGACACGCGGTGGGAAGCTCTTAAAATGACAAACATAGGTGTGGACGCCACTTTCGGCAAAGGGCGTTTTTCCACCACGCTGGAATTCTATAACAAACTCACAACCGACATGCTTATTGAGGCGGCATATTCGGCCCTGGCCAATGAAGAAATAGGCCGGCCATACATCAATTACGGAGATATGCGCAACAGCGGCGTCGATTTCAGTTTCAATTACCGCGATAAGGCAGGCGATTGGGCATGGGATGTGGGACTGAATCTTTCTGCGTATAAAAATAAAGTGCTCAAGCTTTCCGATGCCGACGATTTCGCTTTATGGGGTCGCGGCGACCGGTTCGATATCGGTGAAACCCGTACCATTAAGGGAGGCGCTATCTCTGAGTTCTTCGGATTGAATATATTGGGCTTCTATGAAAACGAAAAAGATGTACTGGAATCGCCGATACCGTATGGCGCCGCAGAAGCTCCTACCGCTACAACCGCCAAACAATGGGTCGGAAAATACAAATTTGAGGATGTAAGCGGTCCGGAAGGAAAGCCCGACGGCAAGATAACGATGGACGACCGGAAAGTCATCGGCAGCCCCCATCCCGACCTCATGGCAGGGTTAACCGGCACATTGACCTACAAGAACTGGGATCTCACCATGTTCTGGTATTCCACCATCGGAAACGAGCTGTTGAACAATACGAAGTATTTCACCGATTTTCAGTTGTTCAGTGGTAACCGTTCCACACGGATGCGCGACTTGTCGTGGAAACTGAACGGCGACAACTCCAAAGCCGAACTGCCTATCTTGGATTCGAAAGACGGACAGAGCGGCGTTGTCCTAAACTCTTATTATATTGAAGACGGTTCATTCTTGAAACTGAAAAACCTGGTCATCGGGTACACGCTGCCTAAAAAGTTAGTGCAAAAAGCCACTATCTCCAATCTCCGGGTTTATATACAGGCTGAAAACTTGCTGACACTGACTAAATACACCGGTCTGGATCCGGAGATCACCAACAGGGACACCGGAGCCGGAAACCGTTCAGACCTGAGCCGGGGTATTGACGGCGGTGGATGGCCCACCACTATGAGGCTGCTCTTTGGGGTGAATTTTGAATTTTAAACCGATTAAAAATAAAACAATATGACACGTAAAAACATATTATTCTTATTGATGGCTTTATCGGCCATGCTGCTTTATTCCTGCGGGGAAGACTTCCTTTATAAAGCTCCCCAGGGCAGTATCGACCAAGCTGCATTGATGAACGAACAAGGTATCGATCTTTTGACGGTAAATGCCTATGCCAACCTCACCGAGAACGGGTGGGGCGCTTCGCCGTTTAACTGGACATTCGGCGGTATGTACGGAGGCGACGCGAATAAAGGTTCCGACGCCAACGACCAGTCCATTCTCAACGAAATGGAACAATACAACGTATCAACCACCAACGGCTATATTAACGACAAATGGGCGTGGATTTACAGAGGCGCCAAAAGGATAAATATTGCGCTGCAAACAATGGCTCAGGTAGAAGGCTTGCCGGAAGCGTTCCAGAAAACACGTAACGGCGAATTGCATTTCCTGCGTGCCATGGCTTATTTTGAAGGCCTCAAAGTGTTCGGTCCTTATATTCCGTGGATAGACGAAACCATTACCGATAATGACCCCAAGGTGCATAACGACATAGATATTTATCCGAAAGTGCTGGAAGATATCGATATTGCCATACGCGACTTGCCCGAGAAGCAAAGCCAGCCCGGCCGCGCCAATGTGTGGGCAGCCAAAGCTCTGAAAGCAAAGATACTGATGCACAAGGGCGACTTGGCAGCAGCCAAACCCATTCTAAAGGACGTGATAGACAACGGGCAAACATCCAACGGGCAAAAATACGGACTTGAAGATGATCTGACGGCCAACTTCGACAGTTATCGCGAAAATGGAAAAGAATCGATTTTTGCCGTACAGTTTTCCCTTGAAGACGATAATGCCAATTCCGGCATGTCGTTATGCTATCCTTACGGCGGAGTAGGTGCGCCCGGCGGGTGCTGCGGGTTTTACCAGCCCTCCAACGAACTCGCCAATTCTTTTAAAGTGGACGCCAACGGGTTGCCGTTACTGGATAATTCCTACAGGAACGCACCTTTTGTGGACACCAGATATGTCCCCGGTAAAGATGAAAAGGATTATCCGCATTCCATAAACAATAACGATGTGGCTGTTGACCCGCGCATCGATTTTGCGATCGGGCGCTACGGCATTCCGTATAAAGACTGGGGAGTACCCAGAACGAACTGGGTGCGCGATATTAATAACGGAGGGTTTTACCTGCCTAAAAAACATGTATATACCAAGAAAGAGCTGGATGCAGGCTTGGGCAGCTATGGAATTCATGACGGATGGGCGCCCGGCTCAGCCATCAACCTGCAATACCTGAGTTTGCGCGATATTATCCTGCAATATGCCGAATGCCTGGCAAACGATAACGACCTGTCGGGTGCTATGGAGCTGGTCAATCAAATCCGCACTCGCGCTGCGCTTCCTGTAAACACGATCAAGTCGGACGGAAAACCGGCCGCTAACTATAAGATTGCCAACTATCCGACCACGCATGCCGCTTTTACCAATAAAGAAGAGTGCATAAAAGCTGTCAGGATGGAACGGAAACTGGAATTGGCGATGGAAGGGCACCGCTGGTTTGATTTGGTCCGCTGGGGAGGAGAGTATATGGCAAAAACGCTTTCCGATTATGTGGATTTTGAAAAAGGACATATCTCAAAATTCGCCACATTTAATAAACTATCGGCAAACAAAACGATGTTTCCATTGCCGCAAACGCAGATACAGACGATGGGGAATGACGAGAACGGCAACCCCTATTTGGTACAACCCGATGCCTGGAGATAACTTTAAAAAGGGAGACTTCGTGTCTCCCCTTTTTTATACAACAGCTATGCTATCTAAAATAAATATATTTTTCACGTTGTTCTTCATCGTCAGTTGTGTCGGATGCACTCACTCGCCGGAGACAAGCGAATTCACGTATGTGTACAGCATGGAAAGCGTGAATAATTTTAAAGTGGAAATGCAACTGAATCCCGATTCTACGTATAAAATCGGGCGGTATGATTATTTTTTCGACAAATATGAGGGGAAATCAAAGCCTGCTTACAAAGAGGGAACATTGAAGGCGGATGAGTTTGATGCCTTCCGCAGTCTTATTCAAAAGAGTGAGCTGGCACGGATGAAAGATGCCTATGGGTTTGAGGAAGGACGTAATTCCGATAATGCGGTTATTTATATGATACAACTGACGCAAGGAGGAAAGACTAAATTTATTACTGTTAAAGCAGGAAGTACGGAGTTTCCGGAGGCATTCAATCGTTTGGTGAAATTTTCAGGAAATTTTATGAATGAAAAGCTGATGGAGTAGCTCCGCCCTTCTTTGTCCGTAATAATTATGAAATATTTAAGGAATAAGAAAAGCCGTTTTCCGAAAAATAGCTATATTTGCAGCCATAAATTACAATAACTCATCAACAAATTTAAAAAGCAAATCATGGATAAACCTTATGTAATAGGTATAGATGTCGGTGGAACCAATACCGTCATCGGCATCGTAGATAAAAGAGGACAAATTCTGCGCAGCGGAAGTATTAAAACGGCAGTCCATGCCGAAGTAAATGATTATTTGGACGATCTTTCCAAATTGATCAATGAGATTGTCGCCGAAACAACGACCAAAGACCAGATAAAAGGAATAGGTGTGGGAGCGCCGAATGGAAATTATTTTTCAGGCAGTATTGAGTTCGCGCCTAATCTTCGTTGGAAAGGTATTATCCCTTTTGCACGGTTATTGGAAGAAAAAGTGGGTATCCCGGTTGCTTTGACCAATGACGCCAATGCGGCAGCAATTGGTGAAATGACTTACGGTGCGGCCCGCGGAATGAAGGATTTTATCGTCATCACCCTTGGAACCGGTGTGGGGAGCGGTATTGTTGTGAACGGACAACTGGTCTACGGACACGACGGTTTTGCCGGCGAGCTCGGTCACGTCATTATGCGCCGTAACAACGGGCGCTTATGTGGTTGCGGACGAACCGGATGTTTGGAGACGTATGCTTCGGCTACGGGTGTGGCTCGTACCGCACGCGAATATCTGGAACTGCGTCCCGATATGCCTTCCCAATTAAGAAGCATTCCTGCTGAAACGATTACTTCGAAAGATGTGTTCGATGCGGCGATGACCGGCGATGAGATGGCGAAAGAAATCTTCCGTTTTACCGGCAAGATTTTAGGTGAAGCGTTTGCCGATTTCGTGGCTTTCTCCAGCCCCGAAGCGATTATTCTTTTCGGAGGATTGGCTAAGGCCGGCGACTTGATTATGAAGCCTGTCCAGGAGACAATGGAGAGTAATTTACTGGCTATCTTTAAAAATAAAGTAAAACTTCTTTTCTCCGAACTAAAGGAAAGCGATGCCGCCGTACTCGGTGCGAGCGCTTTGGGATGGGAAGTGAAATAGTTTCATACTTAAAATAGTTTTTTTTAAGAAGGTGTCACAACTCTATTGCGGCACCTTCTTTTTTTGATTTTACTTGGGTTCCTGATGGCGTATTTTAATACTCAATCCCTTTTGTGTAGACCAACCTTGTTTATCTGTCAGAGTGATCATGAAATGATAATCTCCATCCTCAAATGGCCCCTTGTCGTTACTTGCCGGAAGGGTGATCGATAAATCCGTCAGGAATTCTTCCTGCCCCCCGGGCAAAGGATAATCCTGAATAAACACATAAGGATTTACCGCTTCCTTGACGGGATCGGGAGTACACTCCGATACTTCCGTGCTATGACTATGATGGTCGAAATTGTGGTGAATATCGATTCGATACGATCCCAATTCGACATTATCGCGAAACAGCGTTTTCACTTCAAAGGGAACTCCAAAATAAACGGTCGCACAATTTTGAGGAAAAGCTCCCTCAAAATCGATATCGATTTGCGGTTTCTCTTTATCGATTTCTTCTTTCTCGCAAGAAACGAATGCACTCATCGATAGTAGGAAAACCCATATAAAAGATATTTTTTTCATTACCGGGTTCTGCTAATTTTTATAGAGCTTCCGCAACTTGTACTTTCAACTCAACATGTTCTTCGACCGTCGTGGAGTTTCCCGCTTTGTCGGTAACCGTAAGATGAAGATGATATTCCCCCGGAACCGCATCGGCCGGTATATCGATATGTTCATGTAAAGTTGCATTACGCGAACCTGCATGTTTTGTATAAGTTACCGTGATTTCTTTTCCATCGCCACCTTCCGGGTGGATTTCCACTTCAATCTTATCGATTAGTCCCTCCGCTACAATTTCCGCTTCAATATGTAAATCATCGCCGATGTAGCCGATCTTGCTATTATTGAGCCCCACTTCCAATCCGCTGATAACCGGTTTGGAAAGAACGTCCTCTTTTTCACAAGAGCTGAACAGTAAGCCTGTCGTCAAGGCCAGAACAGTAAAAAATAATCCTTTTTTTGTCATAATTTTTTTTGATTAATGAATAAGTGTATTACGTTGATTTTATTTTTCCTGAGAAAGGAATCGAAATGTGAATGACGATATTCCTTCCCGGTTCAGGAACATGAATAAGCTTATAATAGCTTGTATGGTTGAAATATTTTGTATTCAAAAGATTCTGTATTTGCAGGGAAACCTGTATCGGTTGCTTTCCCCATTTGAGGTCTCCGCCGGCTCCGATATTCAACACCTGATGACCGGGCGTCGGATCTTCGGGAGGAACGATGTTATTCTGTGGTGCCGTGATAATGTGATCGAGCGACACATACGCGTTTTCGATACCTCCGGCAAGTTTCTTTGTAAGATACCCGGCATGGAGCCTCATCGACGGCGGTGGCGAGAAAGGAAGCGTAAAACCCTTTTTTACGCCCGACAGTTGCTCCGAGTAAACGTATTCACCCGTCCATCCGATTCGTATTTGGGGCAGGATTTGATACTCGACGTGCATTTCCGCCCCGTAACGCAATACCCGGCTTTGCATATAATAAAAAACCTGATTGCCGTTGCCATATAGCCGGTCGTGCTCCGAGGTGGGATTGAGGTAGATATAATTGGTGAAATAATTCACGAAAGGAGATATTCCAGCCGATAAGCGATTATACACATAATCGGCTCCTACATCCCATTGATAGGCCATTTCGGGAGATAAATCCGGATTGCCTACTTCATAACTGAATTGATGATAATTCACGCCGTTGGCGGCGAGCTCTTTTGCGATAGGCATCCGGAAACTCTTTCCGATATTCGATTTGAAAGACCATCTTTCCAGATTCAAATTGTATCCTGCCGACCAAGAGATGCTGGAGAAGCGGCGGTCTATATGATGGGCCCTTTGCAAATGCCGGTATTCCGATGCGGGTTCATTCGTTAAAGGAGAGGGAAACCAATCGAAGTATTCTTCGGTCATGATACGCCCGAAATCATAACGGATGCCTGCTTGCAGGACGCTTTTCGCCCCGATAGTTAATTTCCCGAACAAATACCCGCCCACGGCGATTTGTTTGAATGCCGGAATAATGAATCCGCGTCCGTCGATTTTATTGTCTTGATATTCCGCATTTATACCGGCGTTGAATGTCTTTTTATCCTTTTTGAGGGCAAGCGTCATCCGTCCTGAATACACCGACTTGTCGAAGGCTCTCTCCAAATCGGAAGTGAAGCCTAATGTGTCGGGGAACTGAGAAGGCATATACCCGTGGCTGATATACTGGCTCCATTCGTCACGGATGTTTCGTTGAAAACCCAACTGAGTTTCCACGTAGTTTTCTGCCGTCCACCGGTAGCGGGTGATATTGTTTATTTTGAAGTGATTCACATCCTGATAAGGATAATGACTGTCGCGGTTGGAGGCATCGTGCATCTCCGTGTCGACATTCAGGGGCTCCAGTCCGTGAGCATTTGCGAAGAAGCCGTTTTTAGTATGAATATTACTTAGATAAAACCGGCTTTCAAATTCGGGACGAATGACTCCGAACGAAAAATGAATATTCTGTTCTTTGCCGGCGGTATTCCGCAAATGATGTTTGTACAAGGGGGCGCGATAAGAATAGATATTCACGCTATCCGTAGGAACGGTATAGTCTCCGTAATCTAATACGGTAGCCCTTAAGTCGGCAAAAAAGGATTTTCTCCTTCCGTATAGCGACACGGAAGTGCCGAGGAATTGATTGCTCGTTTTGCCCGATAAATCCACCGAGCCGCCGAACGTGTTTTCGGGATAATAAGTCCTGCTTTTCATATCGATGACTCCACCGATCGCCTCCGAACCGTACAGTAATGAAAGAGGCCCTTTTATCACCTCGACATTTTCAACGGCGTATTGATCCACTTCCAGGCCATGATCCGAGCCCCATTGTTGCGCTTCGTGTTTCATGCCGTTCTCCACGACAATCACTCTGTTGAATCCAAGTCCCCGTATAATCGGCTTTGATTGTCCGGCACCGATATCCAGGCTGCTGACTCCTGGAAGTATTTGTAAAGATTGCATGAGGCTTCCGCCCATATTCTGCCATAAGAAACGCTTCGTTACAATGTCGACCGGAAGCGCTCCTTCTTTCTTTTTTTCGTCGGCATAATCGTGAGTGACAACGACCTCTTGCAGGCTCACGGACGTTTGCCGCAGTCGAATGGTGCATGTCCGGTCGTTCTCGATATAGAGGGTGTCGGTGTAACTGTCATACCCCATAAAAGAAACCGTGAGGGTATAGCTGTTTTCATATAAATCGTTTAGTTGAAAATACCCTTCCGTATTACTCTGCGTCACCTTCGAGCCGGGTAATACGGCTATTGTCGCTCCCGGCAACGGTCGTTCATTCTCATCGACAACCCGTCCCGAAAGCGTATAAGCCGTTTGTCCGGAGAGCAGAGAATAGAACATACCCATACAGAGTATGGTCATAAGAAATTTATTCATAACGAAAGAGTAGCAGATGGTTTTTTCAATTTTAAGCAGCCGGAGCGCGTGGGGTTAGGAAACGTCGACAACACATTCGGCGCAAACGCCTTCCACTACGACGAAAACATCATTCTTCACAAACTTGTCCGGTAAATCTACATGAAAATAAGTTTGTTCCTCCTCCAGGCAAAATACCTCATCACATTTTTCGCAATGAAAATGAGCATGGATATGTTCATTTTCATGATGATGGCCGTTAAGCGCATATTTTATAGTGCCGTCATTTAAAGCAATGCGATGTATAACTTCTTTTTGCTCAAGAGTCTTCAGGGTTCGATAAAAAGTAACCCGATCAAAAGGGCCTTCAAAAGCACTTTTGATTTCATTCTCCGATAGAGCGCTTTTTTTCTCTAACAATTCCTCCACAACCTGTTTACGGCAAGTTGTATTTTTTAATTTGTGATTATACAATATTTCTTCCGCAGTCATATCTGAATAAGTTTATAAATGCAACAATGATGCAAATATAGACTATTTATTTCATACCACAAAAAAAAGTTGAAGACTCTTTTTCTTTATGAAGCTTGCAGGCATAACAAACCCTTTGCCGTTTTCCGACTCCTGTTTTTCAAGCGTATCGGTTATTTTCACAGGATCTTTAGCGTAAGGCCTATGGTAAAGGGGGCCTCTTCCCAACCGAAAGTGGCGACGTCCTTGTTGAGCACTGGTCGTAATTTCAACGTCGAGAATCCTACCCAAGGCATTACTTTCACAAAATAATCGTCGCTCGTATTAAATTCGATTCCGATACGCCCGGTGTAAAAGAAATAGCCCTTCAGCCACGAGGTATAATCTTCCGTGTACACATCCGCCTTGAGGTTCGCCCAAGAGAATTCATTATCGAATATCCAATTCGAGTTCTCCGAATAAAAAAACGGATGAATAAACTGGTAAACCCCTCCGTATGTAAACATCTTCACTCTGTAGAGGGTAGTATAAGCCTCGTTTTCTTCACCCCATGAGGATTGTTTGTCCGATTTCGTCACGAATCCATATCCAAGCCGAAAGCCGATGGACGATTTCAATTTTGGAAATATAAATTCCGGACTGATACTTGCGATAAGCCCGGATGTTGTGGGCGAACCGATAAACAATCCGACGGCTCCGATGCTTCCGGCTAACTGAAAGTCAAAATTCTTTTTATTTTGGGCAAATATTCCGCTCGTATATAATAGCCACACGATGCATACCAGACATACCCGATGCTTCAAATAGTCTTTTTTCATCTTTTCTTTTTTGGTAATCTATTTATAAAACCTACGGCGAAAGCTTTATTTCCGCACACATTATCTTTAAGATGCAAAAAAGAGAAAAATGTGGCATCCGGAACGGATATTTATTTCCGAACCGGCTTGAAGAAGCGGGGCGATTTTTTGATCAGCAGATATAAAACCACCATGATGCACACGACGACGAGTACGCCGATGATGATGGGAATGAAAAGCGATAAAACCGATATTCCCGTTGCCGTCACGCCTTCGGTGGTCGATAGAACGGGATTGGCCGTGCCGGCGGTAAACTGGCTGGATGCCATGCGCGTGATGGCCGTGCCGCTTTGTATGGTAGCTGCGGCGCCGCCTCCTACGACGAAGCCCATAATCCACTTTATCCATTCGCTATCGGCCGGAAAAACCGACGACATCAGCAATGTGCCTGCCATCACCGACAGTGGTACCGCAATGGTATCGAGCAGATTATCGATAAAAGGGATATAATAAGCGCCGACTTCGACCACGGCGGCCACGCCGAAAGCGATAAGCGCCGGAACCGAGCCCATCCATGCAAAGTTTTCGCCAAGGGGAATCCATCCGAAGTGCGATGCCAGTCCTGCGACCAGCAAAGGGATAAACACCCTGAATCCGGAGCCGGCGCTCAGGGCGATGCCTAATGCTACGGCGCTCAGTGTTTCGATGCTACCTTCCATGTCTTTTTATCGATGCCACAAATCGTTAAACTTTTCCGGGGCGCGGCGGAATTTCGCGGAAATATAGGGGCAACTCGGAATGATGGTATACGAATGTTCCCGGGCGAACGACGCTAATTCATCGACCAGTCTTGCGGCAATGCCCTGTCCTTCGAATTCGGGGCGTACGCCGGTATGATAGGCATCAATCACTCCGTCTTCGAGCTCGAACTCCAACTCGGCAATCGGTTTGTTGTCACGGTGGATATAGAATCCTCCCCGGTTGTCATTTTTCCATTCTAATGTTATTTTATCTTCCATTGATTCCTCTTTTTAGTGATTTAATCTTATAAACGGATCTATAGGGCGAACGGTTCAATCTCTCCGGACAAAATGCGCTGAATTCCCCTAATCCGGGCATCTTTCTGCCTGAAACGAATAAGAACGCAAGGGCTCTTCCGGCGGTTCGGTTACCTGTTTTGTGATTGATGAAATAGATTATGAAGAAATAATAGTCCTGCTTTATCGATAAAGGAAGTCGGACAAATAAACTTCCGCGTCGGGATCCCGGAAAAGTTTGTTGAACGGTCAACCCTTCACGCCGGGACGCTTAAAAAGTCTGTTGAACGGTCAATCCTTCATGTAGGAATGGCTGAAAAGTCTGTTGAATGGTCAAACCTGCACGCAAGAATGGCTGAAAAGTCTGTTGAATGGTCAAACCCCCATGTAGGGATGGTCAAAAAGTTCGTTGAATGGTCAACCTTTCATGAAGGGATGGCTAAAAAGTTTGTTAAATGGCCAAACCTGCACGCAGGAATGGCCAAAAAGTTTGTTGAATAGTCAAATTACACAGACGGCCGGTCTTGCGCTGCCGGTGAAATTCCGGCTTTTGCTTAGAGTTTGCCTCCGCCGTGCCTGTTGACATATTGCATGACCGGCGAGATGTCGAAATACACCCGTTCTACGCCAAAACGGTTCGACCCGAGGGTAAGATAGTTGCCGTTTTTGATCACCTTATCGTCTCCGCCGAAAGAAAAGCCGAGAAAAGGAAGCAGATCATATTCATGCGACACGCGGATGACATAAAACGGCGTCTTTTCCGACATCCCGTCGCCTGTACTTACGATGGCGTCTTGCACAATTTTCTTTTGATGCGCTGCTTTCTTATAGTCGGCGACATTGTTTTGCTGCGCATACACGAGCAGTTTGGCCTTCAAAGCGCGAAGATTGAACGGGTCTTCGACCAGCAAGGCATCGGCGTAAGAAAGGATTTTGGGATAGTCGTCCGGGTGGAGGGATTGGCTTGAAAGTACCTCTGCCAAGAGGTTGTTGTATTGCGAGGTATCCGCCGGAGTATATTCGGGTTGATAGACATACCCGAAATATACATGCCGGCGCTCTTCGGTATTTAATGTCGAGTCGGCTGCCAAATAACGTTCCAGCAACGAGGGGTAGTAGAAGGGCGAAGTGCTGTCGCGAACATTCTTCTCGATTTGTTTATAATCGGGAGCCGTAAAAATGGCATCTTGAGCTGTCGCCGGCAGGATGCATACCGCGATAAAAAACAGAATAACTGACTTTTTCATTGTCTTTCTTTTTTTTAGTGATTATATCAGGAAGCAAATGTATTTTCTATTTTCTTTTATAACAAATAATCTTAGCTAACAATCCTTAATTGGGAAGAAAGTCTCCAGTCTCCAGTCTCCGGTCTCCGGTCAACGGTCTCCGGTCATCGGTCTCCAGTCATCAGTCTTTAGACCTCATTTGTCATTTATAATTCGTAATTTGTAATTAATTTGTAATTCGTCATTTGTAATTTGTAATTAATTCGTCATTCGTCATTCGTAATTGTCTCCATCCTCCATCCTCATTTTTTGCTGTTCCGTATTTGGAGGCGGTAAGCCAGAACGGTTGCGAGAAAGTATACGGCGACCTGAATCCATAAAGCGATATATTCGAATTGCACTTGCGACAGTCCGGCGCCCATTGAATTGATCTTCAGATATCCTTGTATGCCGAAGGTGCTGGGGAAGAGCATCGCGAATGTTTTCCAAAACCAGGGCATGTTGGACATCGGCCATGAGAAACCACTCAGGAAGAGAAGGATCAACGAAAAGAACGGGAAAATAACCAATCCTGTTTCGCGGTTGCGGATAAACGCCGAGACCAACATCGAAAAGAAAATAACCGCTAACAGAAACGGCGTGAAAAACCGGATAATATCCCACGAATTACCTATATGCGGGAGTTGGAAGAAGCGCGGCACGGCTAATAGTATATAGGAGCAGATCACGATGTAAAGGGTGAAATAGCATAATGTCTTCCCGAAGATTGTGGGAAAGAATTTGCCGCGCTGACGCAATTGCGGGTCGATGGCGACCAGTTTCTCCTCGTGCAACGAACCGGTCAACATTGTAATCCCGAAAAATAACGTTTGATGAATGATGAGAACGAGGACGACCGGCATGAGGAAGCTGGCAAATCCCATCGGCTCGTTAAACAGGATGTTTTTTTCGTAACGGAAAGGACTCGAAGATATTTCGGCGGTTCTGCCGGTTATTCCGGCCGCATTCATCCGCTCGATTTTGATATCATTTCCGGCATCGAGGATACCGAAGTTTGCGCCGAGCATCATTGCCCGGTAGTACAAGAAACTGCTCATATCGCAATAAATCGATACGGTGGCTTGCTCGTTGCGGTTAATCTTCCGGTTGAAATCTTCCGGAATATAGACCACCCCATGTATTTTGTGCCGGTAAAACGCGTCTTTCACCTCTTCCAGATTATTGAACCGGTAAGCCACCTTAAGGTCGGCTGTGGCATCGAGCCGTCGTGCCAGTTCGCGCGACCCGTTGCTTTGCGAAGCATCGACCACGGCGATGGGCATGTCGTGAACCGTCTCGTTGCGATAAATAGACGAATAGAGTATCGGATATACAATCGTCGCACCGAGAAAAACGACCGCCAGTCCCGAATCTTTTAAAATGACTCGGTACTCATCCAGCATGATGTAGATAACCCGCCTGATCTCGTGTAAGATCCGGATAAAGAGATTGGATTTATTGGAGTTGTTCATTGAATGTACTGTTTTTTATTTCTTCTTGATCCTCCTGTGCGATAGCTTTTGCCAGCCGTAGATATACCAGAAACGGCAGAATTAAAAAGGCGGCCATCGCGGCGAAATATATCAAGGAATAGCGGATGTCTGCGCCATTCAGCGCTTCGTTTACATATATCCGGAAGTAATAGCGGATGGGGAAGAGGCCTGCGAAAATCTGCGCGCCGCGCGGCATGGCTTCGATCGGGAAGGTGAAGCCGGCAAACGTGAAACTCAGCAGTCCGTAGAATACTCCCAGGCTGATGGCATCGCGCATTCGCGGGAATACCCCGATGATGAATATGCCGATGGCTTGATGCGCCAGCACGAATAAAAACATCGCCACGCACATCCATGCGATGCTTCCGTTCATCGGAAAGCGCATCACTCCATATAGCAAGAAGACGCCCAGAATACCCAGTAAAGTGAACATAAGGGTGTGGGGCAATACTTTTCCGGTAAGGGCCGCAAGCATGGAGCCCTTGCCTGCCGAAAGCCATTCGTGAGTGGTGTTTTGTTTTATTTCGACGCCGATGCAGTAAATCGTGAACATAATGATGAGCAACTGCAATACCCCCGGTAGCAACACATTCGACAAGTAAACGTTGTAGTTCGCTTGCGGATTGGCCAGTTGGTGCGTATCGATGGCGATCGGTTGCAACAACGGCAATAAGTTTTCATCGCCTACCACGCCCCTTGCCTGCAACGTTTGCTGTTGGATGAACGCCGTCATCAACTCGCTGATATACGTCAGGTCTTTGTAAGAGAGCGAGCCGGCCACCAGGAATACATCATTTACATAATAAGCGAGGGTGGGTTGGCGGCTCGCCTGCAAGTCGGCCTGGAATCCCCGGCCGATATCGATAACGGCATAAATATTCCCTTTCTGCATATCTTTGCGCGCCTCCGTGAACGAGGCATAGCGGCGCACAATCTCTACCTGAGGCGAAGCATTGATGTTTCGTTCCAACGTGCGGGATAATGACGTGTTATCCGAGTCTATAATCCCTATCGGGAGTTGTTCGGGCATTCCTTCCGATAGCAGCGTGAGGAAGAACAGGTAGCAGAAAAGCATTGCGAACACCGATGACAATAGATAGATCGGGCGCGATACCAATCGCTTCCACTCCCTGAGCGCGACATTTCGTATATGTTGTACCATTTTAATTACAAATTACAAATTACGAATGACTAATTAATTACAAATTACGAATTACAAATTACGAATGACGAATTAATTACAAATTACGAATTACGAAT
>DHOU01000038.1:42980-64510 GCA_002409745.1 Bacteroidales bacterium UBA5382
AATTACGAATTACGAATTACAAATGACTAATTAATTACGAATGACGAATTATAAATTACAAATGACGAATTACAAATTCTGCATTGTCCGTTGTCAATTAATAACAATCGCGGTCATTCCTGGACGCAGATCTTTGATCGGTTCCACCGGTTTGGCCCGGACTTCAAACGTTTTCAAGTCGAAGTCGCCCGTGGTTTTTGTCGCTTTCCACGTCGCAAACGACGCCATTGCTTTGATATAGGTAATTTGTAATTTGACCTCACGGTTATCGAGCGCCGGCAGTTTGACGGTAATTTCCGATCCCTTTTTCATATCTTTCAGTAAATCTTCGCGGACATTGAAGGAGAACCACACGTCATCCAAATTGACGATATTCATAATCGGCGCGCCCGTGCCCGCCAACTCTCCTTGTTTGGGAAATATTTCCGTCACTTCTCCCGAAATAGGGGCGGTAAGGGCTATTTCTTTCATGTAAGCTTCCACTTCCTGCACGGCGCCTTGAGCGCGGTTTACCAGCGCGAGGGCCGCGTCTTTGTCTTCGGTTTCGGCGCCGTTCTTTGCCATATCGTATTGCGATTTGGCGGCGGCCGATTGCGCTACGGCGGCCTGATATTGCGCTTCGGCTTCATCGCGCTTTTGAGCCGTCACGACACCTTTATCGAAGAGACGTTGTACACGGTCGTACGATTTTTTGGCGATGTTAACGCCCACTTCTGCTTTTTGCCACATTTCGTATGCTCCTTGAATCACTTCGGTGCGGGCTCCTTTTTGAGCTTTACGGTCTTGCGCCATGGCCGCATTTTGAGCCGCCGTAGCTTGAGCCAACTTTGCATAGATTTCCGGACTGTCAATTAACACCAGCGTGTCGCCTTGTTCTACGCGTTGTCCTTCTTCCACCAAAAACTCTTGGATGCGTCCGGCGATTTTCCCCGATACGCGTACTTCGCTCGCTTCGGCCGATCCTTGAATGACAATAGGTTCGGGCTTATAAACAATCCACCCGATAATGAAAAGAACGACGATAACCACGATGAGTCCCACCAGAGCAATCTGTAAATTGCGTACGTTTTCTGTTTTTTCTGTTTTCATTTGAATCTGTATTTTATATTGTTTCGATGAAAATTACCATTCACCATTTACTATTTACCACTCACTATTCACCATTCACTCCTGATAAAGAGTTCCCGTCGATTTCTTTAAATATACGTTGTTCAGTTTTACATCGACAGTCGCATCGATATATTCCGACCGGGCCGACAGCCAGGCGGTTTGCGCCATCAGCAAATCGGTAGAAGTAATCACACCCGCATCGAATCCCTCTTGCGCATACATCAGGTTTTCCTGCGCCTTTTCGACATTCTTGCGCGTCATCTCCTGCTTCTTCAGGCTTTCGCCGATGCGATAGGTGTCTTGATGTATCTGAAGTTCTATTTTCTCTTTCGCTTCTTCCAGTTGAAGTTTCGCCACGACTGCCTGGGCGCGTGAAGCATTCAGCGTATGGATTTTTTCTCCGAAGTGAAACAGGGGAACCACCGCTGTCACTCCCACGGTGAACATGCCGTTGAATTTCTTTTCGTACCCGTTGAAGACGTTGGGGTTGGTGGTGACGTATCCGCCGGTGAGGGCAACGGTGGGCATAAAGCGCGAAACCATCATCTTCTTGTTTGCTTCGGCGATGTTGCCCGCCTGAGCCAGCATTTTGATTTCCGGGCGGTTTGCCCACGCTTGCTCGATGGAAACCGGCGGTTGTACATCGATCGATTCTTCGAGTTCCGCATCTTTTAGTTCAACAGCTTCTTCCAGCGGCAATCCGCATAATTGATTCAACGCCATGCGCGACAAGTTGAGTCCGTTTTCGGCTTTGGTCAGCGAAACATCGGCCTCATTGAGTTTGACTTTCACTTTCAACGCATCGGCTTTCGTGGCCAATCCTTCTTCTTGAAGCGCCTGCATATTCGTATCGAGTTGGGCCACCAGATTGCGGTACTCTTTTGCCAGCCGCACTTTATTTTCCACCGATACCACCCGCCAATAGGCTTCGTCGACATTTACCAAAAGTTCTTCGGCTGTTTTCTGAACGCGCGCTTCGGCTATCCGTTGATTCGATTTGGCGATAGTATTCAATTGGATGATTTTGCCTCCCATAAATACCGGCTGCACGAAGCTGATTCCTCCCACGAAGATATTCTGGATATCGAATGCCATCGCATCTTTCGGAAGGAGGGCATAGTTTTTCCAAAGCAGTTTCTCGGGATTTTGCTGCGGATTGAACGGATTGCCTTGTGCATCGAGCGGCACGGCCTGCCCGTTGACCAACGTGAATTTGTTATTGATGGCCGACTCTTTAAAGGAAAATGTTCCGTCGGCATTCGGGGTAGGAAGGGAGGTTTCGGTAATTCCCGTTCCAAAATTCCCGCCGGCGTCCATCATCCCTACCGGCAAATGAGCATCTTCGCCCAAAAGAGAAAGATTCTTTTGATTGTGGCGGTACGTTCCATAAGCCGATATATTCGGAAAGAACTCGGCAAAGGCCGCTTTCGACAACGATTGGGCTGCCCGGACATTCTCCTCGGCGATCTTTAAACTCTTATTATGCTCCAGCGCCAGTTGACGGCACTCTTGCAAGTCTACTGATTTCTGCGCATGCAAATAGGAAATGCAGCATGCGCAGCAAGCGATGATTAGTATTTTTTTCATAAATTCCGATAGTTAGTTAGACAACTATTTATCTAAATGTAAACCTTAGTTGTAAAATCAATAACCTAAAAACAGTTTAATAATGCTCCAAATTATACATTATTTTTTGCAGAACATCCTTCGCCTGCCCCAACTCATCATCCGGAATACTGCCCAATACATGGTTGACGATACTGTGGACTACTTCGGTTGTTTTTTTCTTCAAAGCCGTTCCCCGGGAAGTAAGAACAATCAGATTGGTGCGAAGATCTGCGGGATTCGATGCGCGTTTCACTAAATTTTTCTTTTCTAATTTGTCGATTAAACGCGTTACGCTCGGCTTATCTTTTTGGGTAAGATCGCAAATAGCCGTTTGTATGACCTTGTCTTTATCCCATAAGCACGATAATACGCTCCATTGCTCGGTGGTGATGTTTATTCCTTCGCGTGCAAATGCTTTCAGCACGGTGCGATTGATCGCTCCGGAAATCTTTCCGGTGAGGATATCGAATATTTCACGTTCTGTTACTTTTATCATTTCTTCTTTGTTGTACAGACAACTAATAAAATGCAAAGATAAATCTTTCTCTCGATAGATGTTTCGGCTTTGAAGTTATTTATGTTATTTTAACAAGATGAAAGAAGAAAAACACCCGTCTAACCGCTTGTAGTCGGTGAGACGGGATAGAGGCTGGAAACTATTGTTTACCCGATACGGTTGCCGTTTTATCGATTTTCGTAATCAAACCTTGCAATACACTGCCCGGTCCCAATTCGATAAAGTTCGTTGCCCCGTCGGCAATCATGTTGCGGACCGATTGCGTCCATTTAACCGGCGAAGTAAGTTGGGCGATAAGATTCTTCTTAATCACGGAAGGATCGGTTTCCCCTACGGTCGACACATTCTGGTAGACCGGGCATACCGGTACCGAGAAATGAGTTGTTTCGATGGCTTCCGACAATTCCACGCGTGCCGGTTCCATCAACGGTGAGTGGAAAGCGCCGCCTACTTTCAACGTCAAAGCCCTTTTTGCCCCGGCTTCTTTCATCTTTTCGCAAGCTTCTTCGATGCCCGCCAGTGTGCCGGAGATGACAATCTGCCCCGGGCAATTGTAGTTGGCCGGAACCACAATCTCATCGATCGAAGCGCAAATCTCTTCCACTTTTTCGTCGGGAAGCGCAAGAATAGCCGCCATGGTCGAAGGGGTTGCCTCGCACGCTTTCTGCATGGCTAAAGCACGTTTGTAAACCAGTGTCAGGCCGTCTTCAAACGACAGGGCTCCGGCTGTTACCAACGCCGAGAATTCGCCTAACGAATGGCCGGCCGTCATATCGGGTTTAAAATCATCGCCCAACGTTTTGGCTAATATAACCGAATGTAAAAAGATGGCGGGCTGAGTGACTTTTGTCTGGCGCAACTCTTCATCCGTGCCGGAAAACATACTGTCGGTAATACGGAAACCGAGGATATCGTTGGCCTTTTCGAATAATGCTTTCGCTAAAGGCGAAGTTTCATACAGGTCTTTTCCCATACCCGAGAATTGGGCACCTTGTCCGGGAAATACATAAGCAGTTTTCATACGTTTTTATTTTAAATGTCTAATCTTGAAAGTCTAATGTCTAATGTCGCCAGTCTCCGGTCATTAGACCTTAGACCTTTGACTTTATTCGTCATTTGTAATAATTCGTCATTTGTAATAATTTGTCATTTGTAATTTGTAATTCGTAATTCGTAATTCGTCATTTGTCATTTGTCATTCGTCATTCGTCATTCGTCATTTACAACTGATCTTTCTCCCTAATTTCCACCCGGCGGATTTTTCCGCTGATGGTTTTAGGCAGTTCGTCTACAAATTCAATAACCCGAGGATATTTATAAGGCGCAGTAACCTTTTTTACATAGTTCTGTATTTCTTTTACCAGCTTTTCGCCGGCTTTCTCCTTATAATCGTCGGCCAGGACAATCGTCGCTTTGATGATTTGCCCCCGAATATCATCGGGAACGCCGGTAATGGCACATTCCACCACCGCCGGATACGTCATCAGGGCGCTTTCCACTTCGAACGGGCCGATGCGGTACCCCGAGCTTTTAATCACATCGTCGTTCCGGCCTACGAACCAATAGTAACCGTCTTGATCACGCCATGCGATATCGCCTGTATGGTAGATGTCATTGGAATACATCTGGCGCGTAAGGGCTTCATCGCGATAATAACCCATAAATAGTCCCAATGGACGTTCATCGTGGGTGTAAAAAACAATTTCTCCCTGCTCGCCGTCTTCCGCCGAGCGTCCGTCGGGAGTGAGCAAATCCATTTTATAAAGCGGGTTGGGCACGCCCATCGATCCGGGGCGGGGTTCTATCCATGGAAAAGTAATCACCGTCGCGGCGGTTTCTGTTTGTCCGAAAGCCTCCATCATCTTCAATCCGGTTTGTTTATAAAAGTTTTTGAAAACCGAGGGGTTCAATGCTTCGCCGGCCGTTGTGCAATATTCCAGCGCGGAAAGGTCGTATTGACTCAAATCTTCCCGGATAAGAAAACGGTAGATGGTAGGCGGCGCGCAGAACGACGTGACTTTGTATTTCGAAATCATTTCGAGCATGTCTTTCGGAATAAAGCGGCCTTCGTAATCGTACACAAATACACACGCGCCCACAATCCACTGGCCGTACAGTTTGCCCCATACGGCTTTTGCCCATCCGGTATCGGCGACTGTCAGATGGATGCTGCCTTCGTGAAGATTATGCCAATATTTAGCGGTCGTAATGTGGCTGAGGGGATAGGCGAAATCGTGCATCACCATTTTCGGCTCGGCGGTAGTGCCGGATGTGAAATACAACAGCATGATGTCCTCGTTGTTATTCGGATGCTGCGGCCGTACAAAGGGCGCTGCATCATCGACTTCCTTGTGGAAATCGAGCCAGCCTTCCGGAATGTGTTCTCCGGCAAGCAGGCGGTATTTTACCGAGGGCGAGTTCGGCATCGCTCCGTCGACATGCTTAATTAAATTATCATCTTCCGCTGCGACAATGGCTTTAATGGTTGCCGCCTGGTTGCGGTAAGCGATATCCTTGTCGGTCAGTAAATGCGTGGCAGGAATCGCTACGGCTCCGATTTTGTGAAGAGCAATGATGGTATACCAAAATTCAATATTGCGCTTGAGAATAAGCATGACCATATCGCCTTTGCCGATTCCCAGCGATTGAAAGACCGAAGCCGCCTTGTCCGATAAGGTTTTTAACTCGCCGAATGTCAAATCCCGATGTTCTCCCTTATCGTTTGTCCAGCAAAGAGCCCGCTTTTTGGGGTCCGACCGGGCCCATTCGTCGACCACGTCGTAAGCAAAATTAAAATTCTCCGGGACATTGATTTTATAGTTCTTTACAAAATCCTCATAAGAATCAAACGATGTTCTATCTAAAAACTTTTCTATCATGATAACCTGTTGTGTATAACTTTTGATGTTTACAAAGGAACAACCTTCTTTATCTATCCACAAATGAAAGGGAAAACTATCTTCGACCAGGGACAAATGAACGTTATATGGGGCGAAAAACGCGATACGGGGGTGAAAATCCTCCATAACCGGAGGTGTCGTTCCGGACGGCGCCCTCGATTATCTTCGTTTTACGGATGAATAACGACCGCCAGAAATTTCACGGACCGGTCGTGAAGGGCCTTCATTCCGTGGGGCAGGGAAGAGTCGAAATAAATGCTGTCCCCTTTTTCAAGCGTAATATCTTTCCCGTTATAATGAAATAATAGTGCCCCATCGAGTACCATATTGAACTCTTGTCCGGGATGGATGCTTTCGTAAAAATCAATCGTAACCGGTTTGGGTTCGACGGTGACGACAAACACGTCGGCCATGTTATTGGTAAAACCGGCGGTTAGCGACTGATATTTATAAGCTGCGCGGCGTTCTACCGAAAGGCCTTTGTCTTTCCGCGTGACAAAGTACGAACTCATTTTGGGTTCCGTACCGAACATGAGTGTCGCCAGATCGATGGAAAACTCTTTTTCAATACGTTTTAACAGCGAAAGAGATACGTCTTTGCCGCCTGCTTCATACTCAAGATAAACGGGCGTTTCCAGTTCCAGCTTTCCGGCCATTTCTTCCGGACTTAGGTCGAGTGCATCGCGTAATCCTTTGATGCGCTCTCCGATTTGTTTAATATCTGTTGTCATAATCTATATTTTAGTCTTCTGTGTTTAGTCTCCAATCTCCAGTCTCCAGCCTCCGGTCTCCGGTCTCCAGCCTCCAATCTCCAGTCTCTATTCTCCGTTTAAATAAACAAGTATAAACTGAAAGCCATGATAATCATTCCGGTAACCACTCCGATAATGCATAAATGGTGCTTCCCGTATTTCTCGGCGCTCGGAAGGAGTTCATCCAACGAAATAAAAATCATAATTCCCGCTACTACTGAGAGTACGATTCCGTTGAGCAACGGTGTCCAATAGGGCATGAGAAATAAGAAGGCGATTAATGCGCCTACCGGTTCCGCAAGACCCGAAAGGAAAGATAACCAGAACGCTTTCTTCCGATTCCCCGTTGAGTGGTAAATAGGAACCGACACGGCGATGCCTTCCGGAATATTATGGATGGCAATGGCCACCGTAATCGGAATGGCAATCTCCAGGGAGTTCAACCCCGACATGAATGTCGCGATACCTTCGGGGAAATTGTGAATGGCAATCGTTATCGCCGTGACGATACCGGTATGTTTTAACCGGCTGTTATTCGATTTCATCTCTTCTACCGCATGCATTTCGTGCGGATTGCTCGACTTGGGCACTAAAAAGTCGATGAGGGCGATAAGGGCGATACCGCCGAACAAAGCCAACAGGGTGTACAACGTTGCCGTTTTCTCCCCGAAATCGGCGGTTAGGGTTTGCAGTGAAGTCGGCAACATTTCCATGAAAGAAACGTAAATCATCACTCCGGCGGACAGGCCGAGCGAGAAGCTCAGAAAGTTCGTGTTGGTATGTTTGGCGATGAGGGCGATGAGGCTTCCGATACCGGTGGATAAACCAGCGATCAGCGTCATGATAAACGCGATGAGAATTGTTTGATGTTCCATTTATAATGTGGTAATGATTCCTTGCAAAATCTCCCGGTGAATGGCTCCATTCGAAGCGACCAATTCTTTGCCGAAAAGATAGTTTTCTCCTCCTGAAAAATCCGTACACGTGCCTCCGGCGCATTTCAAAATAAATGATCCCGCGGCTACATCCCAAGGCGAAAGTCCCGAATGGAAATACGCATCGCTGCGTCCCATCGCTACGGAACAGATTTCGATGGCGGCTGATCCTTTGATGCGGAAACTGCATTGACGAAATTGGGCAAAAGCGTTTTTCAATATTTGTTCGCCTTTTTCATCAAGACTGTACGGTATGCCGAACCCGATATATCCGTTATTCAGCGACGGGTGTTTGCTCACCGAAATCGGTTTTCCGTTTAACTGTGCCGTATCTTTGCCGGTTGCCGAGAACATTTCTTCCGCAACCGGATCGTAGACGATACCCAAAATGATTTTATCGTCTTTCTTTAAGCCGATACTCACCGAGAACGGTTTATCGCCGTGGATATAATTCGTTGTTCCGTCCAACGGATCGATAATCCATGTATAACGTTCTTTTTGATACTCAACCGTGCCCTCTTCCGTCAAGAAAGAAGCCTCGGGAAGGAGCGCCCCCAATTCTTTCACCAATTGTTGCTCGGCCTCCTTGTCAATATGGGTTACATAGTTTCTCACCCCTTTGAATTCAATATCCGACCGATGCAGTTTAGCTTGTTGGATTTTTAAAAACTCCCCGGTGGAAACAGCTATTTGAGCCACTTTGCCGCATAAAACTTCTATGTCGTTACTCATTACCTTCTATAATATATCTGTTATCGTTTAATCGCATCCTTTTCTTCTCCCTGTCCCCTTGTCTCCCTGTCTCTTTGTCCCCCTGTCTCTTTGTCCCCCTGTCTCCCTGTCCCCCTGTCTCTTTGTCTCCCTGTCTCCCTGTCCCCCTGTCTCCCTGTCTTTCACTTCTCCGGGTACATCGAATCCCACCATTGCGAGTCATTTTTCAACCATTTATCGAACCAAGCATAAATAGCATGGTTCCATGCAATACGCTTGCTATAATTATAAATAGCATGGTTTTCACCTTCCACCTGAATGAATTCCACCGGTTTGTTCAGCAATTTCAACGCCGTAT
The DNA here is from genome assembly GCA_002409745.1 of Bacteroidales bacterium UBA5382. Taxonomy (GTDB): domain Bacteria; phylum Bacteroidota; class Bacteroidia; order Bacteroidales; family Dysgonomonadaceae; genus Limibacterium; species Limibacterium fermenti. The sequence goes on from DHOU01000038.1 coordinate 51,872, forward strand.
ACATTTGAATACTTTCCCCGATAGGCACATTGGTGTCGGCTGTTCCGTGAAGCAACAACAGCGGCGTATTGATTTTGTCGGCATGGAAAAGCGGGCTTTGTTCCACATACAGTTGCGGATTATTCCACGGATAGCTTCCCGCGCTGGCCCCGGCGCTATAAGAATATCCCCAATAGCCTTCACCCCAATAACTGGTAATGTTGCTGATTCCTGCGTGTGATACCGAAGCTGCGAACAAATCGGTTTGCGTAATGAGATATTGCGTCATAAATCCTCCGTAAGAAGCTCCGATGTTCCCGATTTTGTTCCGGTCGACAAATGGATGGCTTGCCACGAACTTTTCAACTCCTTCAATGATCTCTTCCGCGGTTTGTTTTCCCCACGCATTCACGTGCCGTGCCGAGAATTCCTGTCCGTAACCCGTGGTGCCGCTGGGTTGTAACGTATATACCACATAGTCGAGGGCTGCGTATACATGCAACGGATAGGTGCTTTCGAACACGCGTTGGGTAGGACTTGTCCCGCCGTAGTAGTAAACAATAAGCGGATATTTTTTGTTTGCATCGAATCCCGGCGGTAAGTAATAGCGACCTTCGATGGTATCGCCGAAAGAGCTTTTGAAGTTCCAATCCCTTACTTCCCCGAGGGTCAGTTTGCGAAGGCGATCGTCGTAAGGATCGCTGATAAGTGTCGATTCGAGCGTTTTTAAGTTTAAGAGGTAAGATCTGGCGGAATTAGAAACGCTTGTGCCGGTGTAGCTCGCCCAATGTCCGCTTTCCGCCAGATCGAACGAGCGGATAACGTCTTCCCGAAGAGGGAGTTTCTCAAATTTTCCCGATGTCGGGTGATAACGATATACGTTCTCCCGGTCGCCATCCTGAACGCGATAATAGATGAACCCGTCCGAGGGATTCCATGTTTGGGCATCGATAGTCGGCCCGAAGTTTTTTGTCAAAGCTTTGACTTGCTTCGTTTGCAAATCCATCAGGAAGGATTGCGTGTCGTAACTGTTGGCTATTTGCCCCTCTTTGATGTTTAGCCCAATCCCGTTGAAAGCTTCCGGAGCCCCATGGATGAGTATTTGTTCTCCATCGGGGGAAAACTGCGCGGAATAGATATAGGTTTGATCTTTCCATACCGTATCGACTTGCATCGTCTGCAAATTCAACAAAAACATCGAACTCTTGCGGAACGGCCGTTGGGAAAGGTCTTCTTCCGATGTTGAGAAAAGAAGATATTTCACGTCATCGGTTACATCATTTAACGACGTTGAGCGTTTGCCGAAAGTCAGTTGCTGCGAAAGGCCGGTGTCGAAGAAATAGCGGTAAAGCGAATATCGTTCGCGATAATTCGGTTGACGATCATCCACCCCGGTCATGCGTTTTAGGCCGCTCGGTTGACTGACGCTGATGGTTTGTTTGGAGGAATAAAATACGGATTTTTCGTCGGGAGCCATGTAAAAACTCTCTTTGGGAAGTTGTTCGGCGAGAATAACCGTTTCGGAGGTTTGCGGGTTGAATGAGAGAAGTGCCCGGCCATCTTTACTATCCGTCACATAATATAATAGGTCGGATTTGGGCATCCACTTGAGTTGTTCGCGTGTAAACGGTTCGGAAAGGATACTCTTTTTTTCGCGCGCATCGTATACCTGGCTGTATCTTTTTGTTTCTCCGCCCGGAAGCGTTTCGCTTAAGTGCAGCAACACAAATCGTCCACTGGGAGATACCGAAGATCCGCTTATGCGTTTCCCTTCCAAGATGTCGACGATCGTAATGCGTCGTGAATCCGCATTCTGTATGGTTAAGTTGAGTAGGGAATCGTTCTTCTCCGGTTTGATTTCGACCTTTATGGCCGGTATTGTCTTGTAGGCTGAAGAAGCGAGTATTTTAACGACAATCCGTTCGTTATTGATATATCCCGATAAGGTTGTATTCACCGAGCCGGCTTTCGATACGCTATCGTTAACCTCCCTTTTCGTCGCACGTTTGTTATCATTTACATATAACTCGAGCGGATTGGGAGAAGTCACCGTAAGTGTTGCCTTTCCGTAGCGGTCTCCGCCCACATAAAAAGAAACGAGGCGGAATTCGTATTCATTTTGCGGGCGTGGAAAATGGAAAAAGCCGGATGTGTCGGGTTTCATTTCATGGGTGAAGCGCGACTGTTCGGGAAATGCGACCGGATAGGAGAGGAGTGTTTCTTCCGAAAATCGGGTATTGCCGATGTTTGTACTATCTATCAATACCGGCTTCTGCAAAGAAATGGGACCGAAAGAGTAAAGCGTTTGGGGCGATAAAGCCTTTTGTGCCGCTATCCCCGTACATACGGATAAAACAAAAATCAAAATCTTTAATCTATTCATTTTCTAACTTATCATTTTTTATTTCTCACTTTCCTTGTCCCCTTGTCTCTCTGTCTCCCTGTCTCCCTGTCTCTTTGTCCCCTTGTCTCTCTCTGTCCCCCCTTATCGGCGTTAGCCATTATCACGTGCAGCGTTTATCGACGAAGGATTATCGGGAAAAGTCCCCCGTCACTCCTCTGTCCATACAAAATGATGCGCGAAATGTCCGGCAAGATCAGGCTTCTTATCGAAAAGACCGAATACGGCCGATCCGGATCCCGACATGGAAGCGTACGATGCCCCGAGAGAATATAATTGCTTTTTGATGTCTGCGATTTCGGGGTGTTTTTTGAAAACCGGCTCCTCAAAATCATTCTTCATCGTTTCCCGCCATTCGGATACCGGACGCCCGATGATTTCCTTCAATGAACTTCGAGGTTGACGCGGGGTAATCAGAGCATATGCCTCTTTTGTGGATACGGCAATATCCGGTTTTACCAATACGATAAAAAACGAATCCAAATTGAGCTCTACGGCTTCTAAGCAGTCTCCGATGCCGGTGGCGAAAGCCGGTTTGTTTTGAATGAAAAAAGGACAATCGGCACCTAACGTGGCCGCTAATCGTATCAATTCGGCCTCGGAATAATTTAACGAAAAGGTCTCATTGAGTAGTTTGAGCATAAATGCCGCATCGGACGAGCCGCCGCCCAAACCGGCACCGGTAGGAATTTTTTTCAACAAGTGAATGTCGAGAGGAGGAATTTCTTTTTCGCCCGAAATACGCTTTAATGCTTTGATGACAAGGTTCTCGTCTTTATGCGCGTCGAGTGGAGTGCCGGAAAGGAAAAACCGGTATTTTTCGTTGCTTCCGGAAGGGATGATTTCCAGCGCGTCCTTCAATCCGATAGGGTAGAATACCGTTTCGAGATTATGGTAGCCGTCTGCTCGCTTGGAAACGATCCGTAATCCTAAGTTGATTTTCGCGTTTGGAAAACTGATCATACGTATTTCTTATAAAAAACACAAAGATAACAATTTTTCAACTATTCATTATTTATTGCTTCGATCATAAAATGATAAAGTCCGGCAAGCCGCGAAAAATCCTCGATCATCGAATGGGCTAATGCATCGGAATAAATACGCTCGTCGGTCAACGGAAACGATTTGTTCACATAGATGCTCTTGCCTTGCAGCCACGGTTGATAAAAATCGGACAAATCATTCGCGATCGGCCGAACATATTTTTCACCCTGTGTTTCGTAGCCGGCTTCGAACACTTCGAGAGCGATCTCTTTAAATGATTCTTTTTCCTGCGTGACGGCTTCACGAAACTGATCCATTATCTTTCTTACGGGTGAAAACAATCCCATTCCCCATTCGCACCTTTCCGTATCGAGAGACATATAATATCCTGGGAAACTTTCCCAATGAGTGGTCGATCGTTGGAATGTCATCCATAAGTGTGTCCGGTAGGGGCGCTTATCTTTTGAAAAACGCGTGTCACGGTAAATGCGTGAAAGTACTTTGTGAGGTCGCATTTCAAAAGCCGGGTCTATGGTTGTCATCGCCGGTGATACGGCCGAAATCAATGCCCTGAAAGGTTCCAGAAGTTGCGTTTCATACACTGTGCGATGCGCTTCGAACCATTCTTTATAATTGTTTTCTTCCAAATCGCGCAAAAAACGAAATGTTTCCGCGCGAAAACCAGTGAAAGGAATATTCTTTTTCATGAATCTATTTTTTACAGCTAAGATAATACTATTTTTGTATCATCTTTCTTTTTGAACGGAAGAGATTCACATTTTTATCGGTTAGAATGCCGCTTTCGTCGGGAAAAAAGACTCATTTAAGCGATTAAATGTTGCTAAATGGTATGCTCAATGCGTATCTTTGCACAAAAAAGGAAAGGGTTGTTCTATGATGGATTCCAATAAATCTGTTCCCGTCAATGTTATTCGTTCAAAAAGTCTTTTTCTGGCGCTTTTGCTTGTGGCGATCGGTATGATATTTCTGTCGTTCAATTTCGGATGGCTTGATCCGTCTTTGAAACGGATCATTTTCTCATGGCCGGCGCTGTTTATTCTGATAGGTCTTGTGTCTTTTGCCAAAAGACATTTCACCGGTTTCCTCTTTTGGTTTGGGGTGGGACTTTTTTTTATCGTGCCTATTATTGCGAAAGCATATCCCGGCTTGTTCGTTGGTGTCGACGAAAACTTTACCCGAAACTACTGGCCGTTGATACTTATTATTATCGGTGTTGCGAGTATTTTTAAAATTGTGTTCGCCAAAAAAGGAAATACTTGTTCGCATTGTACTAAATCGACTCATCCGCAAGGACTCAATGGGCGTATTGAGCGGAAAGTGGTTTTTGGCGGTTCAGAGAATATCTTTCTCGATCCGGTTTTTGAAGGAGGAAGCATCGAAGCCTTTTTTGGAGGTATTGTGCTCGATCTTCGCAAGACGACGCTTCCCGAAGGCGAGACCCATCTGAGGGTTGATGCCGTTTTCGGAGGGGTTACTTTTTATATTCCTGATGACTGGGTAGTATCTGCTAAATTGGATACGGTGTTAGGAGGCTTTGAAGATAAGCGCTTATCGACCCATTATCCGGCGGTGGCGGATAGAATGTTGATTATTGAAGGAGATTTGGTATTCGGAGGTTGCGAAATACGCTAAACAACGATAAGAATGAATCTGGGTCCCTTTAGTTTTAAAGTCCTGTCTTACTGGTTATCGCTTCTAGTGATATGTCTTGTATATGCATCGATGCAAGCGTGGGGTTTTCAGGCCATGCTTTCCTTGCCCTTCGGAGATTTATTTGTTATCGGTATTTTGGACTTTTGGATTTTTGCAGGATTAGGATCATTGCTCGAAAAAGCAATACGTTATAGCGATTTATCATCATTAAGCATTCTTTATCGTGTGATTAATCCTATTATAATGAGCGTCTTGTGGATAGCAACCGGTGCAGGGTTAACTTACTTCGGAGCGCTCCTGGTTTTGGGGAGCACATCTCAAGGCGCGGCGGAATCCATGGTTCCGATGAAAGTTTTCATTGCTTTTTTGTTGTATATATTGATGGTCGTGCATATCGCCAACCGCCGCTCAAAAAAGGATAAAGACGTACTGAACGAAGATGCGCCATCCATTGCGGATGCAAATTCGGAAGAGGATGCCGACAAGGATGTCTTGGAACAGGTGGTGATAAAAACCGGACAAAAGATTCATGTTGTTTTGGCGGACGATATTGTATATATTCAGTCGGATGGCGATTATGTGCAACTCTATACGGAGCAGTCTAAATTTCTGAAGGAAGAAACGATGAAGTATTTCGAAACGCATCTGTCTCCTTCTACTTTTTTGCGCGTACATCGATCGTATATCGTTAATATAAAAAAGATTTTGCGCATTGAGCGTTATGAGAAGCGAGGACAGCTTCTCACCCTTATCAACGGGCATAAAATAAAAGCTAGCGAGGCGGGATATAAGAAGTTAAAGGAGGTCTTGGATGTGTAGAAGGTTCGCGAAAAACGATGCCGTTAATAACGGTGCTTGCCAGGAATTGGAGGTACAGGATAACATTCTAATGAAAAAATAAAAAATAATAAAGGGCGTTAAACTGTAAAAATAGAAAGTGTTTTAAGCATTTCGTTTGTACTTTTGCGCGTCTTTGCGGCGTTCGTTTTTTATAAAGAAGAAATAATCTGTTTGGCACGAAGCGGAAAGTGCCCTTTCAAGGGGGAAGTTATCGTACGATATAGCAAATGGATTATCAAATACTGCTAAAAAAATAAATAATATATAATGATGAAGATAGAACGTTCAGTTATGATTTTGCTGCTTCTCGGCGTATTGTTTGGGTTATGGGCGACAACTGCGTATGCACAGCAAACCGATACGTTGCGTATCGACTTAAATACGGCATTGGATATTGCTTTGAGCGAAAACCCCAACATGAAGGTGGCCGATATGGAAATCACTAAAAAACAATACGCGAAGAAATCGGCCTATGGCACGCTTCTTCCTCAGATTGACCTTATCGGCCAATATCAACGCACCTTAAAGCGACAGACAATGTATCTGGATGGGGATTTTAATATGCTGGGAAATTTCGATCCCTCCAAATTCACCCCTGAGGAATTAAAAATTCTCGATGTGTTGGGGCGCGCTATGGCTCCTGCCGAGGGAGGCAGCTCCAACGAAGGCATTCAAGTGGGGCGTAAGAATTCATGGACGACGGGCGTAAACGTGAGCCTGCCGTTGGTGGTGCCGTCGTTGTGGAAAAACATTCAAATCAGCCAGGTCGATATTGAATTGGCGATGGAAGAAGCGCGATCGTCTAAGATCAACTTGCGGAATCAGGTGAAAAAAGCATTTTTCAGCCTTCTATTGGCGAAAGACAGTTACGAGGTTTTTAAAGAAACCTATCGCACCGATTCTATCAATCTCGACGATATCAAAAACAAGTTCAAACAAGGGATTGTTCCCGAATACGACGTGATTACGGCCGATGTAAGGCTTAAAAGTATCATTCCCAATATTCTGCAAGCGGATAATATGAAAAAGATCGCCGAGCTGCAACTGAAGATGCTAATGGGGATCGATTCGGAGGTGCCTATGACGGTTTCGGGCGCCCTATCGGATTATGAAGAGTCGATGTTCCAACAGCTTATTCCCGCCGACACGTCGATGGTGGAGAACAGCGATCTGAAGCAATTCGATTTGCAGTCGAACAAGGCGCAGAAAGCGTATGAACTGCAGAAGTTGCAATTCGCTCCCACGCTGACATCGTCTTTCAACTATATGTATATGAGTCAGAATAACGATTTCCGATTTCGCGATTATCGGTGGGATCCCTACTCGGTGGTAGGCGTCACGCTTTCCATTCCGCTGTTCAACGGGGGGCAGCGTTATTACAACGTTAAACAATCGCAGATACAACTGTGGCAGTTGCAGGAGCAGCGTAAGGATTTGGAGCGAAGCCTGAAACTTTCCCTGAAAAATAATATCGATTTGATCCATAAGAATATCGAACAGATCGTAGCCACTCAGTCGTCGGTGGAGCAAGCCCGCAAAGGATATGAAATTACCCGCAAAAGATACGAAACCGGATTGGGAACGATTGTGGATGTGAATGCTGCTGCGCTGGCCATGACAAGCGCCGAACTGCAATACCGAAACGCAATTTACGATTATCTGGCAGCTAAAGCTGATTTGGAAAAGGTGCTGGGATATGAGTTATGAATGATGAGGAAATTGTGAAGATTAAAACAGCTCGAATATAAAACAAAAGAAAAAAGAATATCAGGTTATGAAAATGTACAACTTTTTCAGGTTTGCACCCTTGACGGCTTTGCTGTTGCTTGCTTCTTGCGGTGGAAATGCATCAAAAGATCAGGGCGAAGAAACGAAAAGCGCCCCAAGAGTCCGTGTGGAGGAAGTGAAGTTGGTGCCGGTAGAGCAACGCTCTACTTTCACGGCCACCGTCGAAGCGGAAGCTGTCAATAACATCGCACCCGCCATCGGGGGACGTATCCGCCGCATATTGGTCGATGTGGGCTCCTTCGTGCGACGCGGGCAGGTGTTGGTGCATATGGACCGCACGACTTTATCGCAGCAGGAAACGCAGTTGGTGACGCTCAAAAGGGATTATGAGCGCTACAAGGAACTGTATGACGTGGGGGGAATCTCCAAACAACAACTCGATCAGGCGAAGACGCAACTCGATGTGGCCGAATCGTCTTTCGATAATTTGAACGAAAACACGGTGCTGACGAGTCCCATCAACGGCGTGGTGACCGCACGCAATTACGATCCCGGAGATGTTGCTGCCGGACTGCCGGTGCTCACCGTTCAGAATATCAATCCCGTAAAAGTATTGATAAACGTGTCGGAATCATATTATAATCAGGTGGTCAAAGGGATGGAAGTTGAAGTGAATATTGAAGCCCTGAATAACGAAACCTTCAAAGGAAAGGTGTCGTTGATTCATCCTACGCTCGACCCCGTGTCGCATACCTTTCCGGTGGAAGTTCAGGTAAGTAACGGCGATCAACGCATTCGCCCGGGAATGTTTTCTCGTGTGACGATGAATTTCGGTGCGAACGACCGTCCGTTGGTGACGGATCTGGCCGTGCTCAAACAAACCGGTTCCAACGACCGCTACGTATTTGTGGAAAAAGACGGAAAAGCGATATACACCCTTGTGCAACTTGGCGCCCGTTTGGATGACAAATACGAAATCGTGTCGGGACTGGTGGCCGGCGACAAGGTGATCGTGCAGGGAAATACATCTTTGATAGACGGAACGCCTGTAGAAGTGGTTGAGTGATTATAATTACAAAATACGAATTACAAATTACAAAATACGAATTACAAATTGCAAATTACGGAAACGCGCGGTAGTGCGCAATAATCAACAATAACAGATAATGAAATTATATGAATCGTCCGTAAAGAATCCGGTAGGAACCTCTTTGATATTTATCGGGATTGTCCTTATCGGTATTCTATTTTACCGGCAATTACCTATCGACTTATATCCGGAGATGGATTTGAACATCATCTCCGTCATGACGACTTATTCGGGTGCCGGAGCCGACGACGTGGAAGCAAATGTTACCCGTCCGTTAGAAGATGCGCTCAACTCTACCGAAAACCTGAAAGAGCTTACTTCGCAATCGAGGGACGGTATGTCGCTGATCATTTTGCAATTCGATTATGGCGTACCCATCGATAACATCATGAACGATGTGCGCGATAAGATTGAGATGATCTATTCGTTTTTACCGGAAGGAACCGAAAAGCCTATCATCATGAAATTCAGTTCGGATATGATTCCGGTGATGACGCTCTCGGCAACCGCCAAAGAGAGTTCCGATGCGTTGTATAAGATCCTCGACGACCAGGTGGCCAATCCGCTTAACCGTATCCCCGGCGTGGGAACCGTTTCGGTGACGGGTGCGCCCCAGCGGGAAATACAAGTGAACATCATCCCCGAAAAGCTCGAAGGGTATAACCTTTCGCTCGAACAGGTGGCACAGGTGATTGCAGCCGAAAATACCAACATCCCTGCGGGGAATTTCGATATCGGTTCGCAAACATATATGTTGCGTCTTGAAGGCGAATTCGACGATAGTCGCGAACTCAATAATATCATCGTTGGAAACAGTCAGGGACACGCCATTTATCTGCGCGATGTGGCGGTGGTAAAAGATACCGTCGAGAACCGTGTACAGGAGAATTATACCAATGGTCAACGAAGCGCTTCGATTGTGGTGCAGAAGCAGTCGGGAGCAAACACGGTGGCTATCGCCCAGGCGGTGAAAGAGCAGATACCTTTACTACAGAAAAATCTGCCGCCCGATATCAAGATCGAAACGGTCATGGATACGTCCGATCACATCATCGCCTCCATCAACAGCTTGCTGGAAACCATTATACTGGCGCTGATTATCGTGGGTCTTGTGGTGTTGTTCTTTTTAGGACGATGGCGGGCGACCATCATTATTATGCTCGCCATTCCCATCTCGCTGATCGGCTCTTTTATTTATTTGTATCTTACCGGAAGTAGTCTGAACATTATATCGCTCTCGGCTCTGACTATCACGATCGGGTTGGTGGTGGACGATGCTATTGTGGTGTTGGAAAATATCACCACGCATATCGAACGCGGCAGTCGTCCGCGACAGGCCGCCGTATACGGAACCGAAGAGGTGTCGTTGTCTATCATCGCTTCTACGCTGACGATTGTGGCGGTGTTCTTGCCCATGACGATGGTGGGTGGTTTTGCCGGTATCATGTTTAAGCAATTGGGATGGATGGTTTCGATTATCATCACCTTATCGCTTATCATCTCCATGACACTGACTCCGATGATGTCTTCACGGATGCTTCGATCCGAAAAAGATCGGGTGGCCGGGGCTTTCGACAAATGGTACAATAAGCATATTCTTCCGATGCTCGATGGTCTCGATTCCTGGTATGCCCGTGTGGTAAACCGCGTGGTGCGGCATCGGGGTTTGGTGATGACGGTGATGGTGGTCGTCCTTATTGCCGGAATGATTGTCAGCTTCGTCACGTTAAAGACGGAGTTTATGCCGGCTTCGGATAACAATGAAATTACCATGACGCTGGAAATGCCTACGGGAACCCGCATGGAAATTGCCCGCGAAACCGGCGCCAGAATATCGGATATGCTGCGGCAGAATTATCCCGAAATCGAAATCGTATCGTTTTCGGTTGGTCAAGCCGATGAAGACAATGTGTGGGCGGTTTTGTCGGAAAATGCATCCAATATCATGTCGTATAATATTCGTCTTGTAAAAGCAAACGAAAGAGATAAATCGATTTTCCAGATTGCCGATGAAATACGCGGTCAACTCTCGCTCTTTCCGGAATTGTACCGGTATAAGGTGACCAGTGGGGGAGATGAGACATCCATGACGGGTGAATCGACCTTAGACGTGGAAATATATGGATATGATTTGGCCGTTACCGACCGGATTGCCGCTGAACTTAAAGACAAGTTGACCGATATAGAGGGTCTTCGTAATGTGAACATATCCCGTAAGGATTACCGTATGGAGTACCAGATTCGGTTCGATCGCGAAAAATTATCCCTTAACGGGCTGACGATGAGTACTGCGGCAACCGCCGTAAGAAACCGGATCAACGGATTGACCATGACTCAGTTTCGCGAAGATGGCGATGAGTACGATATCCGGGTGAGATATGACGAACGCTACCGCCAGTCGTTGGAAGATATACAAAATATCTTGATATATACTCCGACGGGAGCAGCCGTGCGTGTGCGCGACCTCGGCACGGTGGTAGAAGGGGCTTCGCTTCCGCAAATCGACCGTAAGGACCGTGAACGTATTGTTACGGTACAGGCCAGTATTTATAATCGTGCGCTCAACGAAGTGGTGGTCGATATGCAGAAAGCGATCGATTCGACCGATATTCCTTCCGGCGTGGGCATACAAATCGGTGGCGCGTTTGAAGATCAGCAGGAATCGTTCGGCGAACTGGGTATGTTGTTGATCATAGTGGTGCTGCTCGTGTACATCGTGATGGCTTCGCAGTTCGAGTCGCTCACCTATCCGTTTATTATAATGCTTACGGTACCGTTTGCTTTTGTCGGCTCTTTCTTGCTGATGACGCTTTGGGGCACTTCGTTGGGTGTGATGGCTTTTGTGGGACTGATCATGTTGGTCGGTATGGTGGTGAAAAACGGTATCGTGATGATCGACTATATCAATTTGAACCGCGAGCGGGGAATGTCCATTATCACGGCTGTGGTACACGGAGGGCGTTCGAGACTTCGTCCGGTATTGATGACCACGCTTACGGCTATTTTAGGAATGGTTCCGTTGGCTATCGGCACGGGGCAGGGCTCGGAAATGTGGCAGCCGCTCGGCGTATCTGTTATCGGCGGGATGACGTTCTCGACCATTATCACGCTGGTGTTTGTGCCGGTGTTATATTCCATCTTCGGAGGAAACGGTGTGAAACGGAAACGGAAAAATCATCGTAAACAAATTCATAAAGCCCAACAGGCGGCCGATAATACACTTTAAAAACTTACGAACGTATGAAAGCAGTAATGATTATTATGAACCAGGCGCATTACATGGAAGTGGTGGATAACCTTTCATCTTTGAATATCCGTGGTTATACGGCTTGGAAGCAAGTATACGGAAGAGGGAGCAAGACGGGTGAGCCGCATTACGGTAATCACGCATGGCCTACGGTTAATGATGCGATTATGACTATTGTCGAGGATGATCGTGTGCCGGTATTATTGAAGTATTTGAAGGACTTGGACGCTCAGCATGAAAGACTCGGTCTCCATGCCTTTGTGTGGAATATCGAGGATATGATTTGAACCGGAGAAGATAGAGTTTCACAATAATACTTGCCTTGCCCGTGATTGTAAAGATTACCTCCGACAATGGAGCAGATCGTTACCGGAGGTGTCGTTCTAAGCGACACCTCCGGTTCTTAATAAATGGTTTTCGGCCTTTAACCAAATTGATAATCTTCGGCTTGCTGAATTGATATAGATAATATTTATAGTTTTCATAGAAAAAATCTATAAAGTATTTTTCTTTTTTATTTTCATTTCTAAAAAATTCCATTTACATTTGCCCCGTAGCGATAAATTTACTACCTGCCTTAATACGACAGAAATAATATATAAAATCCTGGTGAATGGATAAAATAATATATATTTCAATGTTACGCCTCTCGTTAATGAAAGTTAAAATATCGGGGGGGGGGGGTATTTACATTAT
>DHOU01000038.1:64657-94115 GCA_002409745.1 Bacteroidales bacterium UBA5382
GGGGTATTTACATTATTTAACCAATTCTTAACCGTTTCTATTTTTACCTATGCATTCTCTTTCTTAGAAAGACTGACATTCCTTGTATGCTCTTCTATAATAAAAGCAAAAAATGGCATTGTCGTATTATCATCTGGGGTATTGTTTCGAATAGTATTTACGATTACTGAAATTACACTAGTTATTCCGGATGTATTTCCGGATATACAGAGAAAACCAACTCTCCTGTTCTCCAACCCTCTGTTGTTATTTTCATCAAATAAAAACAATCCGAAACAGAATCCGTATTGTCTTTCGTCAAAAACGAAAGAGATAGGCTCGGTTTTTGTTTTTTTCCTTTTTTGCATTTATCATCGTCTCTCGACGAACTTTCAAATAAAATATCTACAATATGAATAACAAAAATTTTAATTTAAGCGGCAAAACCCGCTCAGAACATGATCTTCTGGGAAATATGGAAGTCCCTGTTGAATACTATTTCGGTATACAAACGATGCGTGCATTGGATAATTTTAATATCAGCAGTTCCCGATTATATCATTATCCACACATAATCGTTGCCCTATCCGATGTGAAAGCGGCCGCAGCGGAAGCTAACCAAGAGCTCGGATTAATCGAACCGATTATTGCTAAAGCTATTGTGCAAGCATGTAAAGAAATTAGAAAGGGTAAATACCACGAATATTTTGTAGTGGATATGATACAAGGTGGCGCCGGAACGTCCGTCAATATGAATGCAAATGAAGTGATTGCCAATAGGGCATTGGAAATGCTTGGGCATTCTAAAGGCGAATACACATATTGTCATCCGAACAATCATGTGAATCGGTCGCAATCTACTAACGATACGTATCCGACTGCTATGAAAATCGCTTTGTACCGCAGTATTGGTGATTTGGTGGATACTCTTCGAAATCTCATCGTTGCCTTTCATGAAAAGGGGAAAAAATTCTCGGGCGTAATTAAAATGGGTCGAACTCAATTACAGGATGCTGTTCCCATGACCTTAGGCCAGGAGTTTGAGGCCTTTGCGGCTACTCTGGAAGAAGAAGTCTTGTTACTGGAACGTAACCGTAAATTATTGTTAGAGATAAATATGGGTGCAACTGCGATCGGAACAGGTATCAATGCCGATCCGCGTTATGCCGAAATATGTACCCGTCATTTGGCCGAAATAACCGGCCTTCCTGTAGTAAAAGCTGAAAATATGATTGAGGCAACGAGTGATACCGGCGTTTTTATCATCAATTCTTCCACTATAAAACGTTTAGCGGTAAAAATATCTAAGATATGCAATGATTTGCGGTTATTGTCTTCCGGCCCACGAACAGGTTTAAATGAAATTAATCTTCCCCCTATGCAACCCGGCTCGTCCATCATGCCGGGAAAAGTCAATCCCGTTATCCCCGAAGTGGTGAATCAAATTGCTTTTAAGGTTATAGGCAATGACCTGACGGTAACCATGGCTTCGGAAGCCGGGCAATTGCAACTGAACGTCATGGAGCCGATTATCGTCTTCTCTCTGATGGAAAGCATATCCATCCTTATTAAGGGCTTACAAACATTGCGAAAAAAATGCATCGAAGGCATTACCCCCAATGAAGAGCATTGCAAAAATATGGTACTGCACAGTATCGGCTTGGTGACGGCTTTAAATCCTTATCTGGGCTATGAGACATCTAGCCAATTGGCCGCCGAAGCGTTGAAAACGGGGAAGGGGGTGTATGAATTGGTGCTGGAGAAGAAACTTATGGAGAAAGAAAAACTCGATGATATACTGAAACCGGAAAATATGATCAAGCCTCGAAAAATGTCATAACGTACCGTTTTTATGAAAAAAAAGATTACAATGCAGATATCCATTGACTTATTGATAATAGTATGTTGTTACAACTACTGATCGTACTGATTGCGATTATCATCGGAGCCCGCTTAGGTGGGATAGGCTTAGGCGTAATGGGTGGGATAGGGCTTGCTATTCTCACATTTGTCTTCGGACTTCAACCTACCTCGCCCCCTATTGATGTGATGTTGATGATTGCGGCTGTCATTTCGGCTGCTTCTTGCATGCAAGCAACCGGTGGATTGGACTATATGGTGGATTTGGCAGAAAAGCTTTTGCGAAAGAATCCGTCCAAAGTAACCTGGATAAGCCCTATGGTAACGTATCTCTTTACGTTTGTTGCGGGAACAGGACATGTGGCTTATTCCGTTTTGCCGGTTATTGCCGAAGTGGCCACAGAGACGAAAGTAAGACCCGAACGCCCGTTGGGCGTGTCGGTGATTGCTTCCCAGCAAGCTATTACCGCAAGCCCCATTTCGGCGGCTACCGTAGCCCTTTTAGCCCTCTTGGCGCCATTTGATGTTACCTTGTTAGATATACTGAAGATTTCGATTCCCTCTACCCTTATCGGTTGTATGGCTGCTGCCTTTTGTTCTTTGAAAGTTGGAAAAGAACTTGAAAACGATCCCGAATATCAAAGACGTCTTCGAGAAGGTTTGCTAAACAGCCATGACAAGAGTAACAATAAAAAAAATTACAATAAGAGAAATGCTATTATTTCCATTGTGATATTTTTATCGGCAACCGTTTTCGTTGTGTTATTCGGCTCCATTCAATCGTTACGTCCGACCTTTGAGGCGAACGGAGAAATTACGCAACTGAATATGCCGTATATTATAGAAATACTGATGTTGTCTGCGGCGGCGCTGATTCTTGTCGTAACAAGAACAAACGGATTGGAAGCAACAAAAGGATCCGTGTTTGGGGCAGGCATGCAAGCCGTCATAGCTATTTTCGGCATTGCCTGGATGGGCGATACGTTTATTCAGGGTAATCTGACTCAGATAACTGCTTCTATTCAGGAGATCATCATGCAGTACCCGTGGATTTTCGGCTTCGCCTTATTTTTTATGTCTATTCTTCTTTATAGCCAAGCGGCTACTGTTAGGGCATTAGTACCATTAGGTATCGCATTAGCGGTATCTCCCTATACGCTTATTGCCTTATTTCCTGCGGTAAACGGATATTTTTTCATACCCAATTATCCGACTGTTGTTGCGGCAATTAATTTTGACCGGACGGGATCTACCCATATAGGTAAATATATACTGAATCACTCTTTTATGATGCCTGGTTTAGTAGCTACTACGGTAGCTATTATAGTAGGATTAGGGTTGGTACAGTTATTTTTCTGATTTATAATTTATTGATATTTTAATTTTATTCTTATGAAAACAAAAAAAAATCTATTGTTCGTAGGGCTTTTTCTATGGCTCTCATTGGCTGTAGCCTTTGCACAAAAGCCGAATGTGTACATTTTAGCAACCGGCGGTACTATTGCAGGTACCGGAACTTCTTCTACAAAAACAACTTATACTGCCGGACAAGTGGCTATCGGCACCCTTTTGGATGCCGTACCTGAAGTAAATGAAATCGCGAATGTAACCGGAGAACAAATCGTAAAAATAGGTTCTCAGGATATGAATGACGAGGTATGGTTGATTTTGGCGAAACGAATCAATGAATTGTTCGCCCGTGGCGATGTAGACGGTATTGTCATTACCCACGGAACCGACACGATGGAAGAAACCGCTTTTTTCCTGAACTTAACGGTCAAAAGCGATAAACCGGTTGTCTTGGTAGGTTCTATGCGCCCTTCTACCGCCATGAGTGCAGACGGACCTTTGAATCTTTACAATGCGGTTGTGGTGGCAGCTTCTAAAGAATCTAAAGGTAAAGGAGTCTTAGTGGCTATGAATGGAATGATTTTGGGAGCTCATAATGTATTGAAAACAAATACAGTGGAGGTGGAAACCTTTAAATCTCCCAATTCAGGCCCTTTGGGATATGTTCATAACGGTAAAGTCTTTTTCTCTGAAGTTCCCGTCAAAAAACATACATTCCAATCCGATTTTGATGTAGCTAATTTAAATGAATTACCAAAGGTCGGGATCATATACAGTTATTCAAATGTTGAAGATCATGCTTTAAAAGCATTAATCAACAACGGCTATAAAGGAATTATCCATGCGGGTGTGGGAAATGGAAATATTCATAAGAATATTTTTCCGGGACTAGTAGAAGCTCGTAAGAAAGACATATTGGTTGTCCGTTCTTCCAGAGTTCCGACTGGTCCTACCACTCTGGATGCGGAGGTTGACGACAATAAATATCAGTTTATCGCTTCGCAAGAATTGAATCCGCAGAAAGCGCGTATTCTGTTAATGTTGGCTTTAACAAAAACTTCCGATTGGAAAAAAATACAGAATTATTTTAATGAATACTAAATGACACAATTATGAAAAGAGGAATTATTCTTGTCATATATATTTGTTGCATAAGTAGTATCATTTTTGCTCAGCAAAATGCTTCTTATCCTGACGAGTCGACTTTACTCGAAAGAGTGGCCAAAGTAGAAAAGAAAGCCGACAAATTCAACTTCTTCCTCAATATGCATAGTAGCTTTGACAGTTATATCGATAACGACGGGTTTCAAGGCTCCGGTTTTAATATGCGCCAATTCCGTATAGAAGCAAAAGGAAATATCAACGATTGGCTTTCTTACCGATGGAGGCAACGATTGAACAGGCCAAATGATGCCGGAAATGCTTTTGATAATATGCCCACTTCGATTGATGTTGCAGGAATAGGTGTCAAATTGTCCGATAAACTCTCGTTATTTGCGGGAAAACAATGTGCTGCCTACGGGGGAATTGAATTCGACTTGAATCCCATAGAAATTTATGAATATAGCGATATGATAGAATATATGAGCAATTTCCTTACAGGTATTAATATTGCGTATGATATCACACCGGCTCACCAATTGCAGTTTCAGGTATTAAACGGACTAAATAATACTTTCGAGAAAACGTATATCGCGCCCGGTATTGAAAAAAGTAAACTGCCTTTTGTCTATACGCTTAATTGGAACGGAAATATGTTCGGCGGAGCTTATAAAACTCGCTGGTCGGCCTCTATCATGAGTGAAGCCAAAAGCAGGAATCAACTCTATTTAGCATTTGGCAATGATATTACATTCAGTCCTAAAGCAAATATGTTTTTTGATATCATGTATTCCCGGGAAGGTTTGGATCGGGAGGGTATTATGAGTACTATTTTACATGATGGAACAAGAAATGCGTTTGATGCCGGATACTTGTCGTTTGTTTCAAAATTCAACTTCCGGGTTCATCCTTTATGGAATGTTTTTTTACAAGGAATGTACGAAACGGCTTCTTTAACCAAAACGTATGATGAATTTGAAAAAGGAAAATATCGCACATCACTGGGATATTTTACCGGAATCGAATATTATCCGATGGAAAGTAATCTGCATTTCTTTTTAACGTATGTAGGACGGGCTTTTCAATATGAAAAAAGAGCCGCTCTGACCGACTACCATACGAATAGAATTTCCGTAGGGTTCATTTATCAATTACCGATGTTTTAATGTTTTACCGGTAGGCCGCATCGCTTACCACCGGTTCGCCCAAAAGCAGAATTAAAGGCGCTTCTAATTGAACCTGCGGAATCACGACGAGTGATTCCGCAGGCTATTTTTTTAAAAGGTTATTCTTTCGAAATATTGTTGTGAATGAATTGCTCAACCGGACTGTTGGGCTTAAGGATGTCTTTTAGTTCGGAATAGGGTATCGTCACATCAATCACACCCATTGCATAAGGGGCAATTTCGTATTGATTATATGAATAGTGGATACCTTCGTTACTCAGCCAAAAATTATTATTCGGAACGATATCCTCGACTTCGAAAAATCCTTCTGAAATCAACGAATCGGGGACGGTTACGTTATACTTTTTCATCAGATTACGGACGATTTTCTCCGTTAACGGCTTGAAATAGTTGGGGACAAAAAGGTCTTCTTCCGAAAGGGTCGTCAATTCGTTGAGATCGATATTGACGTAAGTCACGTGAAAAGAACCGTGTGCTCCGCCGGTATAATCGCTATACTCGACGGCATAACTTAGCAGCGAGTCGTTTTGGAACAATATTCTATTATCGTTATTCATATAATACCAATACCAGGAAGGTGTTTTTCCTTCCAGACGGGTTTTATCGGTATAGAAATCATCTGCTAATACCCGATACTCTGCCGTATAGTCAGCGAGATATTTATCAACCGCTTCTTCCGCCGATAGACTATCGTATTTTTGATTGTTGAAAAATGTTCCTTTCACTATTTGTTGCAGGCGGGCTAAATCTTCCGGATTACGGAACTTTTTAGGATAAACAAATCCGATGCTCACATCCGAATACGGAAGAGTCGTATCGTTTTCCTGTTCCAATAAAGGAATTCTTTTCTCCACGCGGATCGTATCAAATTCGATCGAAAAGTCATCCCCCGCTTTTTTATCTTTACAAGAAAAGAGAAGACCGAAAGAAAGGACTCCGAGAATAATAAAGAAAGAAGAGCCGTAATTTATTTTCATACGATATTTATTATTGAATAATTTGTTTGATGGCACCCAATTCAGGGTAGAAAATCACCTTAATGGGTTGCTTGAAATTGTCGAACATTTTTTTGACGAGAACATCTTGTGTTCCGTATTGTACCACATCTACATCCAATGATTGTTTGCGCTCATTCAGTTCTATGGTGAGGAGCGCCTTACCCGGAATATTGTATACCAATCCTTCCGTTAATTTCTTTTCCAGCCGATCGCGGTCTTTTTCCGATAAGGGCAAATCGACTTTGGGCGTTTTGCTTTCTAATGATAAATAAAGAGGTGCTCCGGCTAAATTATCTTCGTCCAACGGGCCTAATTTTTCCGAAAAACGAGCGACGACCTTCCGCGTAATATTTTTCTCATCGGGAGTTAACGACACCGCATGAATAAAATATTCCGTATGGACACTACCAGCAAAGAGTTCTGTAAGCGCTTTCTCCTGATTATTCAATTCTTCCATGACCACTTTATAGGCATTTCCGTCGGGAGGCATCGATTCGGCTTCTCCGGTAAGGATATCGTTGCGGCTCCGGCGTAATTGAAGGATTTGCTTCGATACCAGTTCTGCTTGTTTTGCCGTCGATCCGGCCAGAAGTATTTCTTCCGAAAAGAAGCGCTGCGGATTGGATGAGGGAAAGGTGGACGGCGGAACTTCCATTTCTTGTGCCGTTGCCTGTTCCGGTTGAGCATTTACCGAACAAATAACCCCGTCTTCACGCAGATAGACATAAGGCTCCAGCGTGTTGGAGCGGAATTCGATCATAAAGGAATTCGTTTTGTCGGCAAT
The DNA here is from genome assembly GCA_002409745.1 of Bacteroidales bacterium UBA5382. Lineage (GTDB taxonomy): Bacteria > Bacteroidota > Bacteroidia > Bacteroidales > Dysgonomonadaceae > Limibacterium > Limibacterium fermenti. The sequence goes on from DHOU01000038.1 coordinate 71,917, forward strand.
GCCTTTATTGGCCACCTTTATATCCTCTACGCTATAAACCGATTTGCTTTCGGTAATCGGTTTTTCAATGCCCAAGTAGCGTTGGGCATATTGATAAAAATCGCCACGCTGATACGTGGTCTTTTTAACTAATAGTTTTATTTCGAACAATGTTTTGGGAAGCGAATAGACGATTCCGTAATCGTTCGCTTTAACGGCATTCACCCGCGTGGTTTTTTGTCCGTAAGCCGTGACGAATATTGCTAAACAAGCTAAGAGTAACAGATGTATTCTTCTCATAACAGAGGAAAATTAAAGTTTAATAAGCCGATTCAAACTGATGAAGGAAGCGGATGTCGTTATCAAAAAATAACCGTATATCGTTAATCTGATACTTCAGCATCGCAATGCGTTCGATGCCCATCCCTAAAGCATAGCCCGAATATACACTGCTGTCAATACCGCAATTTTCAAGGACGTTGGGATCGACCATGCCGCATCCCATGATTTCCACCCATCCCGTATGCTTACAGATATTGCATCCTTTTCCTCCGCAAATATGGCAGGAAATATCCATTTCGGCGCTGGGCTCTGTAAAAGGGAAATAAGACGGCCGCAAACGGATACGCGTATTGGAACCGAACATCTCTTTTGCGAAGAAAAGCAAGGCCTGCTTCAAGTCGGCAAACGATACATTCTTATCGATATACAATGCTTCCACCTGATGGAAAAAACAATGAGCCCGGGCAGAAATGGCTTCGTTTCTATATACCCGTCCCGGACAGATGATGCGAATAGGCGGTTGTGTTTTTTCCATTACCCGCGTTTGCACCGAAGAAGTATGCGTACGCAGCAATATATCGGGATTGCTTTGAACGAAAAAAGTATCCTGCATATCGCGCGCCGGATGATCTTCTGCAAAATTCAACGAAGAAAAAACATGCCAATCGTCTTCCACTTCGGGGCCTTCGGCAATGGAAAAGCCCAAACGCTTAAAGATAGAGCAAATTTCTTCTTTGACCAACGAGATAGGATGGCGCGTGCCCAAAGGAATAGGATATGAAGTGCGGGTAAGATCTATTTCGCCGGATGAAGACGAGGAAGTCTCGAATTGATCTTTCAGCGATTGTATTTTGTGCTGTGTTTTCTGCTTTAATTCATTCAGGTTTTTACCCACTTCCCGTTTTTGGTCGGAAGGGATATTCCGAAACTCTTCCATCAAAGAAGACACGATGCCTTTTTTACTGAGATATTTAATGCGCAAGGCTTCCAGTTCCTCGGCTCCGGAAGCGGTTAGTTTGTCAATTTCTACAAGAAGTCCTTCTATTTTTTCAGTTATATTCATTGCGAATAGCCATAAAATGATTCAATTGTACAAAAATACACTTTTTCTGACGATTCGCCGGTCTTTTAAGGAAAAGATTTGTGAACAATACTCGGTTTGTAAGGGCGAAATATGTATTTTTGCCGATGCAAGAATCATTTTACAGATGCTGAACAGGGTACGGAGATTTATCGGGCAAAATAACTTGTTGACGCCGCATGCTAAAGTCATTGTGGGTTTAAGCGGCGGAATGGATTCGATGGTGTTGCTCGATGTGCTGATAAAGTTGGGGTACGAGTGTATGGCGGCTCACTGTCATTTCCATTTGCGGGGAGCCGAATCCGACCGGGATGCCGGCTTCGTGAAGGAATGGTGTGAGCGTCACGATATCGATTTAAAGACCATCGATTTTGATACTTTCGCATATGCTGCCCGCAAGAAGATTTCGGTAGAGATGGCCGCCCGGGAATTACGTTACGACTGGTTTGAAACGCTTCGCCGGGAATATCAACCGCAAGCCGTCGCCATCGCCCATCATCAGGATGATTCGGTCGAAACGGTATTACTCAATTTACTACGTGGTACGGGAATCAGAGGATTAACAGGCATCGCCGCGAAGAACGGCTATATTGTCCGTCCGTTGTTGTGTCTGACACGTGCAGAAGTGGAACACTATGTGAAAGAGCACGCTATCCCGTATGTGACAGACAGCACCAACAACGATGATTATTACTTGAGAAATGCCTTGCGGTTAAACATTATTCCGGCGCTGGAGAAACTGAATCCCTCAGTCAAGGACTCTATTTTCAACACGTCGCGCCATCTTGCGGAAGTAAAAAAGGTGTACGATGATTCTATCCGCAAAGCCGTGAAAGACGTTTACCGGAAGGATAAGATCGATATCGAGGCTCTGTTGGAAACGGTGTCGCCTTCGGCCGTATTATATGAGATATTATCGCCTTTAGGATTCACCCCCTCCACGATAGATGATGCGCTGGAGAGTGTGAATGCTATTTCGGGAAAAACTTTCTATTCCGACGGTTACCGGTTGATAAAAGATCGTTCTTATTTCATTTTGGATCGCCTTTCCTCCTCAGAAAATGATGTCCGCGAGTATACTATCGGTGCGGAGACGAGCCAAATTACTTCGCCCGTACATTTAGATATCCGGATAGAAAAGAGAGGTGTAAAGTTAGACAAGTCACCGCTTACGTTATCGGCCGATATGGACAAGCTTTCTTTTCCGTTGCTCCTTCGCAAATGGAACGCCGGCGATTGGTTCGTTCCGTTCGGAATGAAAGGGAAGAAGAAGCTGAGCGATTATTTCAATGACCGTAAATTCAGTTTGAAAGATAAAGAAGACGTATGGATACTTACATCAAAAGACGATATTGTTTGGATCGTGGGAAAGCGCGCTGATAACCGGTTTAGAATAAGTGAGAAAACCGATCGGGTTTTCATTATAAAATATAGACAAGGCGATTGAATTTATATTAATTAATGAATCTTTTTCTTTTTTTGTGCAGCTTTTTTGAAGAATCTTCATCTATTAGATAAAACATTCTATTTTGATTTTTGTTATAAATAATAAAACGAATCGATGAAGACAAATACATTTAAAGACATTTTGACCGTAGCGGCACTGACCGGGATTGCTTATTATATTGCGCGTTATTATCATCAAAAAAAACAACGTGATAAAGAGTCTCGTGAATTTCTTCATTTCCAACTCTTTTAAGACTCATTTATTACCCGATTAAACGTTACCGAGGGTGTTGCTTGAAGCGACGCCCTCGATGAGTTTACAAATACTGACTCTTTTTTAAGCGATGGGGATTGTCTTTGTTCTTTTCTCTCTTTTTGTTACCTTTGCATGTTTATTAATTCCGAAAAAACTATTGATACATTATTATTAATTATTATGCTCTCACTTAAAGTTATAAAGAACGATCCGGAAGAGGTGATTAAAAGATTAGCGAAAAAGCATTTTGATGCGGAAGCCATTATTCACGAGATCGTAGCATTGGATGAATTGCGGAGGACTACCCAAACGAGTCTCGATCAATTATTATCGGAGATAAACACTCACTCGCGCTCCATCGGACAACTCATGAAAGAAGGCCGCAAGGAAGAAGCCGAAAAGGTACGTTCCAACGTAGGTGAGTTGAAGGAAACGTCGAAAACCTATGAGGCCACTTTGAAAGATGCGGAAGAAAAAATGCACCGTTTATTAGTAACCATTCCTAATTTGCCCCACGAGTCGGTTCCCGAAGGAAAAGGTTCCGAAGACAATGCGATTGAAAAGACAGGAGGAACGATTCCTACTTTATCGGCCGAAGCGCTTCCGCATTGGGAATTAGCAAAAAAATACGATATCATCGATTTCGAGTTAGGGGTGAAAATTTCCGGCGCGGGTTTCCCTGTTTATAAAGGAAAAGGCGCCCGTTTGCAACGTTCGTTGATTAATTTCTTTTTGGATTGCGCCCGCGACGAGGGATTTACCGAAATACAACCTCCTTATGTGGTGAATGCCGCATCGGGATTCGGAACCGGGCAATTGCCGGATAAAGACAGCCAGATGTATCATGTGGATTTGGACGATTTATATCTGATCCCTACGGCGGAGGTCCCGGTGACGAATATTTACCGCGATGTCATTCTGGAGGAAAAAGATCTGCCGATAAAAAATACGGCTTATTCGGCCTGTTTCCGCCGCGAAGCCGGATCGTACGGTAAGGATGTGCGCGGATTAAACCGATTGCACCAATTCGACAAAGTGGAAATCGTATGCATTGAAAAGCCGGAAAACTCCTACGCCCGGCTGGAAGATATGGTGCGATACGTACAGACGCTGGTCGAAAAACTCAAATTGCCGTGGCGTATTTTGCGTCTTTGCGGGGGCGACTTGAGCTTTACATCGGCCTTGACCTTCGATTTCGAAGTGTTTTCGGCCGCTCAGCAGCGTTGGCTGGAAGTCAGTTCGGTATCCAATTTCGAAAGCTATCAGGCCAACCGGTTGAAGTGCCGTTATCGCGATGAGCACCGCAAGACTCAGTTATGTCACACGCTTAACGGAAGCGCTTTAGCTTTGCCTCGCATCATGGCGGCGCTGCTGGAGAATAATCAAACCCCATCAGGAATAACGATACCGGAAGTATTGGTACCCTATACCGGTTTTTCGGTTATCGATTGATACTTTTTTACCCCCATGGTAAAAAATTCTATTTAGCGGACTACACGGGATGTGCGGTCCGTTTTTTTATTTATCCGTCAAACGAATGAAGCCGTTAGATGGGGACGCCATAAGAGCTACATTCCAGGAAAAACGGTGTTTGTCGATGAAATGACGGCGTTTGTCTATTCCTTTTGTATAGGGACAGAAAGGAGTGTATTTTTGTGAAAATTTGGTTAGAAGGAAATAAACGTCAGAAATATATGGAATCGTCATTGAAGCATCATCGTACAAAAAGAGTGTTTTTTGTTTTGTTGTCTGTATCTCTTTTCTCTTTTTCCGTGTTTGCCCAAAGCAAGGGCACGATATCGGGAAAGGTGGTTGAAGAAGATACGCAGGAAGCCATCCCGTTGGCGAATATCCGTATTTTGACGCAATCCGACAGCACGTTCGTGGGCGGAAAGACCTCCGGTTCCGACGGAGCATTTTCGATACCCGTCAATAACGGATCTTACATCGTGCATATCTCTTTTATCGGCTATACGGATGTTTATAAAAATGTAACGGTAACGGCTTCCCATCCGCAAGCCTCGTTGGGCGACGTTGTGATGACCACCGATGCTATATTATTGTCCGAAACCGTGGTAACCGCAAAAGCCCCGGAGATATCGGTCAAGGGAGATACGATTGAATACAATGCCGCTTCCTATAAAGTGACGGAGAGTGCAGTGGTGGAAGATCTGCTGAAAAAGATGCCGGGTGTGGAAGTGGGTACCGACGGAAAAATAACGGTAAACGGCCGAGAAATTAAGAAGATATTGGTCGATGGAGAAGAATTTTTCAGCGACGATCCGAAGGTGGCATCGAAAAATCTTCCCGCCAAGATGGTCGATAAACTGCAAATACTCGATCGCAAAACGGAGATAGCGCGCATGACGGGTTTCGATGACGGGGACGAAGAGACAGTGATTAATCTTACCGTGCAACCGGGCATGAAAGAAGGCCTTTTCGGTAACGCTTTTGCCGGTTATGGGAGTCAAGATCGTTATGAGGCCAATGCGATGGTGAATTATATGAAAGACAAGAATCAGTACACCTTTTTGGGGGGAATCAACAATACGAACAATGCCGGCTTCTCTGATCTGGCGTCGTCGATGTTCAGCGGAATCGGCGGACGTGGACGACGTGGCGGAGGTTTCGGATCGCAAGACGGTATAACCACTTCGGCCAATGCCGGAGGTAACTTCAGCACCCAACTGAAGCCGAATTTCAAGTTAGGAGGAAATGCGCGTTACGGATATACCGATAATGACGTGACTTCGTCGGTATTGACTCAAAATTTGCTGAGCAGCGGCAATACGTTGGAAAGCGAGAACAATCTGGCCAACAACAGGAGCCAAAATATCAATGTAGACCTTCGGATGGAGTGGGAGCCGGATTCGCTCACCACGATTATCTTCCGGCCGGAAGTGGCTCTTTACAATAATCGGCGCATGGAGTCGGGCGATTTCTTAACAACCACCGAACTATCGAATGATACCATTAACAATGGTAACTCGCAGTATGTGTCGGAGGGCGACGGCAAGGAAGTTCGCCTGCGCCTCGATGCCAGCCGCGAATTGGGTAAGAAAGGGCGTGTGTTGAGCGCCCAGTTACGAGGCGATTTCAGCGATTCGCAGAACTCCGGAACCAATGTCTCGAATACTTATTACACCGGAGAACGCGAAGATGATCTTATCGATCAACGTTTCACCTATGCCAATAACAGCCGGAACCTGAGAGGATATTTGTCGTATGTGGAGCCGATCGGTAAAAACAAGTACCTCCAGTTGGCTTACAGTTACCGGCAAAACCTGTCGGAGTCGGATAAAGATACGCGTTCGAAAGACGGTGCCGGAAATTATGAAGTGCTCGACTCAGCTTACAGCAAGCGGCTGGAAAATACGTTTGAGAATCAGGAGATCGAGTTGAATTTCCGGGGAGTAGGCGAAAAATACGATTATATGTTTGGTTTTTCGGTTCAACCCGCGCGTTCGCACAGTAAAACATTTATCGGCGCCGAAGAAATCGATAACGTGCAACAAACAGTGGTAAACTATTCGCCTATGGCACAGTTTAACTATCGCTGGAGCCGTACGCACAACCTGCGAATCCGCTATTTCGGGGATACCGATCAACCGTCGGTCACACAACTCTCGCCGGTTGTCGACGTGTCGGATCCGCTGAATGTGACCTACGGTAATCCCGAACTGAAACCGTCGTTCGAGCACCGGTTAAACCTTCGCTATCATCATTCGAATCCCGAAAAGGCCCGTTCGATCATGACGTTTGTCAATGCCGGATATCGTACCAACGACATCGTGTCGTCAACCTCTACCGATATTTCTACCGGACGAAAAGAAACGACTTACCGTAATGTGGCGGGTAACTGGAATGCCGACGGACGGCTCATCATGAACGTGCCGCTGAAGAACATCAAGTTTTCGGTGTTCTCTATGTCGTATGCGGGCTATAATCACACCAACGGTTTCTCGAACAACGAGGACAATCTGAACCGGCGGTTGAATTTGTCGGAATCACTCGGATTAACGTACCGTTCGGATGCCTTTGATTTCGGCGTTCGCGGAAATATTAATTACAACTCCGTGAAAAATAGTCTCGAGGGACAACAGAATCAAGAATACTTCAACTATGGAGGCTCGGGCAATACCACCATTTACCTACCTTGGGATTTATCGGTTGAAAGCGATGTAACCTATTCCACGAACTCCGGATATTCCGACGGATACGAACAGAACGAATGGTTGTGGAACGCTTCGATACAGAAACAATTGTTTAAACAAAAGAACGGAACACTTCGTTTGAAGATATATGATATCTTGCAGCAGCGTAGCAATATCAGTCGCAGTGTATCGTCGAATTATATTCGCGATACGACGACGAATACGCTTACGAGTTATTTTATGGTGCATTTCGTGTACCGCTTCAATATCTTTAAAGGAGGCGCTACGCAAGATGATATGATGCGTGACCGGCGTTTCGGCCCTCCCGGAGGGGGGCCTGGCGGAGGCCGATTTTAAAAGACAAGGAGACAATAAGACAATGAGACTGGAGACCGGAGACCGGAGACTAAAAGGAACAAATAATGGAACCTAAAAAAAGAAAAGGATATAATAATCCCTTTATACATGTGTTGCTGTGGGGAATTATTTTCATACTCCCGTATTTCTTCTCTGATTTCGATAGTGTTTTTCAGTGGAAGCGCTTTATGCGTTCCGTGCCGGAGATGCTTTCCTTTTTATTAGTATTCTATCTGAATTATTTTGTGTTGATTAAACAAGTTTTGTTCAAAGGAAAGACCAAAGAGTTTATCTTTTACAACATCCTGTTGATAACCGGTATAGCATTGTTGATGCATTACGGATATGAGATTTACCGCTTTCTGAATCCCGAATTTCGTCCGCGTTTTCGCCGTCGGGGACCTTCGCCTTGGTTTTTTGTCATCCGGAATGCCACGTCGTTATTGCTGATGACCGGATTGAGCGTTGCCATCCGCATGAGCGAACGGTGGTTTAAGGTGGAAAACGAACGCAAAGAGTTGGAAAGGGCCAAATCCGAAGCGGAATTGCAGAATCTTAAGAACCAAATCAGTCCGCATTTCCTTCTGAATACCTTGAATAATATCTATGCGCTCATCGAGTTCGACCCGCCGAAGGCTCAAACGGCCGTGATGGAATTGAGCAAGCTCTTGCGTCATCTGCTTTATGACAACAGCCAGAGTTATGTGCCGCTGGCGCAAGAGATGAGCTTTATCCATAATTACATCGAACTGATGCGTATCCGGTTGGCCGATAATGTGACGGTAACCACCCACATGAATGTCAACAAAACCTCGCGCACGATGATTGCTCCATTAATTTTTATATCTTTGATTGAAAATGCGTTCAAGCATGGCGTGAGCAGCCATAAGCCGTCGTTTATCGATATTACGTTACGCGAACTTCCGGAGGGAAAGGTGGAGTTTATCTGCAAAAACAGTTATTTTCCCAAAACCGAGTCCGACAAAAGCGGAAGCGGTATCGGGCTGGAGTTGGTGAAGAAGCGTTTGCAACTCGTCTATCCCGGAAATTATACCTGGAAGCATCGTATCGACGGCGATGTGTATACGACAACGCTGATTATTGATACAAAAAAAGAAGCGAATGATACTGAATTGTTGGATCGTGGATGATGAGCCGCTGGCCCTGTCGTTGTTGGAGTCGTATGTGGAGAAAACACCCTTCCTGAAATTAACGGGCAAGTACAGCAATGCCGTATCGGCGATGAACCGTATCGAGGAGGAGCAGGTGGATGTGCTTTTTTTGGATATCCAGATGCCGGAAGTCAATGGCATGGAGTTTGCCCGTTCGGTTTCGGCAAACACGCGGTTGATCTTTACCACCGCCTTTAGTGAATATGCTTTGCAGGGCTATAAGGTGAGTGCGCTGGATTACTTGTTGAAGCCTTTTTCGTATGCCGACTTTCTGACGGCTGCCAAGAAAGCGCTCCATTGGTTCGAGATGACTTCGGCGGGGCGGAATACATCGGGAGATGAAAACGAATCGGGCATTTTTGTGAAATCGGAGTATAAGCTGATTCATATCTTATACGACGACATTCTTTATATCGAAGGGTTGAAAGATTACGTGAAGATTTATACCGAAAGCGCCGGGCGGCCTATTCTTTCGTTAATGAGCCTGAAGACCATGGAAGAAAAACTACCGAAGAATCGTTTTGTGCGGGTACACCGGTCTTACATTATCAGGAAAGACAAAATAGAAAGCATCTCCAAGAACCGTATCATTATCGGAAATCGGCAAATACCCATAGGGGATACGTATCGCGAAAATTTTATCGGTAAATTGGATAAATAGCCGTCAGTAGCGCAACGCTTCGTTGAGTTCGTCGTCGGTGAGTTTGCCATTCTTGTTTTTCTTGAATGCCGCACCTATTTTTTCGACTTTTGTATTGAGATGCTTATATATTTCGAGTATCTCTTTATCAGTCATATCCTGCGACGAATGGAATGAGGCGACCCTACGATGAACATCATTCTCTTTTATAGCGGAAGCAAAAACTTTTTTCATATAACCACTCTTTCTAAGATTTCGGAAAGCAAAATAACTCATTTTTTTTGAAAGAAAACCGCGAAAGTTGTTAAGATAATGTTACGTTTTTGTTACATTCCTGCTATCCCGCCCGAGGCGCGCCTTTCGCTGTTCTCAAAATTCTTGATTCCCGATAATCGTCGGGTTAGGAAAGCCAAATTATCGAAGCAAGTACCCGTAAACGATCAATTAATGGGTTAGAGCTTTTCGATTTCTTCGGCAGAAAGTCCGGTGATTTTAGTAATAACCGGAAGCGACAGCCCTTCAGCTTTCATGTTGCGAGCCGTCTCTGTTTTTCCTTCGATTATTCCTTTAGCCCGTCCTTCAACTCGTCCTTCGGCTATTCCTTTAGCTCTGCCTTCTTGTTGTGCATAGGCAATCGTAGCCAAGTGGTCGCGATAGACCTTGATGCTCTCGTCGTACTTTTCCCGCTCCTCTTTGCTCAGGGAAGCGATGTCCGCAATCTTCTCCAACTTTTCAAAAGCTGCCTTGCGGGTTTTAAAAGGAATTCTTTTCAGTGTTTCCATATTCTTTAATATATAAATCCATCGTTCGAAATCTGTTTCGCATTCCTGTTCTTCTTTTGTGAAACAAGGAAGTTCTATGAAAATAAAACGTAGTTTATCCGTGAATTGTTCATGCGTATCACGGTCGGAAAGCACGATGTCCGACCGTAACTTTCCCGGGGTATCCTGCAAACGGAAATTCATGAAAAAGACTCCGTAAACCGGTTTTAGTTCGAACATCCAGTCTCCTCCGCGTTCCCCCTGACGGGTAACGGCCTGCGAGAGGTAATACGTAAATCGCTCCACGATCGCCCTCAAATTCCGGTAAAAGCTCCTTGTCGAGAAAGCGGATGTCTTTGATTGTTTTCTCTCCAACCAATAAATCGTTTAGAAATTCGATGATCAACTCTTTACTGACTTCTTGTCCGAATATCTTTTTAAACCCTACATCCGTAAAGGGATTAATGAACCGCGACATACACTTTATTTTAATTGTTATTGCAAAAGTAGAAAATAATTATGAATGATGATATCTTTTAGTGAGCAATCCTGTTTGTTGAATAATCGACTTAAACGATATCTTTTTTGCGGAATCTTTTTAGGGAGAGGAGGTAAGGGATGACGATCCAAGCCAATAATACGATGAAAGAGAGAACGGCGCTCCAGGTTGTCCCGAACATATCGATAAATACGGCTCCCGAATACCCTAACATAGCTGCAATATCTAACCGGAGCATGATTTGCAATCGCGCCAGATCGACCGGATTCAACATTAGCAGCAGCATGGTCAGTCCCTCTATCGGATAATCGCTGAATTGGAACAAAAGAAATAGTAGAATCGCATCGTAAAGCAGGGTGAAAAACAACCATAGCAGAATGGAAATCCCTATGCCGACGGATTTGTCATCGGTATATACAGCGATAAGAAAAGCGAGGGATACGGAGATGAGGGTGATGCCTATTCCCATGCCGAGAAGTAAAAATCCGGTCATGTTGAAAGAATACACGATAACCGGGATGCCTGCGCCTGCTACAAAAGCAAGACAGAGGCTGCCGGAGACTCCCGTGTAGATGCTACCCCAAAGACGTCCTCTTTTGATGGGCTGGCTCAACAGGAGCGTGATGAATTCCTTGCTGTTGTAAATATATATGGTGGAATATAGCAACGCCATGAGCGGTACGCTGAAAAGTACGATATACATGACCGTCAACACGGCTTTGGACTGGCTTTCTTCGAGCAGGAAAGATATCCATGATACCAAGGCGAGGACGATAAAATAAATGAGCGTTATTTTACTTTTCAGGATATCGAGGAATATAATCTTCGCTATATTATTCATGTTGCGTTTGTCTAAGGATTTTCATAACCGCATCTGTGATAGCCGGTTCCCCCGTATCCTCCAAAAGGGTACGGACCGGTTTATAAAACAACACTTCGCCTTCTTCCATAAACACGATATGCGAGGCAAGATTATCGAGTTCGCTCAGGACGTGAGACGTGATAAAAATCAGCTTCCCGTTATCTTTCTCTTTCGATATCTTTTCTTTCAGGATAGCCGAGGCCAAAGGATCGAGTCCGGCGAAAGGTTCATCGAGAATAATCAGTTGCGGGCGGAACATAAAAGCAAGCGCAGCGCTTACTTTTTGAACGGTTCCCCCGGACAAGGTCCCCATTTTCTTCGTAGCAATCCGGTCCATGTGAAACGATTGATAGAGCTCGTCGTCCGCCTCGTTTTGATCTCCTCTCACCGTCCTGATCAGGCGGAAAGTATCTTCGACGGACAGATGGCCGGGGAAATTGGCCGCCTGCGGCATGAAGCCGATGAGCCTTCGTATTTCCGAATCCCGGCGGACATTCCGGCCGAAAATGATCACCTCGCCCGTTTGCGGCGTTACCAGATTCAGCATGCATTTGATAAGAGTCGTTTTGCCACAAGCATTAGGGCCTATCAGGGCAATACATTTCTTTGCGCCGTCAAACTCCAGATTGATATTTTTCAAGACATGCAGTTTCCGATATTGTTTATGCAGATTCCGAATCGTAATCATAGGGCATGTTGTTTAATTGCCGGTTTGTCGTCCACGAAGTTTTGGGGTGTGACGGTAGGAATGATTCTTTCGGTTTGCTCTAACAGGTCGACCAGAAAACTCCGGAAGAACAGCATGGCGGCGGGCGTATATTCCGAAATGATCGCGAATAAACTTAACGGATGATAGGGGACGTCGCCGATGCCGTCGCGATTAAGATCGTACCCTTTGTATTTGTCCCAGTAATTCCCGCTGAAATAGTTCTTTACGGAATTCCCGTTGGTGGTGACATCGAAAGTGTTTGCCACGAAATTGTTCCGGCTGAACGTATTTTCGACGCTGCTTGCCATCAGGCGCAAGGCCCAGCCGTTCTCGCGGAAAACATTTTCTTGCAGTGTGAGCGACAAGCCGCCTTCCATGAAGATACCCACCGTATTTCGGGCAAATTCGTTGCCGGAAACAGTACCATGGGAAATGTCCTTGAGCAAAAGTCCGTAAGAAGCTCCCCCCGTGTTGTTTCGGAACGTATTGTGCCGCATATTGATGTGGTTGGAAAACATGACGGCGACGCCCGCTCCGTTTTCATGGAATATATTATGGAGGTAATCGTCGTAATTGGAGAACATGAAGTGCAGGCCATACCTCAAACATCGCGCGACATCATTATCCCGGATGACGGAATTGGAAACGAATTCGAGATAGATGCCGTCCCGGTGCCTGCGGATATGATTTCCTTTGATGGTAAGGTTCCGGCTTTTCCAGCAATGGATGGCATTTCCGATGAGCGGGTTTTCCGCAATGGACGTACTTATCCTATTATCCTCCAGCCGGCAACCCTGCGCCTCCTGAACGAGTATTCCGATGGAATTATCGGCAAACTCATTGCCTTTGATCGTCACTCCGGAGACACCCCTGTTTATTTTTAATCCGCAATACTCTTTTAGGGAAGACTTTCCCGAATGAATGACGGTAAACCCTTCGAAGATCACCTCATTTGCAAAAATGGAAACCACATCGCCTTTGTTGCCGCCGTCAATCACGGGAGAGCCGATTCCTATTAAGACGACCGGAATGGTAATAACCGGCATTTCGCGGTATAAGCCTTCATGAACGATGATACTATCGCCCGCCTTTGCCATAGCCAAGGCTTCGGAAATACTGTTCGTTTGCCGTCCGCTCCCCACATGGATACTTCCCGCACGCACCATGGAGGAAACGCCGTGGCAAAAAAGAATGAGAAAGCAGGGAATCAAAAACCGATATCTTCCCATGAAATGATTTCCGCATGGAGTTGTGTCGCTGCTTCTTCCGCCTCCTTTCGCGTTTCGAAAGCGGCGATATTCCCGTTCATCGGACTTTTGACGTCCCCGCCTTTGATATAAAAGGCTTTCGTCGCATCTAAGAAACGATCTTCTTTCGAATAATCGGAAACATAGCTCTTCTTCACCTTGGCATCTTTGTTTTCCTCCAAATAATTGACAAGGCAAAAGAAATCGTCGAATTTTAAACAGCGGCCTTTATCGGTGATAATTTGCGCATCGAATTTGGAATCGACAATCGTCATTCTGCAACGTTCACATTCATCTTCGTTCAGTCGGACAGTTTGCGGACGGTCGTTGACGCAGGAAAAGAGAATCGGAGCCAACAACGGGAGGAACAAGATATTTGCAGCCGCCCCCTTTTTCTTGAAGATACGATGGGCCCGGTACTCTTTTATGACGACAAAAGCCAATATCAATGCGGCTACAAGGAGCAGGACACCCCCGATATCGGGAATGGAATAGGCGCCGAAGTTAAGGAGCTGTTTATAGCCTAAAACAGGAGGCGAATAGGCCATGCCTGGGACTTTTATGGCAGCCGTGGGATCTAAGTTGTGCCCGTAGTTGTAGTTCCATCGATAAAAGTCGACTAAGGAAATAAGGCCGAAAACGACAAACGAAATGAAACTGATCAACGACATTTTGCGGCTTCGGAGAATGGCAGTAACGAGAATCAATACGGCAAAGGCAGCCAGGATATAGGGCAAAACGGTGAATTCGACAAAGTTTTCGGCATGCAAGGTCTGCATTCCGATATAATGGTTGAGGCCGTTTACCGCATCGACATCTCCGCCTATTTTATCGGGATATAATTGCAATACCAATCCTTCGGGATATTGGGGAGCCGATAGTTCGATTCTCCACAAGGGGAGAAAAACGGAAGCAGCCAGCAAAACGGCGCATACGATTAATAGAATTGTTGACAGAGCGGATATCTTATTTTTATTCATGTTCTAAGCTTGTTTATGCACTTTGAGGGTGCATCAAAAGCTCATAAAATTTACTTTTGACCACCCTCAAGGCTTGTATTTTTATTTGCCGACAGGTTTATCGTCCAGCGTATACGAGAGCGGAACATTCCTTCCTTTGGCGGAAACACGTACATAACCCTGCATTTCCTGATGCAGCGCACTGCAAAAGTCGGTGCAGTAGAAAGGGAATATGCCAGTCTTTGCGGGAACCCATTTCAATGTTTGCGTTTCCCCGGGCATCACCAGCAACTCCGCGTTCGTATTTCCCTTTACAGCCAACCCGTGGGGGATATCCCACTCCTGTTCGATATTGGTCAGATGGAAATAAACGGTATCTCCCAATGTGATACCTTCGATGTTGTCGGGAGCCATGTGCGAGCGTATCGCCGTCATATAAATATGTACCACGTTGCCTTCTTTCACCACTTTCGCTTCTTTCTCGGATTTGGCGGCATACGGATGCTGGTTTTCGGCCAGGTCGTAGAACTGTTTCTGCTTATCCTTAATCAAATCTGCGGGAAGGGCGACGGCATTGTGCGGTTCACCGACCGTAGGAAAGTCCAAAATGAGTTTCATCTTGTCTCCACTGATATCGTACAACTGAGCGCTTTGAGTCAGTTCGGGGCCGGTAGGCAAAAACCGGTCTTTGGTTATTTTGTTGTAGGCAACCAGGTATTTCCCGTAAGGTTTTACGGTGTTTCCCCCCATCACCGAAAGATGTCCGATAGAATAATAGGTGGGTACCCGGTCTAAGACTTTCAGTTCTTTGATGTTCCATTTTACCACCTCGGAAGAAACAAAGAAACTCGTATAGGCATTTCCGCTATCGTCAAACTCCGTGTGCAAAGCTCCCAATCCGGAATCCTTCACTTCCCCGTACAGGGCGGATTCGTATTTAATGACATTGACTCCTTCTATCTGTCCGTCAAAAGCTTTGTCTTCGATGGCTTTTTGAATCTTATCGAAACTAAATACCGGAATAACGGCGGCTAACTTACCGCTGCCGACAATGTATTCGCCGGAAGGATCGATATCGACGCCGTGAGGTGATTTGGGACAAGGAATGAAATAACAAGCGTCGTTGATTTCTTTGGTATCCAAAACCAAAGCCTCCTTCATCGTTTCGGATGTCGCCGCATGCCGGTTTTCATTCCATACATTGTGCACATACGAGCAGGGTTGTTTTTGTCCTTTACCTGCTTTCACATATTCTTCGATTTTTTTCCAGTTTACGGCTAAAATAAAATCCTTGTCATTTTGAGATGCATTGACTTCCAATAGAGAGTGAGCCTGTTCGGTGTTATAACAAGAAAAGAAAGACCATCCGTGCGATTTGCCTTTTCCGGCGCGGCTCAGGTCGAAATTGAATCCCGGCACGAGAAGCTGGAATGATAAAGTCATGTGGCCTGTAGCGGGATCCACTTGGATGAAACTGATATGTCCCTTGAAATTTTCCTTGTAGCTGTTGATCGGCACATCGCCGTCGGCATAATCGGGAGGAACGCTGAAGCGCGTGCCTGCGACCACATATTCCGTGTTTTCCGTCACAAAAGGAGAGGAGTGATTGCCGGCGCTATTGGGCAATTCAATTATCTCAGCCGTTTTGAAGGTTGTCAAGTCGATCCGGGCTATGCGTGGAGTATTGTTTCCGTTGATAAATAGCCATCGGCCGTCATAGTTTCCGCCGGTTTGGGATAAATCGGCATGGTGCGAATCGTCCCATGGGACAAATCCGTTGGAAGTGTTGAGCATCGGTTTTGTCTCTTCGCTGAAGCCCCATCCGTTTTCTCCGTTGACGGAAAATACGGGAATCACTTTCAATAATCTGCCGGAAGGAAGGCCGTATACGGCAAGCTGTCCGCTGAAACCTCCCGACACAAAATCGTAAAACTCATCGTATTGTCCGGGTGCAACATAGGCTTTTTCTGCCGCGTCCTCACTAAAAGCGCTCGTGGCGGATTTGGGCCTGCACGATGGTAGTCCGGTTGCGATTAGAAGCATGACCGAGACTATCAGTAAACATGTTCTTTTTTTTTGAGTTTCCATTTGTTTAAAATTAGTATGATTTTTAGTATGAATGCTAACCGTCAGCAATTTGTAATAGGTTGTTCATTTAATTACTTTATGATTGTTCGGCTTTTTTGTTTTCTTTTTCCGCTTTTTTGCGGGTGCCGCGGTCGACGATTTTGCGGGCGTTGCGGTATTGGCTGTAGAATTCGGTACCGACGAAGAGCAACATCATTTTGTCAAGACGGTAGAAGATTTGATGCAACTCGTCGATATAGAATGCCACGCTTTCGATTTTTGTGGAGCGTTCGGTAATCAGTTGGCGGGGATCATTTACTAAATCGGTATAAACCTGTATCTTGGTTTCGGCGCCGGTGAAATCTTCAGCAACCACTCCGAACTCAACCAACGGTTCCGCGAGGGGTTTTACCTTCTCGATGATACTGTTGAATAGTTGCGGCAGATTGCCGTCCTGTACTTTTTTGAACGTTGTTTCCGTCACGTTCAAATGGTCGTGTAAGGCGTTGTTGTTATTATCGAGGGCATACACGCAAGCCGGTCCGGCGATTTTAATGATCGCGGCAATGGCCTGCGCTTTTGCCTTTTCCTTGTCTTTCGTGGTGCCGGTGGTAATGATTTTCGCTTCTTTGTCGGCGCTATCCAGATTTGCCAGTGCCGTATTCAGGTTTTCGTCTAATGTAACGAAACGGGGGATGGCGCTCCATAACGTTTGGTTTTCCTTTACTGTATTGCCGGCTGTATGCGCCATGTCGGAATAATTTTGTTGTTTTGTTGTCATAACGCAATTGATTTTCTATTATCTTATTTTTTATTCTATAAATGTAAAGGCAAAGGTAGATAATTCGCAGAGAATAAGGTTAAGTTCGGATGTAAATAATATTAAATAGATGTAACGATGATTAATTTGCTTGCTTTGCTTTATTATTATACAGTATTATGTGCCTGTTTTGGGCATTTTGTCGCTTATAAATGATATGATTTTCTTTTTCAAGTATTGAATAGTAGGTGTTCGGCCGGATTGAATAGTCGTTTCGGACAGATGCTTTTTGTCTTTTCCTGTCGATGAAGATGTTTGACGGACTCTTTTTTTTGATTTGTTTTCTAAATTTGATGATGGCATGGAAAACGGGAAAATCTTAAAGTCACTGCGATTTATTTAAGGTTAAATTGTATTTTTGATGAAGTCAATCCGATTTATTTTGCGGACAGTCTCTTTTATCTTTCATCCAATGGCATTTTTTCTTTGGACGATGGCATTTCTTTGCCCATAAGCCGTATTCATTTTATGGATAATCTTATTTATTTTAGAGTCACGGGCATTTATTTGACATCAACTTCAATTTATTTGACCGTCTTTGGTGTTTTTTCTGCATCTACCCTTATTTATTTATCTATCGAGGACATTTATTGGCCCGTCGATGGCATTTCTCGTATAGACATTCGCATTTATTTTACCGTCACGGGCGTTTACTCCTCAGCCGGTGTCTTTTTTTCACCGCCGGGCTTGTTTTCTCTATCACCGGAATGAATTGCATGTCAGGCAGAGGGTGGGGTAGTTGCTTCCCTCATCATCTTCCGCCATTTGAAGTATCCGAACACGGAAATAACGGTGTAAACGGTAAAAAGAGCGGCCGTGGGGTACAATCCTTTCCAGAGGTACAACCCGGTGGAGAAGAAGTTGGCTGCAAACCACAATCCCCATTGTTCCACATACTTGTGTGCCAGCATCCACATGCCGAGGATGCTGAGCATGGTGGTAAAACTATCGCCGTAGGGCACGGGACTGTCGGTATAGCGGACGAGGATAAAGGCGATAAGCGCGAAGATGGCGATGCCGATGGCGGCAAGCGCTCCCGCATATCGGCGGGGAAAAGAGGAGATGGGCATTTCCGTTTCGCCGGAGTTGCCTTTCGACCATTTGTGCCAACCGTAGATGCTGGCAAAAAAATAGTAGATGTAGATGCCCATGTCGGCATAAAACTTACTGTAATAAAAGATGAACACATAGACCACGGGCATGAGGACGCCCACGGGCCACAGCCATTTATTGGCTTTGTATTCGAGATATAGATACGCGAGCCCGATGACGGCTCCGATAATTTCAAACCAAACGGATTGGAAAAATGCAAGCATGTAAAAGATGTATGAAGTATGATGTATGAAGTATGATGTATGATGTATGATGTATGATGTATGAAGTATGAAGTATGATGGAGGTTGGAGATTGGAAGTCAGGAATGTTCTTCTGCGATGGGGTGAAATTCATTCATGCTTCTTGCTTTCACCTTATTCTTGGAGAAGTTCCCCGATCTCTGAGACAAAAATACGGGCTTGGTCAATAAGCTCGAGTGTTGACTAATGCATGGTGACTTTCGCTGTCCATTTGTTCTTTCATAGCGGAATCCCTTCATTGATTACATTCAGTTGAAAAGGTGTTTTAAACGGGCGTTCTTCCCAATGCTTTTTGAGTATCACTTTCGGACTGATAGGGATGCCCGTACGCATGAATATCTTGTAAAGCGGCCGGGTTATCAGTTGCTCATCCTTGATGCTGAAAGTATCCCTGTCGACAATAATCAGTAAATCGATATCACTGTCGGGACGGGCTTCGCCGCGAGCTTCGCTGCCATAAAGTATGACACGGGT
This sequence comes from Bacteroidales bacterium UBA5382, assembly GCA_002409745.1. GTDB lineage: Bacteria > Bacteroidota > Bacteroidia > Bacteroidales > Dysgonomonadaceae > Limibacterium > Limibacterium fermenti. The sequence continues at coordinate 91,037 of DHOU01000038.1, forward strand.
ACCGGGCGGAGTTATCTGCCGGAGGGTTTGGCGTATTTCTTTCACAATTGCTGTTCTTTCCATCTTTTGATTTTATTTCTTGCAAAGTTAAGAAACTTAGCAAACTGTCGTTTTATATTTTCTAAATTATTTGCCGGAAGTTAGAAACTGTTTTGAATTTTTTTATGCGTTGTTTTTTAGGTTTCTTTTGATGGATTTGAACTTTCGTTTCGCATCGAATAGCGGGCTATTTGAAAGAAAGGAAAGTTCAAAGGCGCAAAAAAGGGCAAAAAACAGCATAACAGAATAAACAAAATTAGATCATTCGGAAAATTCAAAACAGTTTCTTAGAAGATTGAAGAAGATATCCGCTCACGCATCAATCTTCTTCAATCTCTTATCAATCTTTTTCAATCTTAAAAACTGACCGTCAACCGTGCCGTGAAATTGCGGGTTGCTTGCGGATAATACCCCGCATAGTCACTTTTAAATCCATCGTATATGCCGGTGCCGGACCATCCGTTGGCGACATATTCTTTGTTCAATAAATTATTGACAAACACTTGCAGGTTGATGCTGCCCAGCGGCGTCTTGTCGAACGTGTAGCCGGCGGAGAAGTTGCTGACGAAATAGCCCGGAATGGACTTGCTGTCATTCGACGTATTATCGAGATATTGCTTGCCGATATATTTTCCGGTCAAGGTGAAATAAAGTGCCGAAAAAGGATTGTATGCCAGCGATACGGCGCTTATCACATCGGGCGAGAACGAGATGTCGGTGCTTTCAAATTCTTCTTTTTGTTGCCGGGCTTTGTTGTTTTCGTCATAAAGCGGATTTTCGTTTGCGTCGTACATGTCGTAATAAGCCGCGTAATCATTGATTTTATTGCGGCTGAAGGTGGCGTTGGCATCCAGGCGCCACTTGCCGGCGAACAACGGGACGGAGGCTTCGAGTTCGATTCCCGCGCGATAACTGCTTTTTACGTTTTCCAATAAGCGGTATCCCACATCATCGAGTTTGCCCGTTTGTACCATCTGGTTGTGATAGTCCATATAATAGATGTTCGCTCCGAAGTAAAGTCCTTGTTGAGTGTTGTAGCGGTAACCGAGTTCGTAGTCGATCATCCGTTCGGGCCGGATAGGTTCTTTATGATCTTCCCTTTTAGCCCCCTCTTTCAAGTCGCTGCGTATCGGTTCGCGCTGCGCCACGGCGACCGAGGCATATACACTGTTACGTTCATCGGGACGGAAGAATACTCCCGCTTTCGGATTCAGAAAGTCATACCGGTAATCGCCGTCCATCACTTTAAAGTCCTTGTCTTCTCCTTTCAATGTATAATGGATATGGCGATATTGTAAGTCGCCGAAGAGCGAGAGGCGGTCGTTCCATTGATATTCGGCTTTGGCGAATACGCTGACTTCGGTTTTCCGTGCCTTGCTATGATACCAATTCTCGAAAATGTCGTCCGGGTTCGTTTTCTCTTTTTCCGGATAGGCTACATATTGTATCCACGGGCGTTTCCCGAAATGACGCCCGTTGTACCGGCTGTAGAGCGCGCCGGCATTTACTTTCCAGTTGTTTTGGATATAATCCGCGCCGATGTTGGCCACATAGAAATCATTATCCATCTTTTGTTGGATGATGAGGTCCGACACTTCATGCGTTACGCCGTCGATCACCTGCGCCGGCACCCGGTAGAATTTCAGCGAATCGTCTTCTATATAGTTTTCATAATAGCCGAAGCCGTGATTGTAACTCAGGTTGGCGTTGACGGCAAACGCATCGTTGAGCCGGCGGGTGTATTGCAATTGCGCGATGTCGGAATAGTAATTGTCCGTCTCGTTGTCGTAATAACGCCGTCTTCCCGCTTCATCCTTATATTCGCCGGCGGGATTGTACCGGCGCCCGTTTTTTTCTATTTGGGTCGAATCGACCCCTTCCCAAGTGATGCCCGTGCGTTGCTTTCCCTTGATGTAACTCAGGCGAATCAGCTGATTATCGGTGTAATGCGACAAGGAAGTGAACAAGTTGTAATGGTCGATAAAGCCGTTGCGGATATATCCCTCGCCGGTGTTGCGCGAAAAGCGGGCGTCGAACGAAAGTCCGTTTTTCAGGATTCCCGTGCCGGCCGCGATGCTCGATGTAAACGTGTTGTAGCTGCCCGCCGACGTGGAGGCTTCGCCGTAAGCTTCGGAGCGGGCGCCGACAGTTTTCAGCGAAATGCTGGCGCCGAAAGCACCCGACCCGTTTGTGGAGGTTCCGACTCCGCGCTGTATCTGAATGCTTTGCAACGAGCTCGACAAGTCGGGCAAATTGATCCAAAAGACATCCTGGCTTTCAGGGTTGTTCAACGGCATGCCGTTCAGCGTGACGTTGATGCGGCTGGCATCGACCCCCCGGATGCGCATGTAGCTGTATCCCGCTCCCGTACCGTCCTCACCGTACGAAACGAGGGACGGAATGTTTTGCAAAAGAATGGGAATGTTGCGCGCGGCGTTGTTTTTTTTAATCTCCGGTTGAGAAATATCCGTATACGTCATCGGCGTGTTTTTGCCGGCTCGTGTGGCGGATACGACCACCTGTTCCAACTGTACGTTTTTTAAACTGTCTTGTGAGTCGGTATACCGTTGTCCGTATACCATCGATTGCAGGGCCAGTATTCCTGCGAAAGTCATAAAAACCTTTTTCATTTACGATCATTTTTTTTGATGCGGAAAAACACTGTTCTCCACATCGGATTAGTAAAACAAAAAAGGGGATTGAGTAAGATGTGATACCTGAAAATGCGGATCCTCGGGAGGAGGATTCTTTCTTTCCCTACGCCGGTATTATCCGGATCAGGTGATTGGGTATGATCTCAGCCTGTATGTACGGCACCCCTATTGGTTCCTAAAACAACAAATCTGTTTTTTTGTTCATTCAACATGTCGAATGTTTAAAGTCTCCGGTCTCCGGTCTCCGGTCTCCAGTCTCCAGTCTTCGGTCTCCCATCTCCCATCATCCATCTCCCATCATCCATCATCCATCATCCATCATACATCATACATCATACATCATATATCATATATCATACTTCATACTTCATACATCATACATCATA
>DHOU01000038.1:94279-109647 GCA_002409745.1 Bacteroidales bacterium UBA5382
TCATACATCATACATCATACTTCATCCCTCCTCCTTTCTTTTTTTCTTATTCTTTGCTCATTTTTGTAGATTTATTTGTATTTTCGCCTTCCCTTAAACGTCGCATATAAAAATACGTCAGAGTTGGGCGAGGGCGTCGCTCCAAGTGGCGCCCCCGCTCATGAAGGAATAATTATGAATGAAGAAGTAAAATTATCAGCCGAAGAAAAATTGATTGAAGATGAGTTTCAGGCTCTTCTCAACGATTATTTGAATTCGAATCACCGCCGGAAGGTCGATATTATTACACGGGCTTTTAATATGGCCAAAGAGGCGCATAAAGGAGCTCGCCGGCGTTCGGGCGAACCGTATATTATGCATCCGCTGGCCGTGGCGCGTATCGTTTCGCGTGAGATGGGATTGGGCTCCACTTCTATCGCGGCGGCTCTTCTGCATGATGTGGTAGAGGATACGGATTATACGGTTGACGATATACAGGCGATGTTCGGTGATAAAATCGCCCAAATTGTCGACGGCCTGACCAAGATATCGAGCGGTATGTTCGGCGAAAATGTCTCCGAGCAGGCCGAAAATTTCCGCAAGTTGTTGCTCACCATGTCGGAAGACATCCGGGTGATTCTTATTAAAATTGCCGATCGCCTGCACAATATGCGTACGCTCTCGTCGATGGCGCCCGCCAAGCAGTTTAAGATAACCGGCGAAACCATGTACATCTACGCGCCCCTGGCGCATCGACTCGGATTGTTTGCCATCAAAACCGAACTCGAAGAGTTGTGTTTTAAATACGAACATCCCGATGCCTATATCGAATTACTGAATAAGATTGCCGAAACGGCTCCCGAGCGTAACAAGATTTATGAACACTTTGCCGCTCCCGTTATGGATGTCCTCGACAAAATGAATATTCAATACGAAATGCGGGCGCGTGTGAAGTCGGTCTATTCCATCTGGAATAAGATGCAGAAAAAAGGCATCGATTTCGAAGAAGTCTATGATTTGTTCGCCGTGCGCATTGTTTTCGAGGTCTTTCCGGGGATGGACGAGAAAAAACAGTGCTGGGATATTTATTCGGCGATTACCGATATTTACAAATTACGTCCCGACCGGATCCGCGACTGGGTGAGCCATCCGAAGGCTAATGGTTATCAGGCGCTCCACCTCACGGTGATGGGCCCCGATGGAAAGTGGATCGAAATACAGATACGTAGCCGGCGCATGGATGATATTGCCGAGAAAGGTTTCGCGGCGCATTGGAAATACAAAGAGAATAAAATAGAAGAAGATAATGAATTGGACAAATGGCTGAAAACGATTCAGGAGGTGCTCGCCAATCCCAATCCCAACGCCATCGACTTTCTCGATACGGTGAAAATGAATTTGTTTTCGTCCGAAATTTTTGTCTTTACTCCGAGGGGTGACATTAAAACGTTGCCGCAGGGAGCTACGGCGCTCGATTTTGCCTATATCATCCACACGCGTATCGGCGATCATTGTCTGGGGGCGAAAGTCAATCACACCCTGGTGCCTTTAAGCCAAAAATTACGCAGCGGCGACCAAGTGGAAATCCTCACTTCGCAGTCGCAATATCCCCAACCCGAATGGCTCAACTATGTGACCACCGCCAAAGCCCGAACCAAAATCGAAGCGGCCTTGCGCCGCCAACGCCGCCGTATTGCCGAAAAGGGTAAGAACATGCTCGAAGGCTTATTCCCCGGTGAAACCATCGACAACACCATTTACAATAAGATTCTTCAGTATTACAAAGTCGATAAAAAAGAAGATTTGTATTATCTCATCGGTAACGAGGATGTTAAATTGCCTCAAAACGGACAGACCTTCTTTAAGGTGAAAGAAACCTTGCCGAAGCAGGATAATCTATTGGTCCGCTATATGAAGCAGGCGATGAATGCGTTGAAAAAACCGTCGCTTGAAGCCAAAACGGTCGCTCTCGATGATGTTCCTCCGTTAAAGATAGACCGCAAGTCGACGTACGACTTAAAGGAAAACGATTTTAGCAAGAATTTCATTGTGCCTTTGTGTTGTAACCCGCTGCCGGGCGACGATGTGTTCGGCTTTATCACCGATAAAGAAGAGGTGGAAGTCCATAAGCGTTCGTGTCAAACCGGAATGAAACTGAAATCGAATTACGGTGGACGCATAATACCGGTAGAGTGGGGCGATTACCGCCAATATTCATTCTTGGCGACGATTGCTTTTTCGGGCATCGACCGTGTGGGTATTTTGAACAATATCCTCACCAAAATATCGGAAGAAGTGGCCGTGAATATACAGGGGATGTCGGTCGGCTCGAAAGACGGTATTTTTGAAGGCGTACTCCATGTACACGTGCATAGCGCCGACGATGTGAATCAACTATGTGCTAAAATAGCAAAAGTGGACGGCGTAAGTACCGTCCACCGATCGCTTGTGTAGATAAATCTTTGCAAGACTATTTTTTCTTGCTACGCTTATGCCCGAAGATCATCGATGTAATCTTTTTGGCGGCGAAAGCGATAACGGCCGGTTTGGATAACCTCCATGCCGCCGATCCTATTTGCGGAAGATTGGACAAAACCAGACTTAACCAGGGGTTCATCTGTTTCGTCACAAAAGGAGTCAATGAACCGGACGAACCGGACGAAAAGTTGTCTACGGCATTGGTTATTTTGCCTCTTATAGAAGAGGTGACGCCTTTCGTTAGAAGTGACCCCCAGTTATCTCCCAGATATTGTATTTGATACGATAACCGTTGTCCGGAAATGATACGTTCTTCTCGAACTCTTTTTTTCTCAAGATGAAGTTCTTCCAGCGGAGTTAATTTGTAGGTTTTCATTATTGTTTATTTTATATCTTCGTTATCGTCACTTTCCATCAGAAACCGAATCACCTTATTCGTAATGCTGTTCCGGATCGGTTTCTTTACGAATAATAGAATCAGTAAAATCACCAGAATACCCCCAGACACGATACCGAAACCCGCCCATATATTTTGAAGCAATTCGCCCAAATATAAGGCCAATGTGGTCAACAGCATCAGCAATGCAAACAAAGCCACAAACGCTATCACTAATACATAGCTTATATTTGAAGATGCTTTGCTTATCTTCTCAATAATTTCCAGCTTACCTAGTTCGAGCGTGTTGGTTATGTACTTTGCTACATCATCCTTCATCTCTTCGAACAATGTACTCGCTTTTTTTTCTTCCATCGTTTCGATAATTAAAGGATCCGTGTTATTGTTTTGCAAGTTCTTTTTTGGCTATTTCAGCAATATCATCGATATCTTCTTTTAAATCATCGACTTCATTTTTTCCTTTATGGATGGCTGACTTTACGTTGGCTTTTACTTTATCGGCAAATACGTTGGCTTGCTCCAACCATTCATCTTTTTTATCGGTTGCTAAAATGTAACCTGCGGCTGCACCAAGGGCAACGCCAATACCTAATCCTAATAAAAATTTTGCATCTGTACTCATAATTGTTGTTTGTTTAAATGTGAATAGTCTGTTCTTTTTTAGTTTTTTCGTTCATTACGGGAGAATATTCCTTTATGGGTTTAGGGAAAATCTCTAAGGTATAACGCTTCTTGTTTAGAAATTGTTTAATTCCTCCCCAAAATTCCGGTCATCAGTCTCCGGTCACTAGTCCGGTCTCCAGTCTCCAGTCATCAGTCTCCAGTCTTTAAACTTCATTCGCTAATTTGCTCATCTGCTCATCTGCTAATTTGCTCATCTGCTCATCTGCTAATTTGCTCATTTGCTCATTTGCTCATTTGCTCATTTGCTAATTCGCTCATCTGCCATTAGTAATTAGTAATTTGTAATTTGTAATTTATAATTTATAATTAGTAATTTGTAATTTATAATTAGTAATTTGTAATTTGAATTGTCCCTCATCCTTTCGCCTCTAATCGGCAATCGTTTCACCCAGCAAGGTAGCCGAAGTGAAACCGGTGATGCGCACGTTGACAAATTCGCCGATACGATGTTGTTTTTTATCAAAAATAACCACTTTGTTTTGTTCGCTGCGGCCGAAAAGTTGTTCGCGCGAACGTTTCGAAAAACCTTCTATCAGCACCTCGAATTCTTTCCCGACATCTTTCTCGTTACTTTCGCGCGATAATTGCAACTGAAGTTCGATGATCTCTTGTAACCGGCGGTTTTTTATTTCCGGCGGAACATTGTCCTCGAGCTTTTTGGAAGCATACGTGCCGGGACGTTCGGAATACTGGAACATGAAAGCCGAGTCGAACCCGACTTCGCGCATCAACGATAAAGTCTGTTGATGGTCTTCTTCCGTTTCGTCGTGGAAGCCGCACATGATATCCGTCGATAACCCGCAACCGGGAATGATGCGTTTGATGGCTGCTATCCGTTCCATGTACCATTTCCTGTCGTAGGTGCGGTTCATCAGTTTAAGCATCCGCGAACTGCCGGTCTGTACCGGAAGATGAATATAGTTGCAGAGGTTTTTATACCGGGCAATAACTTCCAACGTTTCGTCCGTCATATCTTTCGGATGCGATGTCGTAAAGCGGATTCGCATTTCCGGAGCCTCTTCCGCCACCAGGGCCAATAATGCCGGAAAATCGATCACCCGTTCGCCTTCTTTGAACCGGTAAGAATCGACATTTTGTCCCAAAAGAATGACTTCCCGAAATCGTTTTTGCCGCATGATGCGCAATTCGTTGAGAATGCTTTCCGGATCGCGGCTACGCTCCCTGCCACGCGTAAAAGGAACGATGCAATAGGTACAGAACTTATTGCATCCGCGCATAATGGATAGGTAGCCCGAAATGTTGCTGCCGCTTAACTTGAGGGGGATGACATCTTTGTACGTCTCGGTCTTCGATAGTTGTACGTTGATGGCTTTCTCGCCTCTTTCGGCCGCACCTACTAAATTCGGCAAATCGAGGTACGCATCCGGGCCGATCACCACGTCGACGTGATGGTTTTCGATTAAATCCTCTTTCACCCTTTCGGCCATGCAACCCAACACCCCGATAATCAGGTGCCCCTTTCGTTGTTTCTTAATGGAATGAAAGTATTCCAACCGTTGGATGACGCGTTGTTCGGCGTTGTCCCTGATGGAGCAGGTATTCACAAATACGGCATCGGCTTCTCGGTCGTTGTCGGTAAGGCTATAGCCGTCCATTTGCATAATCGAGGCGACGACTTCCGAATCGGCCACATTCATTTGACATCCGTACGTCTCGATGAAAAGCTTTTTTTCGTTATTCGTATCAATTGTTTCTGTATTCATTTTAATCCCGTCGATAATAAACCGTATTCCCCGCATAATAAAAGTTAAAACCCCTATTTAGCCGGTGGAAAAAGTTGATATTCTGATAATCTTATCTTATTTTTGTCCCTATGAAAATAAAAAATTTTTCATAGTTAAGGTTTTGGTTAAATAGTCGGGCGGAGCTGTGAAGTTCTTCCCGATTTTTTTGTTCAACTGTAGACCTTAATTGGTAAAAAATCATTATTTTTGTCGGACTGCAAAATTAATCAAAATATGGACTCCGGAGATATTGTTTATTTGATACTTGCTGTATTTTTTGTGATATTGGGTTTTTTTAATAATTCCAAGGAAGAGAAAGACAGCCAAAAAAAACAAAAGAAATCGCAACTACCGCCTTTGACTCCTGTATTCAGGCCAGGTGGGGATTGGTTGGAACCTAAAGAAAAGAAGAACTATGATAGACAACGATCGAGTCCGACTCCTCCGCCTGTTCACACCTCTTCTTCCGGTCCGACTCCTCTTCCTTCACGTGATTTTAAATCTTCCCTCACGTTGACCGCCGACCTTAACCGGTACTCCTCTGCTTCGCAGTCGCTGTTTGTCGATGAAGAAGGCGAAAAATCCGTATATCGAAATGATGCTTCGGGCGCAAATACTGCCGGACGGCATTGGATTATTTCGGATTTGCAGTCGGATAGTGCAAAAGACGAATTACGGAAGGGAATTATTTATTCGGAGTTGCTAAAAACGAAATTCTAAGAATTAGTCGAATATAAAAATTGAGAAAAACTATGGCTTTAAAATTTATTAGTGCGCAAGAGGCAGCTGCACTGGTTAAAAATGGTGATAACGTCGGTTTTAGTGGTTTTACGCATGCCGGGTGTCCCAAAGTGGTTCCTTTCGAAATAGCGAATCGCGCCCGGGAAGAACATGCTAAAGGGAATCCTTTTAAGATCGGCGTGTTTACCGGCGCTTCTGCCGGAGATGCACTCGATGGAAATTTAGCGCGCGCCAATGCGGTTAAGTTCCGGGCTCCTTATCAGACCAATAAAGATTTGCGTAGTGCGATTAACAATGCCGGGGAGCATGACCCGGTGGAGTATACCGATATGCATTTATCGCAATTGGCTCAGGAAATCCGTTACGGATTCTTTGGAGATATCGATGTGGCGGTTATTGAAGCATGCCAAGTATCGGAAAACGGAGAAATTGTCCCGACTACGGCTGTGGGGATTACTCCTACTGTTTGCCGGTTGGCTAAAAAAGTAATTGTCGAACTCAATAGGCAGGCGCCTGAAGAGTTAAGAGGAATTCATGATATTTATGAGTTCCAGGATCCGCCCAACCGCCGTGAAATCGCTATCTATAAGGTGGCGGATCGTGTCGGGTTGCCGTATGTGAAAGTCGATCCTGCAAAGATTGTGGTTGTGGAAACCGATCGCGACGGAGAAGGCAAAACCTTTACACCCGTCGATGAGGTGACCGCTAAAATCGGCGATAATGTAGCCAATTTTCTGGCCGCTGAAATGAAAGCCGGGCGTATTCCCAAAACATTCTTACCCATCCAGTCGGGAGTAGGAAACATCGCGAACGCCGTTTTATTCTCCATGGGAGAAAACAAAGATATTCCCTGTTTTGAGGTGTTTACCGAGGTCATACAAGATGCGGTATTGGATATGATGCAACAAGGAAAGATCAGCTTTGCCAGCGGTTGTTCGCTTACGGTGAGCAACGAGCAGCTTCATAAATTCTATCGCGAACTCAGCTTCTTCAAAGAAAAGCTTGTGTTACGCCCGTCCGAAATATCCAATAATCCGGGATTAGTACGCCGGTTGGGAGTGATAGCGATGAATACGGCTATTGAAGTCGATATATTCGGGAATGTAAACTCCACGCATATTATGGGAACGAATATGATGAACGGCATCGGAGGTTCGGGCGATTTTACCCGCAGCGCGTATCTTTCGTTGTTCGTTACGCCTTCTATTGCGAAAGGAGGGAACATCAGTTGTTTTGTGCCGAAGGTGACTCATGAGGATCATAGCGAGCATTCGGTGAAGATTATTGTTTCGGAATATGGTGTGGCGGATTTGAGAGGAAAAGGACCGCACGAAAGGGCAAAGGAAATCATCGAGAAGTGTGCGCATCCCGATTACCGTCCTTTATTGCATGAGTATCTCAAAAGACAACAGAAAGGGCATACTCCCCAGGATATTTATACCTGTTTTGCTTTCCATAAAGCATTTTTGGAAACGGGAAGCATGAAGAATGCCGATTTTTCGAAATAAAATGATCGATTTATCCAAAATTCCGTCTCCTTGTTATGTCATGGAAGAGGAATTATTACGCAATAACCTGCAACTGATCCGGTCGGTAAAAGACCGGGCGGATGTCGATATTATTCTCGCATTTAAGGCTTTTGCCTTGTGGAAATCTTTTCCGATTATCAAGGAATATATCAGCCATTCGACAGCCAGTTCGGTTGCCGAAGCGCGTTTGGCTTTCGAAGAGATGGGGAGTCCGGCGCATACGTATGCACCCGCCTATACCGATGAAGATTTCCCGTTTTTTTTGCAATACAGCAGTCATATTACGTTTAATTCCTTATCCCAATTCGAACGGTTTTACCCGCAAGTCAAGGCATCGGGACGAACTATCCGATGCGGGCTGCGTATCAACCCTGAATTTTCGGTGGTCGAGACCGATTTGTATAATCCCAGTGCGCCGGGCTCGAGATTGGGCGTGACGGTTGAGCATTTACAAGGCGGACTACCTGCCGGCATTACGGGACTTCACTTGCATAATCTGTGCGAAAATAATTCTTTCGATTTGGAGAAGACATTGGAAGTGGTTGAGCGGAAGTTCGGCCGTTTCTTCGGACAAATCGAATGGCTCAATTTGGGTGGCGGACATTTAATGACGCATAAAGACTACGATATCGAACATCTTATCGCTCTTTTACGTGCTTTCAAGGCGCGTTATCCTCATCTGAAAATCATTCTCGAGCCGGGCAGTGCGTTTGTATGGCAAACGGGCGTGTTGGTTTCTACCGTGACGGATATTGTTGAAAACAGGGGCGTAAACACGGCGATGCTGAATGTTTCTTTTGCCTGCCATATGCCCGATTGTCTGGAGATGCCTTATAAGCCGGTTATCAGGGGAGCTTATCAAGAAGCGGTTCCCGGTAAGCCGACTTACCGAATGGGAGGTAACAGTTGTTTGAGCGGCGATTTTATGGGCGACTGGTCTTTTGACGAACCGCTTCAAATAGGCGATCGGATTGTGTTTGAGGATATGATCCATTATACCATCGTTAAAACGACGATGTTCAACGGGGTGTCGCATCCTTCCATCGGTTTGTGGACAAAAGAAAACACATTCGAACGATATCGTCAGTTCGACTATAACGATTACAAAAACAGGATGAGCTAAGCCGTCTAACCGCTCCAGGCGGTTTTAACGGATAAAAAGCACCAATCGGACGGCATCTCCTCTGGAATGCACGGGATTGCTTTTTTTCATGATTTTTAAACAATCTGCATTCCATTTACGTTTATATAAATAGAAAAAATATTTTCGTGAGAATTTAATAACAGAATTATAAACAACTAAACAAATTTAATTATGGGATGGTTATGGTTTATTATTATCGGAGCAGTAGCCGGATGGTTAGCCGGTAATTTGATGAGAGGCGGTGGCTTCGGTCTATTAGTAAATATTATTGTAGGCGTCATTGGTGCCGTTATCGGCGGATGGGTATTCAGCCTGTTGGGTATTTCAGCCGGAGGAATTATAGGGAGCCTTATTACCGCATTGGTAGGCGCGGTGCTCCTGTTGTGGATTATATCGCTCTTTAAAAGGGCTTAGTTTTACACATTCAAGCGTATATCCGGTGTGTCTGTTATGGATGCACCGGTTTTTTTATTATTTTTGTCGAAAACAGATCATGCAAAAGAAACAAATAGGCATATTCCCCGGATCTTTCAATCCGATTCATTGCGGACATTTGATATTGGCCAACTATATGTGTGAATTCACTTATTTGGATGAAGTCTGGTTTGTTGTTTCGCCGCATAATCCGTTAAAAGAAGCGCAAGGACTGTTGGACGATGAGTTGAGATTGCAGATGGCGGAAAGAGCTCTTGAAAAATTTGATAAGTTGAAGGTTTCGGATATTGAATTTTCTATGCCCCGGCCATCTTATACCATTGATACCTTAAGATTATTATCTTCTGAAAATCCGGATAAAGAGTTTGTATTGATTCTCGGAGGGGATAATTGGCGGTTATTTGAGCAATGGAAAGAATATATCCGGCTTCGCCAAGAGTTTAAAATACTCATTTACCCTCGTTTAGGAGAAGAGGTTACAATTCCGCCGGAATTGGCGGCAACCATTTCTTACGTAAAAGCGCCCATCGTGGAAATATCCTCTACGTTTATAAGGAATAGCCTGAAAGACGGAAAGGATGTGCGGGCTTTTTTACCGCCCGCGGTCTATGATATGATTCAAAAAAACGGTTATTATTGCAATCGATAGCCGCTTTTGTCTATTGGGCATCATAGATGATCTTATCCAGAATGATGGGCAAGATTTGAGTGTCCACGCCCGCTTCCCGTAGTTCATCCTCATCTTCGTACAGCATGGAACGAAAGACATCAAACTGTCCGGTTGATTGTAACGATCTTTCGTACAATTCTACGGCTCTTTTAGGATTATTCAAGCATAATTCCACATGTCCGGCATTTAAGAAATCGTGCGAATTGGGTTTGTTCTCCAAAATCTGCGCGTAATACTTTTGGGCGATATCGAATTTCCTCGACAGAAAAGCACACCAGGCAATCGATCGCCAGGCGCGGCGATTGCTGCTGTCCAACAATTCCACTTTAAAATAATAATTCAACGCTTCTTCATAATTTTTCGATTCCAGATAACAATGCCCGATGTTCAACTGAACATTTAAATCATCCGGAAGAAGTTGCTCCAGGCGCCGGTAGTATTCCAATGCCAGACGAGGTTGTTTCAATATCCGGTAACATTGTCCGATACGGCGCATTAGCCAAGTGTTGCTCTCGTCGATCAACTCAGCATGCAGGTATGCGTCGATCGCTTGTTGTATATCGCCGAGCATTTGCCGGCAATATCCTATTTTTTGCCAGACTTCGCTGTCGGGCTTTGTCGTTTGAGAAAGCATCGTATAGGTGCTTAACGCCTCATTAAAATTATTCTTTTCAAAATAATATAAGGCGATGCGCCGGAGGTTTTTGGGAATCATCACTATCGGATGAAACGCTTCAATTTCATGGTAATTCAAGGGTAAATCAAAAATATCCGCATACTCATTTCTGCGCGGGTACAGTTTGAAAAATCGATATAAGTCCTGAATGTATTGTTTACAAATCGTTTCTTCTTTTTGATAGGGTTGTAGGGCTTGCTCTTCCTCTTGCAGATTTTTCAGTTCGTCTCCTTCCGCCCCGAGTTGGGCAATCATCATCTTACGATACTGATCGGGCATGATCATGACACTGAAGCAAAAAGAATATTTATCCGAATTGCAAATTAAGGACGAGTCGATTAACGTTTCGATGAGTGCCTTGCCTTCGGTTTCATTCGTGAACAGGGATTGTAGTTGTGAATGCCGTGAGTCGAAAGGTAAAAACCAATTGCTCATCTCATGAAAAAACGGATATGATTTCAGATTGGCAAACGTGGAATGAAACACATCGGCACCTTCGAGTTGCATTTCCGAGAACTCCTGTAGTTTATCGGTGAGGCCTGCATCATCGAATATTTTCTGCCATTCGGGATTCTTGTCTTCAAAACCGGTATCGGATATCCATTCGTCCAAGTTGATTTTCTTACCGATCATCGGACTCAATTTCATCATTTCAGGAATGATTTCCTCCGTCAGTTTTTTCGTGATCTTTTCGGTTTCGTGCGCTTGTATAAATTGGATGATTGCAGTCATCAGCCTCCGGCTGAAATCCGGATGGTCGGAAAGTAGTTTCAGGCGGTCGGTACATTCCGGATAAAGCGACCATCGCGAAATGTATGTTTGAAAAACAGGCAAGAGGCCTACGATAGCTCGCATAGCTAGATCGGCTGCTTTCGAATAGCACATATCGAGCAGAAACCCGATCTTTTTCGCGTCGAAACGTTGCAGTATGTTCAATGTTAATGCCGATAGTATCATACTTTTATCATGGAAATGAATAAGCGAATCATCCATCAGTTTTTTGTAGGAGTCTATTCGGTCGTCGTTGGCGCGGGAGTCGCTGAAAACAGCGTAGAATAAATCGGTTATCGTGTTTTCGTGGGCGCGGATGTTTTGTTGGGTGCGCGTTTGTTTATCGGAGCCCTCTTCGAGAAGATCGAGGAAAGAAAATGTTTCCGCCTGCTCAATCAACGCTTCCCTGTAGTGATCCAGCGTGAAAGAAGCGCGCACATTTTGCAGTCGCGATTTCTCATAAAACAAAGACGAACTGTTTTCCTTCAATACTTTTTCGGCAGCATCATCGGCCAACGTATATAAATCTCGTAAAAGTTGAGAATAAATACGATTTTGTTCCGGATCTTTATGTCCTTCCACAAAATAATGGATCATATATCGATAATTCGTTTCCAATTCGGTTATCTTTTCGATTATCATCCAATTTTGCGAAATATCGGCAAGCTCTTTTACATAGTTGATAGCGTCTTTGAGCTGCCGTTTTTCTATCAATGTATAAATGATCGCTAATTTATTTTTTGTTTCTGATGCTTGCATACTCGATAGTTCAATTTTTATTTCTTTATGATGAGGGTGGATGGAAGCGTCGTCGTCCACGGCAAAGCCGAACTGATAAGTTTGTCCCAGCCCTGGATTCCGATGATCATAAGGTCTTGATTCCGGATAAATTCATATTCAATCTTTTTATTATTGTTCCATAATGCAACACGGCCATCGCTTTTCTTTACGATATATTGATACATCTTTTGTATTGAAGAGTTTTGTAAAATGCCGATAGCATCCCAAATCATGATGGATACCTCCGGTTTAAGCGATAGTTGGTAAACATACGGGAAGATATACGTATCTTCTTTATCGAGAACAGGGATGAATACTTTGCGGCTTCCGTTAAATCCGTTATCGATAAAAACTGCGGTGACATTCTGATTGCGTTGTAAAAGAGAGGACACGTTTTTTAACGAGCGGGCTTCTTTTACTTCAAATTGCTCGTTGATATAGTCTTCCGAATTAACAGGATTACTTTTGAGCATCATGTATTTTTTCCAAAGGTTTTTATTAAATACATTACTCCCTATTCCGAGCAGCAGCAAATTACAATCTTGTTCTTCGGCAATATGTAAAATATCGTCTACAAAATCATCGGAGGTCTTTATAAAGGTCCGTATCGTTATATGGTTGTGCTCACATTCTGCAATAATTTGAGAGAACAGTTCATTTTTATAGACTTCAATATCCCCGATGTGTTGTGCCTGGACTTCATCGATAAGATGTACCGCCGTAATAGACGATTTATCGGGTTTGGCCGCTAAAATTTCATTGATGAGGATTCCTAAGGCATTTCCTGTTTGAGGCTTTGAGAAACAAATCAACGCGTTGACCGGCGATTTCAATTCGGCGTCTAAATCTATTTTATTGATTATATTGTCAGCTAAGTCCATACTCTCAAATGTTATGCGTTTTTATTTAATGCCAGCTATTGATTAGCTGAGTATCCAACATCGAATCTTTATAACCTAAGAAATAAAGAATTCCATCGATACCGACCGTCGAAAGCGATTGTTTCGCGGTCTGTTTGACCTTCGGCTTAGCATGAAAGGCGATCCCCAATCCGGCGACACCTAACATCGGTAAATCGTTGGCTCCGTCACCAACGGCGACTGTCTGCCGGATATCGATTCTCTCCACTTGCGCTATTAACCGCAATAATTCGGCCTTTCGCTTCCCGTCGACGATATCCCCGATGTAGTTACCCGTAAGCTTCCCTTCGATGATTTCGAGTTCATTGGCATACATGTAATCGAAACCATACCGGTCTTTCAGGTAATTGCCGAAATAGCTGAATCCTCCCGATAGGATAGCTGTTTTGAATCCCACCTTTTGCAAGACTTTCATTAAACGGTCTAACCCTTCTGTAATCGGTAGGTTTTCGGCGACCTCCCGCAAAACAGAAGCTTCCAGACCTTTCAGTAAGCGGATTCGTTTGCGAAAGCTTTCTTCAAAATCAATATCTCCCTTCATCGCCGATTCGGTAATAGCCTTCATTTGTTCGCCTACGCCGGCCCGGATACCCAACTCATCGATTACCTCCGTCTGGATAAGCGTGGAATCCATATCGAAACAAATCAATCGCCGCATCCGGCGATACATACTTTCTTCCTGAAAAGAAATATCGAAATTCAAAGTCGACGAAAGCTCCAAAAAAGCCTCCTGCATTTGTTGACGATCGATGGGAGTTCCCCGAACCGACATTTCCACACACGATTTGGCGGCGCGCTGCTTTTCGTCTAACGGAATACGGCCTGTAAGTCGAACCATATTGTCGATATTCAACTTTTGGTCGGATACGATTTTCGATACGGCGGCAATTTGTTTGGCCGTCAATACACGCCCCAAAAGCGTAATGATATAGCGGTTTTTGCCTTGCATTTTCACCCAACTCGAATACTGTTGGTTGCTGATAGGGTTAAAGCGAACGGCTACATCTAACTCGTACGCTTTGAACAGCAAGTCTTTGAGGATATCGCCCGCATTTCCGTCTAACGTTCTGAACATGATTCCCAGTGAAATATTACTGTGGATGTCGGCTTGTCCGATATCGAGAATAAAAGCGTCATGTTTCGCTAAAATATCGGTTAAGGCAGCCGTTAAACCGGGTTTATCGTCGCCGTTGATGGTCATCAGGATAATTTCAGAATTTTCCATATCGAGTAATTTCAGATAATAGGCATGGATACCTGTGAATAAATGTCTTCTATGTCTTGTGACTGAATTTTATTAAAATCTTCCTCTCGAACCGTAATGATGAGTCCGGCCATATCCAATGCTCCCGGGCTGATTAATAGGCTTTTATTTCCTTCTTCATCATATTGTTTGGGGCGATGTGCCCTCCGAGGGTAGATATTCAAAATATACCGGTTCCTTTCCCGATACGCAATGATATTCATCATCGGTTCTTCTTCATCGGGTTGCCGGGTATGCAGGTATTGATATACATCTTCGAAGCGATCTTCCGCTTCTTTTTTATTCTCCGTTTCAATTGTAAGGCAAGAGCGCAGTTCATTATCTCCCTGAATCAGAACGGGCTCTTTCAATCCGGCTTGTAAATGGAAATGATCCGGCGCGGAAGCTCCGCATTTCGGCCCGTTATAAAAAACGATATAGTCCGGTAGTAATTCGGATAATGTCAGCATATCGCCGATTTTTTTTCGGATGCGTTGCGGAACATGTGAATGCAATGGTATCGTCAGATGATTCCGTAATATAGGATACGGATTACACAACACGATGTATTTATCCAGAAAGGGAATACCTCGTTGTTCTTTCGGACGATTCTCGGCGCAGAGAAAACAAGGGCGCTTTTCAATACTTTCGGTGTCTACTTTTGCAGCGGCTGATCGTATTCTGGATGGGTTAAATTGAACAGTAACCGATACGTCGCCCCATGCAAATTCTTTTATTTTATTGTTGTCGAGTTGCTCCAGTCCGGTTCGGAGTTGTTTCCACTCCTTTTTTTGAGCAATAAACAATTGGTTGATGTGTTCTTGGAAATCCATTATTCTTGTTTTAATCAAAGCAAAGATACAGATAATTTTAGAAACTGTTTTGAATTTTCCGAATGATCTGATTTTGTTTATTCTTTTATGCTGTGAAAGAATGCCTGAAAATTGCCTTACCGATTTACTATACGGAAAGGTATCTTTTTGACAAGCAAGAATATTCGTATAAAGAAATAGAGAATATCTTTTTTATTTGGCGCAATTAAACTATTTATGTATTTTTGTGTCTGCTTATTCGTGCGCGAAAGAAATGCGGTCATACTATTTAAATGGGGCTGACCGGTTTTGACAGCGGGTAGAAAGGGTTTGTAAGCATGCAGTGCGTTGTCGGTTTGCACTT
>DHOU01000038.1:109829-135515 GCA_002409745.1 Bacteroidales bacterium UBA5382
CGTCAAACAATTAACTGGCAATAATAATTACGCTCTTGCTGCGTGATCGAATAACAGTAGATCAATCGCTTAATCCTGTCACAGGTGATAGGACAAGACATCACCCGGAAGCTGTGGCTTCGAAGCGTTTCGATACGGTGGTGCAGGTAAATCGGAGATAGGGTAG
This sequence comes from Bacteroidales bacterium UBA5382, assembly GCA_002409745.1. GTDB lineage: Bacteria > Bacteroidota > Bacteroidia > Bacteroidales > Dysgonomonadaceae > Limibacterium > Limibacterium fermenti. Next base: position 109,996 of record DHOU01000038.1, read on the forward strand.
GCGGCGCTTCGACGCTTGTCCGAAATTTAAGAAGCTAAGGTTTGAGTGGGTGGCTTCAGTCTTGCTCATTCCCGACAATTAAAATGGAGATAAGCATGTAGAAAGCAAATTATTTCCTCGTTTGGACGAGGGTTCAAGTCCCTCCAGCTCCACTGCTAATGAACAAAAAGTTTTGCATCAGATGATTACCGTAGAATAATTGTCTGATGCTTTTTTTGCACGGTTATTCAATAAGAATTCAATGGAATTACGAACAGTAAATGTCACACGGTATATCACGCCTCTTCGGGAAGGCGGATCTCTGCCTGCATTAGTGGAAGCGGATGACGGTTTCAAATATGTGCTGAAATTTCGAGGATCGGGACATGGAACGAAAGTGTTGATTTCGGAATTAATAGGCGGTGTGATTGCAAAATTACTCGGATTAAATATCCCTGAATTAGTGTTTATAAACCTCGATGAAGCTTTCGGGCGCTCCCAGCGCGATGAGGAAATTCAAGATTTGCTCAAGGCGAGCCGGGGACTGAATTTAGGATTAAGCTTCCTGTCCGGCGCATTGGCCTACGATCCGGTCACAACGAAAATAGACTGCGCTACTGCATCAAAGATTGTCTGGATGGATGCTTATCTGACGAATATCGATCGTACCGTACGGAATACGAATATGCTGATGTGGCATAAAGAATTATGGCTCATCGATCATGGGTCGATGTTATATTTCCATCACAACTGGGATCACTCAAATCAACCGGAACTTAATCCTTTTCCCATGATTAAAGATCACGTTCTGTTACCATTTGCCCTTCATTTGGAAGATGCCAACGTCGCTGCACAGTCGGTACTTTCGGATTTGGTTTTAGAAGAAGTCGTAACCCTCATTCCCGACGAATTCGTGGGGTGGGCGGCACCTGATGAAACTCCCGATTCTGTTCGCCAACGTTATTACGATTTTCTCCGATTGCGTTTAAAGTATTCGACTATCTTTTTAAACGAAGCCATCCATGCACAAAAAGCTTTTTTATGAATATGCCGTTATCCGAGTGGTTCCGAAAGTAGAACGGGGAGAGTTCGTGAATGTCGGAATCATCTTGTTTTGCAAAACGGCAAGATATATCGGCATGAAATACGAGATCGATAGAGAAGAGCTTTCGGGATATTCGTCGGAATTGGATATCGACTTATTATTGCAAACGATAGCTTCCTTTAAAACCATGGCATATGGGGAGAGTGGGGGGGGAGAAATATCCCGTCTCGATATGGTTGAACGCTTTCGATGGCTGACGGCTGTCCGCAGTACTTGTTTGCAGACGAGTACACCTCAACATGGTTTTACGACGGATCCTGTACGTACGCTTGAAATGCTTTTTGATGAATATGTGGGGGATGATGTATGATGTATGATGTATGATGTATGAAGGATGAGTTAGGGCAGGACTTTTTCATTTAAGGAATTTTCCTGATAAACGTGTGACCCATTTGCGAGGCAACAACCGTACACCAAAAGCAATGAGTTTGTTCCGTGTTCCGTGAATAGCGACAGACTTTCCTTTCAACATCGCCTGATAACCTACTTTTGCGACATCCGCAGCCATGGGAAGTTTACGCCCTTTCACCATAGAACTCTTTTTCATGTTCGAATCTTCCATGAAGAAGGTGCCGGTCGGACCCGGACATAATGATGTAACCGTAATTCCTCTATTTTTTACCTCATAGCCGATAGCTTCGGAAAAGTGCAAAACATACGCTTTTGTTGCGAAATACACCGCCATCATCGGCCCCGGTTGAAACGCGGCCGTTGAACATACATTTAAAATTCGCCGCGTTATTTGCCTGTTATTTTGAGACGATTCCCTTTGAATGAAAAGATGACACAACCGCGTAAGGGTGGTTATATTTAATTGTATCATCTGTTCATAACGTTCCCATTCGGTATCTGCAAAAGGGCCGAAATCTCCGAATCCGGCATTATTGACCAAATAAGTAATATGCGGCGCTTCGGTTTCCCGGAAAATTGCTTCTGCGGCATCGGGTAATGACAAATCCTTTGCAATTACCTGTACCGATATTTTATAATCTTTTTCGAAGGATGATTTTATCTGCTGCAGTTGGTCTGCATTCCGAGCTACTAAAATTAAACAACATCCTTCTTTGGCAAATAGTTTGGCTAATTCAAACCCAATGCCTTTAGAAGCCCCTGTTATTAAAGCGGTATATTTCATTATTGCGGCGGCCAAATGACTAATTACGAATTACAAATTACAAATGACGAATGACGAATGACGAATGACTAATTATGAATGAAAAGTCTAAGGTCGAATGTCTAACGTCTAAAGACGTGAAGCAATTCCTCCTCATCCTTCTTTACATTCGTTTTTGTGATTTATCGATTCGCAGGAAAATAAACAGCAGAATAGTGAATCCCCATAGCGATGATCCACCGTAACTGAAGAAAGGAAGCGGTATCCCGATGACCGGCATGATGCCAATAACCATGCCTATATTGATGATAAGGTGAAAGAGGAAAACACTCGCCACTCCATAACCATACACACGCCCGAATACCGTTCGTTGACGTTCTGCCAGATAAATAAGCCTTAAAATAAAGATTACAAATAAAATCAAAACGATGGAAGATCCTATGAATCCCTGTTCTTCACCGATCGTACAAAAAATGAAATCCGTATCTTGTTCCGGTACATACTTTAATTTTGTTTGTGTACCATTTAAAAAACCCTTGCCGGCAAATCCTCCGGAACCGATCGCTATTTTCGACTGTCCCACATGGTATCCCGAACCCTGGAGATCCTGCTCCATACCGAGAGTCACTTTAATTCGCGTTTGCTGATGAGGTTGCAGCACATCGTAAAAAACATATTCTACCGATTCGACGAATGCAAAAGAGGCTACGACAAAAAGGAAAATATACAAGTACGGTTTTTTCCAAAATCGAAGAAACAACAGTATGAGATATAAGCCGGTTAGTCCCAATGAAAGTAACGCGACGAACCCATAATTGACTTTCACTCCAAATAAGGAGATTAAAAATGCAACGAGAAAAAGAACAACAGGTATCGTTAGTATAATAGCGCTCACTTCCCGTCTTTTCAAATAGCTCCGAACCATTCCAGCCGCAAAAACGATAATAAGCAATGTCGTAATGAATTCCCCAAGGGAAATGGAACCTACGAATGTTTCCGAAAACCGAATACCCAGTACAAAATAAATGATCGTCGAAATGCCGATAAGTAAAAATCCACCCGGAAGACCTTCCCGGTAGAGCATCATTATAAAAGCCAAGTATACCAAAGCCGTTCCGGTTTCGCTTTGGAGGACGACCAGGATAAAAGGCAACAAAATGATGGAAGATACCAGCAGTAAGTTTTTAGGCTTCATCAATCGGAAATTGTATGAATTGAAAGCTTTCGCAAGAACCAGCGCAATGATGAATTTCATAAATTCGGCCGGTTGCAAGCGTACCGGCCCCATCACTAACCACGAACGGCTACCGTTGATTTCCGGTGCGACAAGAAGCGTAATCAACAGTAATGCGATGCCGCCGATATAGAAAATAAAAGCGTAGGTTTCGTAAAAACCTGTATCTATTTTCATTAAAGCGAAAGCCAGTAATAAAGATGTCCCTATCCATACCAACTGCATACCGGCACGACTCGACAAATCGAACATACTTGTCGCGTTTTCCAAGTCGAAACTCGCCGCATATATACTGATCCAACCCATCACCAGGAATAGTAAGTACAGTATTATGGTCGGCATATCGACCTTTCCTTTTTCTTCTGTTTCCGTCGTTTCTCTGTTCATATTTTAATTTGCAACAGGTATTGTCACCGTTGCTGCCGGAGGTGCGTTTTTAGTATATAAATAAGGGAGAACGACTCTATCGATCATCGTTTTTTCCAACCATTTATCTGTCTCGGGAATTTCCCCCTTAAAGAATTTTTGCAGCATCAACCGTCCTATCGGTACGGCATTCGTTGCCCCAAAACGTCCGTTTTCGACAATCACGACAATCGCCACCTGCGGATCGTCTTTCGGAGCAAAGCCCATGAAGAGCGAATGGTCTTCGCCATGAGGATTTTGCGCCGTACCGGTTTTGCCGCATACCTGAATCTCTGGCGCTAAATTTGCTCCATAGCAAGTACCTTTGGTTACCGCATCGGCCATGCCATTGACAATAATTTCGAAATATTCCCGAGCTATTTCACTATTTCTACGATTGGTAAAAGCCGTATCCAATGGTGCCCCTTTTCGTTCTTTTACAACGTGAGGAGTATAAAAAGAGCCTCTGTTTGCCGTCATTGCTGCAAAATTTGCTATCTGTAGCGGAGTGGTAAGGATTTCTCCTTGACCGATAGCGGTGGATATAATATTGTGAGCATTCCAGCGCGAATTTTTAAAAATATTGGTGTAAAACTTGCTGTTGGGGATAAACCCTCTTTTTTCAGAAGGAAGATCGACTCCCAATTTATATCCGAACCCCATATCTACCATATGATCTTTCCAGTGATCGAATGCATTATTAACATCGGAATATTTTGTCCGGTTGCTGAGCATCGCATTTAATCCGTAACAAAAGAAAGAATTGCAAGATGTTGCTAAAGCATATTGGATGGCCAGAGGAGAGGCATGACCGTGACAAGCCGGTTTTCCTCCTAATGGAGGATATCCATGGTAACAAACATATTGTGTTTGTTCCGTAATAATGCCTTCTTGTAGAAAGATAAGCCCTTGTGCCGGTTTGAAAGTCGATCCGGGGGGGTAAGTCCCTGCAACCGCCCGGTTGATTAACGGTTTATACGGGTTTTTTTCCAACGATTGATAGTTTTTCCCGAAATCGCGTCCGGTAAGCAAAGACGGATCGTAGTTAGGCGCAGATATCATACAAAGTATCTCGCCTGTTTTGGGCTCAATCATGATGATGCTGCCGACTTTATTGTGCATCAACAGTTCACCGTAAGCCTGTAAGTCTAAATCGATACTGAGAGTTAGATCGCGTCCCGATACCGGCGCCCTGTCGTATTCTCCATTCTTATATTTACCCTGAATACGGCCGTGGGCGTCGCGAAGAAGTATTTCCACCCCTTTTTCACCGCGCAAGTCTTCCTCATGCGATAATTCGATGCCCGATTTTCCGACATAATCGCCGCGTATATAATAGGGATTAGCAGCTATTTCATTTTTATTCGCTTCCGCTATATAGCCGAGTATTAATCCCATGTTGGGATATTTGTATTGGCGTTCCGTACGATGTTGAATGTAAATGCCGGGGAATTTATATAATTTTTCTTGTAAAAGCCCGTACTCTTCCACATTGAGTTGGGACATAAATATTTGAGGCGTATAGGAGGAATACCCCGGATTTTTACGAGGGTCTCTCATCTCCGCGTTTAATTGATAAAAACGTTGCTTGTCGATATTCAAGGTCCGGCAAAAATCGATTGTGTCAAAGGCTTCCATCTCACGTACAACCATCATCACATCATACGTCGGTTGATTGTAAACGAGTAATTCGCCTTTCCGGTCATAAATGGCGCCTCTTGCCGGATATAACGTCTTGCGCAGAAATGCGTGGCTATCGGCATATTCCCGATACTTAGGGCTTAATATCTGTAAATGGAATAATTGGCCTATATAAATTAGTGCAAAAACGATAATAATACCCGTTATGACATATTTTCTTTTAAATAGAGGATTATGACTGTTCACGGGGATTGCTGTTATGGGTTAAACTGTCTAATGCGAAAATCAATATGCACGTAATAAGAGATGACGATATAATGAGCAGTAACGTATGCGTAATATTAAAGAAAGTAAATGATTCAATAAAAAAAAGAAGGGTTTGATGAAACACCACCATCAGAATCGTAAAGCGTACGAAAGGCCCGGTTGATGAATGGATACCGGGGACATACTGCTCATAATCTTCTCTGCCGAAAATAAGATTGATAACAGGTTTGCGAAAAGCAGCCACAATAGTCGTGGCGGCAGCATTCATACCGGGGGTGTTCAGGAATATATCGATTAGCAATCCCATCATAAAACCCGAAATGATCACATAAAACGGATTCCGGCCGATAGGCAGCTTCAGGAGAAAATAGATATATAAAATAGGTGTCGCCACACCGAATAAATGAATCCGGTTCAGCAATAATGTTTGCAGCAAAACAAGCAAAGCCAGTAAAAACACTTCGTAAATATAACTCAGCTTCATTGTAAAGACATTTCAAGTGTGTTTTGCTCTTCGTTAAACCGGTCATCGATGACCAGTACATTGCGGATCGTATAAAAATCAGTCGCCAACTCAATATCGAATGTATTGAAGTTATCGTCAAGAGACGCCCCTTGACCGCTGACAAAGCCTATGACAACATCTTTCGGGAAAATTCGAGAGAAACTTGTCAGTACGGTGTCTCCCTTATTAAACTGTTCGTGTTTGGGCAATTCTTGCAGTTGGGCGAAACGAATATTTTTACCGTTCCAGGAAACCGAGCCGTAGTTCTCCGAATCGCTCAACTTCGCACTTAATCGGAACCTGGGGTTGATAACGGGAATGACGAGAGAAAAGTGTTCGGATACTTTCGATATCACTCCTACGACTCCCGTTTGTGAAATGACTCCCATATCCGTCCTGACCCCTTCGGCCGAACCCATATTAATGGTCATGAAATTATTCATTCCCGAAAAACTGAGATTTACGACTTCAGCAGGGATGAACCGGAATTGCTCCGGTTGAATACTATCCGATGCAAAAGCTTTCACCTCCAAGGAGTCTGTCGGCAAACTTTCCACGTAGGATTGTAAGGCGTAAAGGCGATTTTGGAGTTCCGCATTCTGTTCGAGCAATTGACGATTATTTTTCTTTAAATAAAAGAAAGAAGAGACATTGTTCGATGCGGTATAAATCCAACCGGTCACATTATTTGCGGAGGTAAGATAAACGCTTCTCTGATAAGAGTTCTGTGTGAAAACAAGATAAAAGCTGAAAGCAATTAATACAATTGCTACCAACCAATGACTGTTTCGCAAAATGAAATTAAGCAGATTCCTCATATCAAGCGTTGACCCTTAGCTATCCATTATTGACAATTAGCTTTCACAGCATCCTTCTCAATCAAGCCTGACTTCTCCGCGATGTACCCTGTGGTAATCTAATAGACAAAACCTATAGCATATAAGCCGATTATCTCATCAAAAAATTAAATTTATTGATATTCCTCAAAGCGATGCCCGTTCCTTTGGCTACCACATGCAAAGGATCGTCGGCAACACGAAACGGAATCCCTATCTTGTCCGTCAGACGCTTATCAAGTCCTCTGAGGAGAGCGCCCCCACCGGTAAGATAAATGCCGTTGCGTACAATATCGGCATATAATTCGGGAGGTGTTTGTTCCAATGCGCTGACCACAGCAGAATCAACTTTAGAGAGTGATTTTTCCAGACAATGGGCAATTTCCTGATAAGAGACAGGGATATCCATCGGCAAAGAAGTCATACGATTAGGTCCTTGCACAATAAAATCTTCGGGGGGATTCGCTAATTCCGTCAACACAGAGCCGACACTTATTTTTATCAGTTCGGATGTCCGTTCCCCAACTTTCATGTTATGTTGACGTCCCATATAATCCTGAATATCTTCGGTGAAATCATCCCCTGCAATTTTGAGGGACTTATTCGTTACGATACCTCCCAGCGAAATCACTGCAATTTCGGTTGTGCCCCCGCCTATATCGACAATCATATTCCCTTCGGGAGCTTCTACGTCGAGACCTATCCCCAAGGCTGCCGCCATCGGTTCGAAGATCATATATACATCGCGTCCCCCAGCATGTTCTGCCGAGTCTCGCACGGCACGTATTTCGACTTCCGTGCTCCCCGAAGGGATACACACCACAATCCGCAAAGAAGGCGTAAAAAGTCCCCCTTTGTTTTTGTTTGCCATCCTAATCATGCCGCGTATCATTTGCTCCGCGGCGTTAAAATCGGCGATCACACCGTCGATCAAAGGCCTGACCGTACGGATATTCTCATGCGTTTTGCCATGCATTTGGCGAGCTTTTTCGCCTAAAGCGATCATTTTTTCTGTTTTGCGATCAAGCGCAACAATAGAAGGCTCGTCCAATAATATCTTTCCTGCGTTGTTTACGATAATGGAATTTGCCGTTCCAAGATCCATGGCCAATTCCTGTGTAAATGAAAATAACCCCATACCTCTGCTGTTTATTACAATAGTTATACCTTAATCAATGTTTAAAATGCCGGATACCCGTTACGACCATCGCCAACCCTTTTTCGTTGCAAAAATCAACGGATTCATTGTCTCTGATAGATCCTCCGGGTTGTATAACGGCGGTTATTCCGGCCTTGTGAGCGATTTCCACACAATCCGGAAATGGAAAAAATGCATCGCTGGCCATGACCGCGCCGTTTAAGTCGAAGTGGAATATTCCGGCTTTTTCAATGGCCTGTTTTAATGCATCCACTCTCGATGTTTGGCCGGTTCCGGAAGCGACCAATTGCTTATTCTTTACCAAGACGATGGCATTGGACTTGGTGTGTTTCACCAACTTATTGGCAAAAATCAAATCGTCTGTTTCCCTTGCTGTCGGGGCTGTCTTGGTAACCGTTTTCAAATCATTTACCGATTGGACACTTTCATTTTTTTCTTGTGCGAGTATACCATTCAAAGCCGAACGGTATAGCCAAGGCGTTTTGTTTGTCTCTATCGATTTTTGTTTCAAAATTATACGATTTTTCTTTTGAAACAAAATATCTAATGCTTCTTTTGTATAATCGGGTGCTATAATCACTTCGAAGAAAATTTGATGAATCGCTTCCGCAACGGCTTTGTCTATCGGTTTATTGATCACTACAATTCCTCCGTAAGCCGAAACCGGGTCGCCGGCTAATGCTGCATCCCAAGCTTCTTTTACCGTCGGCCGGCTAGCCATGCCGCAGGCATTGTTATGCTTGAGAATGGCGACCGAAGTATCGTCGAAATCGGCCATCAGGGAGATGCCCGCATCGATATCGAGAAGATTGTTGTACGATATTTCTTTGCCATGCAGTTGCTCGAACAGCGCATCGAAGTCACCGTAAAAAAGGCCTTTTTGATGAGGGTTCTCTCCGTATCGGAGCGTCTTCCCGTTGTCGACTGCAAGGCGCAGAGCCGAGTGCGATTCTTGATCGAAATATTCGAAGATGGCCGAATCATACTTCGACGAAACGCCAAAAGCCTCTTTTGCAAAAAAACGGCGGTCATCAATAGTACTGCTTCCTTGACTTTCCTTCAATAAATTGAGCAAAGGCATGTATTGTTTTTTAGAAGCCACGATGAGGACATCCTTATAGTTTTTTGCGGCTGCCCGGATAAGCGATATGCCGCCGATATCTATTTTCTCGATAATTTCTTCTTCCGTTCCTCCGGCTGCGAGGGTTTCTTCAAAAGGATATAAATCGACGATTATCAAATCGATTGTAGGAATATCATACGATTTCACCTGTTTCTTATCCGACTCATTATCGCGTTGGTAAAGGATTCCACCGAAAACTTTCGGATGGAGCGTTTTAACACGTCCTCCTAATATGGCGGGGTATCCGGTGAGGTCTTCTACCGTTTGACATTCATATCCTAACGATTGGATAAAGTCGTGGGTACCTCCGGTCGAAATGAATTTTACATGCAAATCGTTTAATACGCGAAGAATCTCTTCTAAACCGTCTTTATGAAAAACGGAGATAAGAGCTGTCTGAATTTTCTGTGACATATATACATTCTTTGAAAAAGGAATACAAAGGTAGAAAATCTATTGTTATTTTAAGCGGTTTTCGCAGCTAAGTTTCGGATTTATTGAGAAACGGTTTAAATTTCTTACGAAAGGCTGTAATTAGGATATTCTTCGCCTTCAAAAAGAACTCTTTTTGAATCGTGAAACAACTTGAAACAGATTCTTTGGGCGTAAAAAAAACAGCCTACAAATCGCTTGCGGGCTGAAACATTGTGACTATCGATAGGAGGCCAGTCACCTTAATTATAGAGAGAATGAAAAATATAATTAGTTCTTTTTATTTTCTGATAATTGCGGTGCGTAATGTTCTTGCCGTTTCGACTGAATATGCGTGTAATGGGATTCATATTCCGAGGGGACGCTGAAGCGTAATTGCAATTTTAAATCATTTATCGCAAGTTGTTCCTGACTTTTACCGCTAGTATATTCGTTGGCGGCGACGCTTTCGGGAGTCGCGACATTCTCCCAGATACTTATTGCAGAAGCCTTTACTTTCTTTATAATCGGTAATTTATGGACTACACTTTTTGTCAAGGCCGACATTTTTCCGGTGGTCGCTTCCGCCAAATCATCGATGAGGTCGTCGAGATTCTGGAGAAGTTCCTGTTTATTGATGGATGCATGATCCAAAAGATTTTCATTTCCGCGGTAGTGCGCCAGCAGCATATTCAACGCCGACGGGGACAGGTGCGACATAACGATGTCCGTCAGTTCCTCTGCATGGGGAATGGTTACAAACGACCGCGCCCATCGGGGAACATAGGCATGAAATGTAGGGTAGTATTCGTGAATGAACCCCCGAAGCATTTCGTTGAAACCTCTTTCTATCTGCTGTGCCGCATACGTTTGAAAATCCATTCCTTCGGGCAGCGGGTAATCGATGTGTTCGATATATTTCGTTTTGATCGCCATGTTTTCGCCGTTTATATCGATAATCCGGTACGGGCAAGGATAGGTGACGATCGATCCGGTTTCGATTTCGTGAAGCGACTGCCCATACGGGTTACTGACACGGGCGATATCGGAAGAATGGAAATGCCCCGTGAAAATAATATTCAGCCCGTATTCCATGAAGTATTGTTGCACTTTTGTAAAATCATCGACCAAATAAGGCGTCGCAAATACCGATTGATAAGCGAAATGTTCAATCACATTATGGTGAATCATTCCGAGAACTTGTTTGCCAAGAATGCGAGCTACTTGCATTTCGGTACGTAGCCATTCTTCCGTTTCGGGTTTCAGCGCGCCTCCCGTGATACATTCATCGTGCGAGTCCCCGAGCGATACAAACGTGTTTTGGTCATACTTGCAGGCGTCTAAACATAGAATTCTGAGCCCGTCGACCGGCTCGCTAACATAACTTAGCGAGTGTTTGTCGCGACTGATGGTATTGCCATACCCGTAATCGGTGTAAATTTCGGCGAACTCTTCGTCCGAAATCGTTTCGACTTGCTGTGTACTGTCGCCATGAAAACGAACGGCTTCTGGATTATTAATATCGTGATTGCCGGGAATGACAAGGATTTTTATGCCTTTTTCGCGTAAAGGCTTTAATAAATGTGCTACACCCCGGTGACTCACTTTTTCCCCATCCTTCGTCAAGTCACCCGGGATGAGCACTATATTTACGTTTTCTTCTAAAAGGTTTGCCACGGCTTCTTTGAGGATGGCTTCGCTTTCGACAAGAAGTTTACGATCGTTACTTAAATAATTCTCCAGCGCCGCTCCTTTTTCTACAATTAATGAAGGATGCGTATAATGGAGGTCGGATATAACCCCTATTTTTGTTTTGATTGTTTGAGCTGTCATAAAATTCAGGGATGATAAAAAAAGACTACTTGCGAGAAATAAAAAATATGCGACACGTTTCATATTGCTTCAGAATTGATGCTATTGTATGAATGTATTATCCGTTTTTTCTTTCACGGTGCAATATTACCGCTAAAAACAGATAAAACGCCTCTTTTCCGGTTAAGTTAAAAATAAGATTTTGCTACAAATTTGTTACATAACTTTTTAGACAGTTTTGTCCAGTCGTCAGGAGCGACGCCGCCGGTAGGGAGAAAAATGATTTGGATAACCGACGCAAAACCTGTATTTTTACACGCTGTTAGAAAACAAGAGGATATGAACGAAGACGAAAAGGTGGTCGTACATAAAATGATTCGATTGTATTGTCGTTCAAAACATCACACCGCATCGGGGTTGTGCGATGAGTGCCTTGCTTTGGATCGATATGCAATGAAGCGGTTGGATCATTGCCGATTCGGTGAAGAGAAGCCTACTTGCGGATCTTGTCCTATTCATTGTTATAAGCCCGATATGCGTGAGCGTATAAAAAAGGTTATGCGCTTTGCCGGCCCAAGGATGTTGTTGTTTCATCCTTTAGATGCCTTTAGCCATCTTTATAAAAATTATCAATCACAATATCGTTTTAAACGAAAATCCAACCTCGAACCGTAGAACTGTTTTGAAATGTCTGTATTAACCATACATAGCGTGTTGGCTGAAGTGCTTGCCGAACATAATGAATTGATCCCCGTGGTCAATCGATTCGGCATACGCTTAGGGGTGGGGGATAAAACGATTGGCGATTTATGCCGCGAATATCGTCTTAACCCCGACTTTATATTAACGGTGTTAAATGTCTATTTAGAGGATAATTACTATCCGGAAAAAGACCTTCCTTTATTCGATGCCGAACTGATTGCCGCGTATTTTAAGCAAACTATAACGAACTATATACGGGATCTGGTACCCAATATCGAGAAGCATTTGAATGCTTTTATCGCGATTAGCGGGGCGGGGAATAAAGAGTTGCTGCTCTTGCATGAGTTGTTCGTGCAGTTTAAAAAAGAATTGACCGGGCACATCGAGAATGGATTGAGTGAAGAGGGAAACTTCCGCAATGAGCTTCTGCACGATTTAAAGAATATCCTTATTAAACATATTTCTTCCGAATACAATCAAAACCTGTGTTATGCCGTTATCTTCTCCGTGTCGTCGCTGGAAAAGGATCTTGCCGCCCACGATCGGTTGTGTGACCGAATACTTCGACCGAAACTCAAAGAGTTGGATTCTGCTCGCAAGCAATTTTTAGAAAATTCTTTTCTCCCGGAACCGTCTATCCATCACACCGGAAACCAAAAAGATTTGACTAAGCGGGAAATAGAAATACTGAAACTCATCATTCAAGGGCTTTTGAATAAAGAGATTGCCGAAAAACTCAATATCAGTTTGAATACCGTGCTTACCCACCGCAAAAAAATCATTCGTAAAACCGGTGTGAAAACTGTTTCGGGACTTACTTTTTATTGTATCCGAAACGGAATCGTGTCGATATGATTGGGTTGGAGGTTGGAGAATGGAGAGTAGACCGGCAACTGTAAACTTTGGGATGAAATAACTTGCGAAACTTAACTGTTTTATTTTTCTCAAAAGGATTTTCTATATTTGTAATCGGAAACGGCTATTTCGGAAATGATTGTTTCGGAAGTTCCGGTTTCCTTTGTAAAAAAGTTTATTATGGATTTTTATAATAGAGAAAAAGAAATAGCGCTGCTTCTGAATGTTCAAAAACAGTCGGTGAAAAATGCTCAAATGACCGTTATTACCGGACGCAGGAGAATAGGTAAAACGCACTTGCTCTTAAAAGCCACGGAAGGACAACCGACACTCTATTTTTTTGTAGCCCGAAAGTCTGAGCGTTTTTTATGTCAGGATTTTGTCCATGAAATAAAAGATAAATTGGGGATTCCTATTCTGGGGGAAGTGAACAGTTTTGGAGAACTTTTCAAATTCCTGATGGAGCTTTCCAAAACGCAGCCTTTCAATCTTATTATCGATGAATTTCAAGAATTTTATACGATTGCTCCCTCTGTCTATAGCGACATTCAGCATTATTGGGACGTGAATAAAGACTCGAGCAAGATGAATTTGCTTTTGAGCGGCTCCGTTCATTCGCTGATGCATAAGATATTCCAGAATTCGAAAGAACCTTTGTTCGGCCGTGCGACAGCGTTGCTAAAGGTGAAACCGTTCGAGACCTCGATATTGAAAGAGATTCTCGCCGATCATCATCCGGATTATACTTCAGAAGATTTACTCGCTCTGTATACTTTTACCGGAGGCGTTGCAAAGTATATTCAATTGTTGATGGATTCCGGTTCCTATACGTTGGAGGAAATGTTGGATTATATCATTAAAGAAGATTCGACGTTTATTCCGGAAGGTAAAAATATGCTTATAGAAGAATTTGGCAAAGAATATGCCAATTACTTTACGATTCTTTCGGCTATTGCAAGGGGCGAAACTACAAGGTCAAAGATAGAAGCCGTTGTCAATCGCGAAATCGGGGGGTATCTAACCAAATTGGAACATGATTATGGATTGATTTCTAAAGTACTTCCTATTTTCTCTAAAGTGGAAACGAAGAATGTACGCTATACAATAGAAGATAATTTTCTTACATTTTGGTTCCGGTTTATATACAAGTATAGTTATATGGTCGAAATAGGAGCGTTTGAACAATTGAAACATCTGGTTATTCATGATTATTCCACCTTTAGCGGGAAGATTTTGGAACGCTATTTTCGCACTCAGTATATGGAGCAGATGCATTTTACACGCATCGGCGGATATTGGGACAGAAAAGGAGAACATGAAATAGATTTAATAGCTGTCAATGAACTCGATAAAACAGCAGAGGTGATTGAAATCAAGCGGAACGAGACCAATATAAATAAGGGTAAGCTAAGGGAAAAAGGGCTTTATTGTATGAATGCAACCGATGGATTAAAAGGATATGACATAAAGTATAAAGGCCTTTCAATGAAAGATATGTAGATTGATTTTTCATGTTCAACCTTTAAAAGGTCGGACCGCTTTCAATTTACCGGAGATGTCGCCGGGGCGACGTCTCCGGTTGTCAACTATCACGATGTATCAACAAGATTATATATTAAAATTACTCGATTTGTTCTTCAAGTCTCTCGACCAATGGATTCATGGTACGATAGAAGAGAAGGAACGGACGTTTCTTGATTTTAACGAGGAGATGTATCGTACTTTTCTAAAAGAGACGCCATCGTTTTTTCGGGAGAAAGATGCCGGGTCTATTATCTCTTATTTTGAAGCGACGTATCAAGGCGAAGAGCGGCTGGCCCGTATCGAAATATTTTCGGAATTACTTTGTATAGAGGCCGAAAACCGCCCGGTATTCCGGGAACAACTTTCTAAACTACATGCGCTTCTTGTCTATATCGATGCAGACAGCCGCACCTTTTCTTTCGACCGGCAAAAGAAGTTGCAGCGTATACAAGAGCTGTTAAAGGAAAAACGGTAAAAGAGGACACTTTTTGCCCCTTTCACCGTTTGGCCATAGAACGACGGCTGTCAGTCTTCGTAGCGTAGGAAGTTGCCCGATCGGTCGAACTTAACTTCCAAGTCGTTATTCATTTCGATTTCATAACCCGACTTCTTCTTTTCCACGGTGATAATGCGTAAATCGCTATGATTCCGGGTTAAAAAAGAGTAAATCTTCGCCGGCAAAATCGATTGTGGAAACTGCGAACGCTTGCAGTCGATATCTTTCCAATCGCCGTTGGAGGAAAATTCCACTTCGCCCCCGTCTTTAAAATATACTTCGTACGAAACGGATGTACGGTCGATATCCTTAAATATGACGGATATATTGTCTTTCGAAAAATGTTTTTCGACAAACGTTTGAGCGCTTTTCGGTAATTGCGCGAACGCGATCTGCTGGTCTCTGTTGTCGGCTTTTACAGCCCATACGCTTATCAATAAAGCGCTTATTAAAAGAATTTTTTTCATTTTTTTATTTTTTAGGGGTTAGTCCATTTTCTTTAATTCGTGTGTCGTTGCATCGAAAATCAAATCGAACCGGTTAGACAGTTCCACTTCTATTTCCTTGTCGCTTTGGTCCCGCTCGATGGTAATCACTTTTTCGTCGGGATAGTTTTCGGTAACGTATGCCCTAATCTTCGAGGGGATGATGCTCGAAGGAACGCCTTCGGGTGACTCGACGCTATCCCATTCGCCGTTTTTTTCAAATTCCACTTTGGTGCCGTCGGTGAAGAATACGGTGTACGACTTGTCCATAAACTCGTTCTCTTTCATCACGCTCGCTACTTTTTTATCTGCAAAATGCGTGTTCACCAGTGTTTTCGACACCGAAGGGAGATCGGCGAATTGAATATTCTTTTCATCATTCTTATCGTCACAACTTTGGAATACCAATCCCAATACAGCCAAAAGGCTTACTAATAAAATGTTTTTTGTTCTCATAATGGTTCTTTTTGTTTTAACTATACGGCAAAGGTAGGATGCAAATCTGAATAGAATCTGAAATGTGTCGGTCGAATCGATTTTTATTGTTTGGATACCGTAAAAACATGCCGGTTTTCACGATACGCATAGTCTATTTGCAAGCGGCTGATCTTGCCAATTCCTTTTGCGATGGCCAGTCCCAATCCGGAAGAGCCTTTTTGAGTCGTTTGGCGATAAAAGCGTTCGAAGATCTTTTCTTCATCCAACGGCCCGTCCGAAGCCGTGTTGCTCACGACGAATGCATCCGGCGTCATGCTGACGGATATTTCCGAGCCCGCATCGCTGTAGATATATGCATTTTTAAGCAGGTTAACCACAATGATATCGGCCAGCGAATCGTTCATCGTATGGATAAATGCTTCGCGAATATCCGTTTTTACCCGGATGTTTTTGTGCGAATACGCTTCCGCGAATATCCCGAGATGCTTTTCCACCAAAACGTCGAATGAAATAGGGGCGGCTTCGGGAAACTGATCGTTATCGATTTTCGAAAGCAACAGCAAGCTTTTATTCATTTTGATGATTTGGTTAAGCGTGTGGCGCGTCTTCATGATTTCGTTTAAATCGTTTTCCGATAGGGTAGGAGACTCATCGGCAAGTATTTCCAATCGGTTCATCGATACGGCCAACGGCGTTTGCATTTCGTGTGAAGCATTACCGATAAACTCTTTCTGCTGTTCGAAGGCTTCCTGCGACTTGCGGGTGAAGTCCGTCACGGTACGATTCAGTTTTTGAAATTCCGAAATGTTCGTCGGATTGTCGAGCGGCTTATTCGAGGTGTGGGGGTTATAGTTTTCCAGCCAGTGTATCACCTTGTAAAAAGGACGCATGTTGCGGCGGAACACGGCGACGATTACCGCGATCAACAGGATAAGCATAGACGTGTATAAAAGGATGATGAGGTAAAGCAGCGACTCTGCGAAATCGTCTTTTTCGAAGGAAGGCTGTGCGACGATCACTTCATAAAACCGCCCGTCGGGATTCTGAAAAACCGTGCGCAATACGCGCGAAAGAACGGTTTCTTCCATTTCCGACAAATAAAAGGTTTCCGACGAAAAGCGGTTATCCGGATGCGCTTCGGCATAACCGGGCGTAACCTCCGCGATGACCAAATTAGGCGATCCGAATGTCTTTGAGGGATCCGGCATATTCCCCGATAATGATTGTTTGATCACCATTTCAGCCATGTCTTCGAGCGATTCGTCCATCTCATCGTTCAACTCCTTCATTAACGTAATGTAAGTCAACAATGCCCATACGCCGAGCAAGAAGAAGACGGAAAGAGAGATACTCCCAATGATTTTATAAATCAGCTTCATGTCTCGACAAATTTGTATCCGAACCCGTAAACCGATTTTATTTCGGCCGAAGCGCCCGATTCGGAGAGTTTTTTGCGCACATTTTTAATTTGCGCATAGATAAAATCGAAGTTATCGGTTTGATCGATATGGTCGCCCCACACATTTTCGGCCAGCGCTTCTTTATGGATAAGCCGGTTGGGACGGTACATGAAAAACAACAAGATATCGTATTCTTTGCGGCTCAAATCCAACGGCCGATCATCCACAAATGCCTGAAAAGCTGACTCGTCTATGTCGATATTGGCAAAAGAGAGCCTTGTTTGACTGTTGTTGTTTCGACGGATGAGGCTTTTCACCCGGGCAACCAGTTCTTCTATATGGAACGGTTTTGCGAGATAATCATCCGCGCCCAAATTTAGCCCCGTCACCTTATCGTCGATCGAGTCTTTCGCTGAAATGATAAGCACCCGATCCTTTTTTCCCATCTTTTTGATCTGTTGCAACAGTTCGAGGCCGTTACCGTCGGGGAGCATGATGTCCAACAAAATGCAATCGTAGTCGTAGACGCCGAACTTTCGCTTGGCGGAAGAACAGTCTTCGGCTGTTTCCACGACAAAACGCTCTTTGGTTAGCGCCCGTTCGAGAATCTCGCGCATCGAAGGCTCATCTTCAATAATCAACACTTTCATATTCTTTTGTTTATTTCCGACTGCAAAATTAATCGGAATTCTGAATAAAACCTGAAAAACAGGATAACAAGTCCTTTCGAAAGTTGAATTACCTATTTTCAAGAGTGAGGCAAGCAGTTTCTATTTTACGCCTGCGCCCGACTATTGCTTTTACCGCCGCCGTTATTTTCGCGATGGCGAAATTTAATACGAACTTAGATAAAAAAGTCGGAATTTTATGTACCTGTTGGCTGGAAATACATACATAAACGGATTTATTTCTTCAGATCCATAAAATATTCTTTCCGTGCAAGGATATTGCACGGAAAAGCTTTATTTTTGTATGAAAAATTTATTTATTTCTTCTTTAGTGCTTTCTTGCTAATTTATTAATTAAAATAATGAAAAAGGTTATCGTTATAATTGCGTTGTTTCTAATCGTTTTTAATATACTTGCTTTTTTCTTTTTTGAATAAAAAAGCATCTCTCTGATATTGAATTTGTTTTCTCTGGCAATTATTATCTTTTTATGCTATAAAGATATGCACTAATATAATAATCATTCGTGTAAAATAACGTTGTTTTAACCTATCAAATCAACCAAAAGTACTACTTTTGCACATATAAATTTAAACAACAAATTGAGTAAAAATAATTTATTATTTTGAAAAAGGCATTCTCGAAAGAAGGTATTTAAGTGATTAGAATTCAAAACGGCATGAAACAAAAATCAATCTTTTGTTAGCTGTTATTTTATTGATATCCTGTCAAAGGGAAGAACCTGTGTCCCCAGCATCCGAAAAGATGTACAGCTACGTCTATAACGGCGCATATTCCATATCCGATATACATTTATATGCCGGACAGAAAGGAGAAATAAAAACGGTTACAGAGACAGAAGTGCAGAAATTCTTTTTAGCCTCTTTTGATCATCTCGGTATTCAAAAAATCGTCATCGATCTGAAAAAGGATTCGTTATACGAAGTTTCAAGTAATCTAAAACAGGCTTATAAGACAGCGGTAAAGAATGATTCTGTATTCTATCTGAACCGGGGAAAAGGAATACAACCGCTTTTCGGAGGAGTACTAAGTGGCGACAGAGATATTGCCAATGTTTTTATTTTTACCGATATCAGGATGAATACACACGGATTACATCATCCGGAAGTGTATTGGGCTATTTGACCTATGAAGATAATTTTGCTATGGAAAATTTAAAATGCATCGGCCAAGATTACAGTTTTACTTCTCCCGAGGAGATGAAAAATAAAAATGACGTCGTATGTTGGGTAAATGTAGAATATCGTTTAAACAAAGTTCAAAATAAAGTGAGGCGGTAAGTAGATAGAAATATGAATAAAAGGATTTCAAAAGGTATTTCTCAAAAAAAAATAAAGACGGAACCTCATTGGAATGAAGGGAA
This sequence comes from Bacteroidales bacterium UBA5382, assembly GCA_002409745.1. Lineage (GTDB taxonomy): Bacteria > Bacteroidota > Bacteroidia > Bacteroidales > Dysgonomonadaceae > Limibacterium > Limibacterium fermenti. Next base: position 129,539 of record DHOU01000038.1, read on the forward strand.
GGAAGGCCTGTAGGTCGGTTCATTAGCTGATTGTGTCGGTCGGAATGGCGGAAGAATCGACAGGAGCAGGAAGTGAAATGCATATTCTTGCCGCAAAAGAGTTTCAATAACAGCCTCGTTTCGTTAAACGGGGTAGGGGGAGCGTGTTTAAAAACCTAAAAATGGAGAGGCAACCCACTTCTCTTTACTAAATTATCGTAATAGCCTATTTATTCGGGAATCTGTTATAATAATATTATGTACTTTTGGGGCAATAAATTCAATTGCTAAAATGAAACAAACACTTCTGGTGGCCATATTCTGTCTGGTCGGAAATGCATTATTTGCTCAAAGAACAGGAACGGTAAAAGGCCAGGTCACTGTAGAAAGTGACGGACAACCTCTCTCTTATGTGACCGCTTCGGTAGCGGTTACCGATAAACCCGACGCTTCCGTTAAAAAGTTTGCCACCGACGAAAAAGGAAACTTCTCCGTCTCTCTGCCGGCGGGAAAGTATCTTATTACCTTTCAGTTTATGGGCATGGACAACCGCACGGTTCCGGTAGAGATTACCGGCGAGTCACCTATCGTTGATTTAGGAAAAATTGAAATGACGGAAAGTTCCGTCGAGTTGGGCGAGGTGAGTGTAACGGCTCAACGTCCGCTTGTGAAAGTGGATATCGATAAACTTACCTACAATGTGAAGGAAGATCCTGAGGCTCCTACATCGAGCGTATTGGATCTCTTGCGAAAAGTCCCTTTGGTGACCGTAGATGCCGAAGACAAGATTCAAGTGAAAGGTTCTTCGAGCTTCAAGATTTATCTGAACGGGAAACCCTCCAACATGGTGACGAACAATCCCTCGCAAGTCCTTAAAAGCATGCCGGCCAACAGCATTAAAGATATTGAAGTTATTACCGACCCCGGCGCCAAATACGATGCCGAAGGCGTGAGCGGCATCATCAACATTATTACCGATAAGCGCGTCGACGACGGCTACTCGGGTTCGGTAGGAGCGAATGCCGATACGAACAAGGGATACGGCGGCAACACGTACCTGACGTTAAAATACGGTAAGTTCGGCTTTTCGGGCAACGCCGGTTATAATCACCATGCAAGGCCGGCTTCCGAATCGTCTTTCGAGCGTGAAGACCGATCGCCGAACCCGGAGAATATGCTTACGCAAAAAAGTTCGGCTAAAAGTGACGGTAACGGCCTTTACCTCGATGGATCTATCAGTTTCGAACCCGATACGATGAATTTGTTCAACTTGTCGGCGTCGCGTTACGGGGGAACGTTCAATTCCTTGTCCGACCAGGTTGCCCGCTCTACCGGTGCGCGTACCTATTCCTACGATCTCCACAGCCGGTCGGTGTCGGAGTATGGCGGCATTAATCTTTCAGCCGACTATCAACGGAGTTTTAAAAAGAAGGGCGAGATGCTCACCATGTCGTACCGTTTTGAAAAGAATCCGAGCGGCAGCGAATATGAAAGCGAATATAATCATGTAGAAGGAGATTTTTATGAAGGTAACGGCCGTAAATTGGAAGATGGTTACCGCCTGAAGAGTGTAAACGATCCGAGGGGAACCGAGCATACGGCGCAAATCGATTATGTCAATCCCCTTCATCCCAAACACGAACTGGAAGCCGGACTGAAATATATCTTCCGCGATAATATCAGCCGCGGCGAATACACGTATTATGATGTGCAGAATGCCGCCTGGTTTGACGACCCCAGCCGTAAAAACGATCTCGACCACGGTCAGCGCATTGCTTCGGGATATGCCGGATACTTTTTCAAAACCGGTAAAATCGGCATAAAGACCGGATTACGCGGGGAGTATACCGATCAGAATATTCATTTTATGAGTGCGAAAAACGATACGACGGTTCAAACGCATTTCTTCGATTTGGTGCCGACGCTTACCTTTTCGTATCAGTTGGGCATGACGCAGACGGTGCGCTTAGGTTATAACATGCGCATTTCGCGTCCCGGTATTTGGGTGCTCAATCCTTATGTCAACGATGCAAACCCTTCCGATATCAGTTACGGTAATCCCGATTTGGATTCCGAGCAATCGCATAACTTCAATATCAACTACGGCTCGTTTTCCCAGAAAATCAATTTCAACGCCACCCTGTCTTATACGTATACAAACAACTCAATCTCTTCTTACAGCTTTGTAAAAGATGGGGTCACAAATAATACCTATGCCAATATCGGTAAGAATCAATATGTGGGGTTGAATGTGTACGGCAGTTGGTCGCCCTCGCAACTCCTTCGCGCTTACTTGAACGGAAACATCGGTTATACCGATTTGCAAAGCAACGAGAATAACAGTTTGCGTAATAGCGGTATTTCGGGACAAGCGTTCACCGGATTGACCTTTACTTTCCCGAAAGAATTCAGGTTGTCGGCTAACGGCGGCGTTTTTTCCAGTAATGTCGAATTGCAGACGACGCAATCAGCCTATTATTTTTACTCATTGAACGCGACCAAAAGTTTTTTCGACAAGAAACTCGATATCGGTCTTTCCGCGAACAATATCTTCGGTAAATATCTCCGGCTTAATTCGACGACGGAAGGAGAGGGATTCCGGCAGAAGAGCATCTATAATATCCCTATGCGTACCTTGCGGTTAAGCATCACTTACCGTTTCGGAGATTTGAAAACGTCGATTAAGAAGGTGAACCGTACCATCTCCAACGATGATGTGAAAGGCGGGGAAAGTTCTCAAGGTCAAGGAAACGTACCGGCAAGCGGCTCCAACTAATCTGCTAATTCGCTAATTTGCTAATCTGCTAATTTGCTAATCTGCTAATTTATTAATTTGCTAATTATTAATTCGTATGCGTATCGATATTCTCAGCGTACTTCCCGAAATGATTGAAGGCGCCATCCATTCATCCATATTAAAGCGAGCCCAGGAAAAAGGATTGGCCGAGTTTCATTTGCACAATCTGCGCGATTATTCCACCGACAAGCACCGGCGGGTGGACGATTACCCGTTTGGGGGAGAGGCGGGCATGGTGATGCAGATCGAGCCGATCGACCGAGTTGTTTCGCTGCTGAAATCGGAACGCGACTACGATGAAGTCATTTTCACGACGCCCGACGGCGAACAGTTTAGCCAGTCGCTGGCGAATGAACTTTCGTTATACCGGAACATCATCATTCTGTGCGGCCATTACAAAGGGGTGGATTACCGGGTGAGGGAGCATTTGGTGACGCGTGAAGTCTCTATCGGCGACTATGTGCTGACCGGCGGCGAGCTTGCTGCGGCCGTCATTGCCGATGCCGTGGTGCGGGTTATTCCCGGTGTGATCGGCGATGAGCAGTCGGCACTGTCCGATTCGTTTCAGGACAATCTGTTGGCCCCGCCTGTTTATACCCGTCCGGCCGAATACAAAGGGTGGAAAGTGCCCGATGTGCTGCTGTCGGGGCATGAACGCAAGATATCCGAATGGCGCATGGAGCAGTCGATGGAGCGCACCCAACGGTTGAGACCGGATTTACTGAAAAGATAAAAAGATAAAGATTGAGGAGAGATTGATTTTAAGATTGATATCGTTATAATAATAAAAGTATCGTTTGTCGTCTACCCGCTACGGAACGTCTCGCAGTCATTCATTAGTGTCTTCCACACATAATGAAGTGTTTCCGAGACATTCATGAATGGCAATTTGCCATTTCGTTATGACTCGCAGCCATTCAATAATGACTCAGACACATAAAATTATGACTCAAAGACATTCCGTAATGGCTCGGAGACATAAATGTATGCTCTCAAGCCACTTCGGAGTGTTTCCGGGACACTTTCGAGCGGAATGACGTCTTTTGATACATTAAATTACAGGTTTACGAACCTCGACGACAAAATTTCACTGCAACGTTCGAGGAGCTCACCGATGATCGCCATACCCTTCCGACGGGGAATGCGGATTGTTTCACCCACAATAAGCATATCTTCCACATCCGGCAGGCCTGCATTGTTTACCGAAGTCGCATGCTCTCCGTTGTATCCCTCTGTGTTGCGCGTCAAGTCGTAAGCGGGGGACAAAGTCCATCTTCCGTCGCGGCAGATAAAACTGAAGTTTTTGGCATGGTCGTCTTTGTTTTCGGCCAACACGTTGAATACCATACGACGGAACATTTCATCTACTTGTCCAGAATCTTGTGTAAGAAAACCGGTGAGATGCAGCAATGTTTTGTAATCAAGTTTGGGATGGTGAATGGATTCATTGAGCAATGCTCCGGCAGTTGCTATATGTAAGCGTTCTCCGTTTTCTATATCAAAACGCTTTGTGGCAAAGTATTTCCCTTTGAGTAGCTTGAAGTCCGGAACTTCTATGCCGCATGCACGCGCGATTGTATTATAGTGAAATTCTGTTTCACCCATATTTTGAGGATCATAGGTGTGGCGGAATTTCACGAGCCACACTCCTTCGTGGTCATGGTATAAACATTTTGGACGGCAACCGCCGGAATTGCCGCTGTTAAAATAAAGCACCTCCGCACCGGTGTCTGTCTTTTCGGAAAATACGTCCAGCGCCAATTGTTGCAATTGATCTAACTCCTGAAAAACTTTCTCTTCTCCGATGTATGTTTCGGGAATATATGATAACGCTCCCATCCCGGATGTCCCGACAATACTTAACCGCTGAAGAGGTGTCAGTGTGGCGTCGTCAATTCCCCGCTTTCTTAACATACGGTGTAAAAGGTAGCGTCCATAACCATCCGGCAGACTGTCTTCAAAAATGCCGAAGTTGCCCCAAAAAGGCTCAGTCTTGGCAATAAACAACTCTTGCCTTAAAGGCAGATCCAGCGGAGAGAGCGAAAATCCCGACAATAGCCACTCCTTGTCATACTGGAATGCACATTGCCGCTTATCGGGAGTCATGGTTAGTTCTCCTACCTTACGACTGTGATACAAAACGGATAATTTATTTACTTCTTTCATTGCGGCGGCCCCTTTTCCGTTGTTTGTTCTTATTGATGGTCTCCAACTCCTGCATCGTGTCATAGAGCGGCACCGAAAGTAACCCTTTTACCTCTTTTGCATGGCCCAATGCTTTGGCCAAAGCCACGTAAGAGAGCAAAGAAATTGTGTGTTGCCGTTCAAATTTAGCAATCGTCGGTGCCGGCACCCCGCTTATTTCGGAAAGAGTGGTGCGCGATAATCCTTTTTCCAAACGCCGTTTCTGAAGATTTTGAGCCATGAGCTGCATAATGTCGGCGGGAGAATCCATGTCGAAATCATAAATCAAATGCATACAATAATATCCATTAATGTGTAAAAATAGAGATAATAAATACGATCATATATGTTGCAAATATAACAGGATGATTTGAATTTAGCAAGCGTGTTTGATAAAATATACGATAAGTCTGCACATCGGCACCCGCATCAACCCGTGAAGTTCTTCAACACCAAGCTCACGGGCAACCTGCTGCAACGCATCGAGGATCACCGCCGCATCGAAAACTTCCTCACCAACCAGACCATCACGGTGTTGTTCTCCATCCTTACTTTTGTGATTTTCTCCGTGGTGCTGTTCATCTACAATGTGCCCATCTTCGCCGTGTTCCTTGCCGGCAGCATCCTATACGGGGCATGGATCATGATCTTCCTGAAACGGCGGCGGGTGCTCGACTACAAAATGTTCGAGCAACAAGGCCTCAACCGCAACGTTACCTACCAGTTGATCACAGGCATGCAGGAGATCAAGCTGCAAGGCTGCGAACAACGCAAGCGGTGGGAGTGGGAGGATGTGCAGGCCGACCTTTTCGACGTGAACCTGCAATCGCTGAACCTGCGGCAGAGCCAGGAGGCGGGCGGCATCCTGATCAATGAGTTGAAGAATATCCTGGTGACGGTGCTGGCGGCCACGGCGGTTATCGAGGGCAACCTGACGCTGGGTATGATGCTGGCCATACAATATATCATCGGGCAGTTGAACAGTCCGGTGGAGCAGATCATGGGCTTCATCTACCA
>DHOU01000039.1 GCA_002409745.1 Bacteroidales bacterium UBA5382
ATCGAGATTATTGTTTCGGGAAACGATTTGGAATCGATTCGCGCCGCGGCTTCCGATTTCGAAGAGAAGATGAAGGCCGAAGGATCGTTCGCCAATGTATCGAGTACGGTTGATGAGGGAAAAATTGAAGTCCACATACTGGTCGATAAGGATAAAGCCTCGCAACTGGCCTTGAATGCGGCGATGATCGGCTCACAGGTGCGGCAGAATCTTTACGGATCGGAGTCGGGCGATTTTACCGAAGGCGGGGAAGATTACGGCATTGTGATCCGCTACGCTCCCGAATACCGCAGGGAGGTCTCTGGATTGCGCGATATGCAGATCACCAACCTGCTGGGGCAATCGATTCCTTTGTCGGCTGTTGCCGATATTGTGGAAAAAAGCGGTCCGGTGGAAATTCAACGCCGCTCGCAGCAACGATATGTGAAGGCGACGGCCGGCTTAAACGGCGTTTCGTTGGGAGAAGCTTTCGAAACGGCGCAGCGTCTGGTGGATGAAGCCAACCTCCCCGAAGGAGTGAACGCCGAAGTGGCGGGTCAGGTAGACGATCAGACATCGGCTTTCAGATCTCTCAAGTTGGTCTTTTTGTTGGGAATTGCGCTGGTGTTCATGGTTCTGTCGGCAGAATTCGAATCTTTCAAAGATCCTTTTATCATTTTGTTCTCGCTTCCGTTCATGCTGGTAGGCGTTATCCTGGCATTTTTTGTTACAGGCACCACTTTGAGCGTGATAACGTTTATCGGGCTGATCATGCTGGTGGGCATTGTGGTTCGCAACGGCATTATATTGGTCGATTATACCAATATGCTGCGCAAGCGGGGCTATTTGCTGCGCGATGCGGTGATGGAAGGCGGCCGCTCGCGCCTGCGTCCGGTGGTGATGACCTCGTTGACGATGATACTGGGGATGCTGCCTATGGCGCTCAGTAGCGGAATGGGGCATGAATTGTTCGCTCCGCTGGGAATCACCATCATCGGAGGATTACTGATTTCTCTGTTGACCACCCTGATTATTGTGCCCGCCATGTATACGGCGCTCAATCACCGTGTCTTGATAAGAGAACGCGCAGAAGTCCGCCGTACAAGAGGACAATCCGATGAAAAATAACCGTTCGCCGTTCGTTGAACGCTAAAACAGACAGTAAAAATGAAATTGATATACATTACGTGCAATGCGAGTATGCTGGAACCCGTTACCTCGTTGATCGACGAGATGGAGTTTGCCGATTACCAGGTTATCGAAAAGGTAACCTCCAAGAGCCGGAGCAGCCAGCCGAGGCAAAATACGGCGATCTGGCCGGGTTATAATTCGGCGGTGTTCATACAAGAGGACGATGCCGGAAAAGCCGCCGCCTTGTTCGCCGAGATCGACCGGCTCAATGCCGGCGCGTTCAACAGCAACGAGCAATTGTCGGCCTTTATGTGGGAAGCGGAAAAGAGTGCCGGTCGATAAGCCCCGCACCCGTCTCCTTGTCACCCATCCCTTGCCTTGTCCTTCCACAAAATCTCCTCGATATCGCTTTTGTCATAATCATCCTACACGGATTCTTTTTTTAGGGTGCACGTATCGGCCGGTCGTTGCGTTTTTTTCTTAATGATTCCTTCTTCTGTTGCATCGACAGAAGGCATTTGACCGTCAAGAGATGGCTTCGGAGCATCGCAAAATAGTTCTTAACGACCCCGAGATGGTATTTGATGATCCCGAGATGCCATTTGATGACCCAGAGATGCCATTTGATGACCCGAAAATGACATTATGGCATCCCGAGATACCATTTGATGACCCGGAGATGCCATTGTGGCATTCAGAGAAAGCATCCGATGACCCGGAGATGCCATTATGGCACTCAGAGAAAGCGTCCGATGACTCCGAGATGCCATTATGGCACTCGGAGAGAGCATCCGATGACTCCGAGAGAGCATTTGACGACTCGGAGATAGCATCCGATGACTCGGAGATGATATTATGGCATTCGCAGATGGTCGCAGATGGTCGTTGACGGCCTGAAGAGGGCCGTATGATCTATCGACTTTCGTCTTCTCCCTTTTATCTGTCGAAAACAATGGCTGTTTCGCGTTTTTTTATGTATTTTTGCGCTTTCACTCAGACAAACGACAACTATGCACGTAGAAAACGATATACAACAAGCCATCATCAAGGCGATAAAGGATTTATATTCCTCCGATGCCGATCCGGCAGGCATCACGCTGCAAAAAACAAAGAAAGAGTTCAAGGGGCATTTGACATTCGTCACTTTTCCGCTGCTGAAACTATCGAGAAAAAACCCGCAGCAGACCGCACAGGAGATCGGAGACTATTTGTTAGCAAATACCGATTTAATCAGCGACTTCAATGTCATCAACGGATTCCTGAACTTGTCGGTATCCTCCGCCGCCTGGATCGAAACGCTTGCGTTTATCGCCCGCCGGCCCGATTACGGCTTTACGCCGGTCACGGACCAATCGCCGCTCTATATGGTGGAGTATTCTTCGCCCAACACCAATAAACCGCTCCATCTGGGACATGTACGCAACAACCTGCTGGGGCATTCGCTGAGCGAAGTGTTGAAGGCCAATGGTAAAAAGGTGGTAAAGACGAATATTGTCAACGACCGGGGCATCCATATCTGCAAATCGATGCTCGCCTGGCAAAAATGGGGCAACGGCGAAACGCCCGGGTCGTCGGGCAAGAAAGGCGATCATCTCATCGGCGATTACTATGTGCTGTTCGACAAGAAATACAAGTCCGAAGTGGCCGGAGGCATCTCGCGAGGCTTATCGAAAGACGAGGCCGAAGAGCAATCGCCCCTTATGGCTGAGGCGCGCGAAATGTTGCGCCGTTGGGAAGCGGGCGACGAAGAGGTGGTAAGCCTGTGGAAGCGGATGAACGGATGGGTATATGCCGGCTTCGACGAGACTTACCGCAAGCTGGGCGTGTCGTTCGACAAGATCTATTACGAATCGGACACGTACCTCGTGGGCAAGGAGGTGGTATTGCGCGGACTGAAAGAGGGCGTCTTCTACCGTAAGGACGACGGATCGGTGTGGGCCGACCTGACGGACTGCGGGCTGGATCACAAGTTGCTGCTCCGCTCCGACGGCACATCGGTGTATATGACGCAGGATATCGGCACGGCCAAACTGCGGTTCGACGATTATCCCATCGACAAGATGATTTACGTGGTGGGGAACGAACAGAATTATCATTTTCAGGTGCTTTCGGTATTGCTCGACCGGCTGGGATTTGAGTTCGGCAAGGGGCTGGTGCATTTTTCGTACGGCATGGTGGAGCTGCCCGAGGGCAAGATGAAGTCGCGTGAAGGTACGGTGGTCGATGCCGACGACCTCATCGAAGAGATGGTGGAGACGGCTCGCGCCACATCGGAAGAACTCGGCAAGCTCGACGATTGCACGCCGGAAGAAGCAAATGAAATCGTCCGCATGATCGGCCTCGGTGCGCTGAAATACTTTATCCTGAAAGTCGATCCGAAGAAAAACATGACTTTTAACCCGAAGGAATCAATCGACTTCAACGGCAACACGGGGCCGTTCATTCAATATACCCACGCGCGGATCAAGTCGGTGTTGCGCAAGGCCGAAGAACAAGGTCTCGCGATTCCGGAAGCGGCCGATGCGCATCTCGAATTGTCGGAGAAAGAGGAAGGGCTGATACAACTGCTGGCCGATTTTGCCGATGTCGTCAAACAGGCCGGCGACGAATATAATGTGTCGCTCATCGGCAATTATGTATACGCTTTGGCGAAGGAATACAATCAGTTCTACCACGATTTTTCCATCTTGAAAGAGGAAAATGCTTCGCGGCGTGCTTTCCGGTTGCTCCTCTCAAAAAACGTCGCTCTCATTATCCAACGGGGCATGAAACTGTTCGGTATAGATGTGCCGGAGAGGATGTGAAAATTAGCAAATTAGCAAATTAATAAATTAGCAGATTAGCAGATTAGCGGATTAGCAAATTAGCAGATTAGCAAATTAGCGGATTGGCGGATTGGCGGATTGGCAGATTAGTAAATTGAAGGATGAAGATAGGAGATGCTCTTTGGTGGAAAAAAACAGTGTTCATTTTCATGGCGGTCTGGCTATGGGGAGTCGTGGGCTTTTCGCAGACCTCAACCGTCGATTCTTTGCGCCATTCGGGACGGGCGCTGCACCGTATCGGCATGGAAGTACGCCCGGGCTATGTTTTTCCTACAAATCCTTTCGTAAAAGGTGAAAACGCCAAAGCGACGCCGATCGACCATTTACTCTCCGCCCATGTGCGATATGCTTTCGAATTCGATCCGGTATCGCCCGTGAGCCGTATTTACCGGAATGTGTATCAAGGCATCGGCTTCGCGTATTATTCTTTCGATAACCGGCAGGAACTCGGTGAACCGCTGGCGCTCTATTTCTTCCAGGGAGCGACGTTGGGACGCTTGGGAAAACGGCTTGCGTTGAACTACGAATGGAATTTCGGGATTTCCGGCGCTTGGAAGACTTACGACGAAGAAACGAATCCTTATAATGGAATGATGGGCTCGGAACTAAACGCGTACATGAACGTGAACTTCTATTTAAAGTACGCCCTTTCGCGCCGCATCGACCTTGTCACCGGTTTTACATTGACCCACTTTTCCAACGGGAATACCAAATTTCCCAATGCGGGGCTCAATGCGGTCGATTTGAAAGCGGGTCTCGCTTATCACTTCAATCGCGACGCATTATTTCCCCGGCGACACCTCTCCTCGAGTATCCCTGCATTTCCCCGGCATGTCAGTTATGATGTCGTACTGTTCGGATCCTGGCGGCGTAAGGGAGTTATCTTCAATGAGCAACCGCTGGCGTCGCCCGACACATATTCCGTATTCGGATTCAATTTCAGTCCGATGTATAACTTGGGATACAGCCTGCGTCTGGGCGCCTCGCTCGACGGTGTTTACGACACCAGCGCCAATATTTATACGGAAGATTATATATACACCGACGACGTGAATCCCGGTTATACCTTTTACCGTCCGGGTTTCGACAAGCAATGGGCATTGGGACTCTCGGCGCGGGCCGAATATGTCATGCCTTACTTTACGGTCGGCGCGGGTATCGGCGCAAACGTGCTGCATGGCGGCGGCGACCTGAAAGGGTTTTATCAAATTCTGGCTCTGAAAATAAAGACTTCCCGCCACTCATTTATCCATATCGGCTACAACCTTCAGAATTTCGAGACTCCTAATTACCTTATGCTGGGCATCGGTTATCGGTTTCACGATAAATCTCCTTTTTTCTACCGTTAAATTAGCGTCCGTCTCATTAGTCTAAAGTCTAATGTCTCCAATCTCCAGTCACCGGTCTTTAGACCTCATTTGTCATTCGTCATTCGTCATTCGTCATTCGTAATTTGTCATTTGTAATTTGTCATTCGTAATTATCTAATGTCTCCAGTCTCCAGCCGAATGTCTTCGGGATAATCGACTTGCTCGAGGAAGAGCGCGTGCGCGGGTACCGAATCGCCGGCGACATTTCGGTTGCGGGCCTCGATAATGCGTCGGAAGCCGCGCTCGTCGAGTCGTCCGCGTCCGGCTTCGAGTAAGGTGCCGACGATGGCGCGCACCATGTTCCGGAGGAAGCGGTCAGCCTTAATGGTGAATATGTAGTCGTTGCCTTGTTGTACCCATTGTGCGGCGTGGATGCGGCAGAGGTTGGTTTTGACGTCCGTATGCAATTTACTGAAGCTGGTAAAGTCGTCATACTGCATCAGTACGGGGCAAAGGGCGTTCATGGCGTCGATATCGGGACGGAAGAAGACACGGTACTTGTAATCGTGCAGGAAAGCGTCTTTAGCGGTGGTTACGTGGTAGGAATAAGTACGCGCCACGGCCGAGAAGCGGGCATGCGCATCGGGACGGACCTCTTTTATATCGAAGAGGACGATATCTTTGGGCAGAAAGCTGTTGAGTTTGGCCGTCAAGGCCTCGGTGTCGAACGGCGCGCCGTCCCAATCGAAATGTGCCGTCATGCAGCGGGCATGTACTCCCGCATCGGTGCGTCCGGCGCCGACCGCCTGGACGGAAGCGCGCAGAATGACGGACAACGCTTCCTGCAACGTCTGCTGTATGCTGGGGCCGTTGGGCTGTATTTGCCAGCCTGCATAGTTCTTTCCGTTATATGCCAGGGAGATGAAAAAACGCTTCATAATCCGGGTGTTGACCATTCTGGTATAAATTACAAATTACCGATTACTAATTGCAAATTACAAATTACAAATTGTCAATTATCAATTAATTAGTTCTGATGGTTCGGCGAAAGGGTTGTACGACATCGGCCATTCAGCGTACGGTGATGTGAAAGCAGGCTTGTTTGCGCTCATGCTTTACATAACAACGCTCCTGCTTTTTCAAGTCGAACAATACCTGCGCCAGTACGAGTTTCAGCCGTTCGGGCGGAATAGCCTGTAACGTGTCGGCATCGACCTGTTCGAAACGTTTCCACGACAAGTCGAACGTCGTTCCATAGCGGTGCGCCGAATTGTCGGTCGCATTGGCATTCCTTTTCGTAAGCTTCTCGATATCTTCGTCGGTGCGGGTCACGCTGGTCAGATACAGGCGGTACAGCGGGAGCTCTTTGCTATAGAGCGAATCCCGGAAGTTCTGCCCGATATCCATCAGCAACTTCGCCGCCGAAGGCACCAGGAACGGAATAGAGTGCGTCAATTCGTCCGTTTTATACAGTTCCAACTCATCGGGGATGCGCACCAATTCGCCTTTCAGGGTAAGGGTGTCGTCGCGGGAAGCCATCGGGGTGATACCGTTGTTGACTGCAGCGACGATTTGCAGTTCGTGCAAGTCGTTAAATTCGCGCGAGTAGTTTCCCGTGAAGCGCGCCTTTCTTTCGGTTTCCGCACCCGGCGGAGCGGCATCGGCCGGAACCGTTTCGGCCTTGCTTTTTCCGCACGCCGACAGTCCGAAGCAGAGCAGCAACGCGGCGATTCCCGCCAGTTCTTTTATCTTCGCTGTCATAAGCGTTTAACCGTTTAGTTCCTTAAGCCGTATTTTTGTAAGTGACTGTTTGGTGTTGAGCGGAAAATCGCCCTCCATCATCCAAGCATAATAGCTGGGTTCGTTTTTTAGCACTTCGACGACCGGTTTCCCTTTATGTTTCCCGAAGTTAAACACTTCCACGCCTTTGTCGTTCTTGACGATGCGGCCGGCAAAATCGACATTGTTATTAAAGCTCGAATATTCTTTCGACAATGCTTCGACGTCGTTGATAAGGTCGGGATAGCGTTGCAATTGCGATTTCAACACTTCGTATGTGGCCTTGGTGTCGGCTTCGGCCGAATGTGCATTGGTGAGTTCTTTGTTACAATAGAAGCGATAAGCGGCTTCGAGGGTGCGTTGTTCCTTCTTGTGGAAAATGATTTGCACGTCCACGAATTTGCGTTTGCTCATGTCGAAGTCGACTCCTGCCCGCAGGAATTCCTCGGCCAACATCGGTACATCGAAACGGCTCGAATTGAATCCCGCCAGGTCGCATCCTTCCAACTGGTCGGCGAGCGAGCGGGCCACCTGCTTAAAGGTCGGGCAATCCTTTACGTCGTCGTCCGTAATGCCGTGAATGGCCGTAGCCTGCGGAGGAATCGGTATTTCGGGATTGATACGCCGCGATTTGACTTCTTCTTTCCCGTTAGGAAAAACTTTCAAGAAAGAAATTTCGACAATTCGATCGTGAGTAATATTTATTCCGGTAGTTTCCAGATCGAAGAATACCAACGGATTTTTTAAGTTAAGTTCCATCTATATCAATCGTTCAGCATCATCGGCATTAAGAGCATCAGTAAATCTTCCTCCTCTTCTTTTTCGGTCGGGACGATAATGCCGGCCCGAGAGGGATCGGACAATTCGAGGCGTATATCGGCCGAAGGAATATTGTTGAGAATATCGATGAGGAATACCGCTTTGAAGCCGATACTCATGACGGTGCCCTGATAAGCGCAGGGGACGACCTCTTCGGCTGCCGTGAGGAAATCGATATCTTGCGCCGAAACCACCATCTTGTCTTCCGACAGTTGTAGTTTGACCAAGCTGCTGGCCGGATTCGAGAACACGGCCACGCGCTTCAGCGCATTGAGCAGCGCCAGGCGGTCGATGGTCAGGCTGTTGGGATTATTTTGCGGAATCACCGAGTTATAATTGGGATAACGCCCTTCCACAAAACGGCACACCATGGTGTAGTTGGCGAGCGTGATGTAGGCGTTGTTTTCGTCAAATTTAATGGTGACCGGTTGCGTTTCCTTCGGCAACAAACCCTTTAGCAGGGTGGCCGGTTTTTTGGGAAGGATGAAGGACGCGCGTCCTTCGCCTTTGGCCGCCGTAGAGGTCATGCGCACCAGTTTATGCCCGTCGGAAGCGACAAAAATGATATTGTCGGCGGTGATATCGAAATAGATCCCATTCATGACAGGGCGCAACTCGTCGTCGGCCGTAGCGAACAGCGTGCGGTTGATGCCTTCCGAAAACGTGTCGGCCGGCAGTACGAGCGACATCGCCGAATCTTTGAGTTCCTTCGGTTGGGGGTATTCATCGCCTTTAAGCCCCACAAAGTTGTACTTCCCGTTGTGATAATAAATATACACTTCGAGCGTTTCGTCATTAATGTCGAACGTCAAGGGCTGGTCGGGCAGTTCTCTTAACGGATCGAGCAGGTTTTTGGCGTTGATCGCCAAGCGTCCGTTACCATCGGCATTCGTCACCTCCACCCACGTTTCGAAGCGAGTTTCGTTGTCGGCTGCCGTTAACGATAACGTATTCTCTTTCAAATCAAGCAGAAAGCAATCCAATATGGGTAAGGTATTTTTCGAGTTGATTACCCTGCTTATGGCCTGTAAATGGTTCAGCAAAGAGGCACTTGATACTACAAATTTCATAATGATATGTATTTTTTACGATGTTGTTTCCTACAATTACTTTAATCGACAAATATATAAAATTTTTTTGAGGGATGAATGATGAATGATGAATTATGAGCGATGAGGGATGAATTATGAACGATGAATGATGAACGATGAGCGATGAGGGATGAATTATGAACGATGAGGGATGTAGGGAATAATTATTGTCTCGACAATCTCCCATATATCTCCCATCTATCTTATCTCCTGTCAATTTTTCATCAATCATTTATCAATCTTTCTTCAATCCCTCTTGTTTCTCGGATGATGCTCGATAATCTCCTGGCGAAGAAACGTGCGGTCGATGTGAGTGTAAATCTCCGTCGTGGTAATCTTCTCATGCCCCAGCATCTCCTGAATCGCCCGGATGTTAGCGCCCCGTTCCAGCAGATGTGTGGCAAACGAGTGACGGAAAACGTGCGGACTGATCTTTTTTTGCAGCCCCACCGCTTCGGCATATTGCTTGATGTAATAGAACACCGTGATGCGCGAAATGGCTTTCCCCCTTGCGCTGAGAAACACAAAATCTTCTTGTCCTTTTTGCACATTGAGTTGTCGGCGGTAGGGCAGGTAGTCATTGATTCTTGTGATCGCCGTTTCCGAAATAGGGACGAGCCGCTGTTTACTGCCCTTGCCTTGCACCCGTATGAACCCTTCGTCGAAGTATAAATCGGAAAAGCGCAGGTGGGTAAGTTCCGAAATGCGAAGGCCGCAACTGTAAAGCGTTTCGATAATCGCGTAATTGCGCGTACCCTCTGACGTCGATACATCGATAACGCTCAGGATACGGTCTATTTCTTCGAGGGTGAGCACTATCGGCAACTTCATGCCGATCTGTGGCGAATCGAGCAGTTCGCTCGGATCGTCTTCCAGGTATTCGTCGAGGACAAGAAAGCGGAAAAACGATTTCACGCCCGAGATGATGCGAGCGATGGATCGGGGTGAGATTTGCTCGTCATACAACTGGGCCAGAAATGCTTCGAGAGTATCCGTGGTGATTTCTTTCACCGGAATGTTTTGCTCCTGGATAAATACGATGAGCTTGGCGAGATCCGTCATGTACGCCTCGATGGTGTTTTTCGAGAGCCCTCTCTCCAGTAATAGAAAACGTTTATATTTCTCGACTACCGGATAGCTTTTCTTTTCTTTTGATAAAACGTTCATATTGTTTCTTAATCCCTTTGTCCCTTTGCTCCGCCTGCAATTATCGACGTCAGCCATTATCGGGCGCAGCCCCTATCGCGAAGCGTTATCCCCTTTCTTTCCGCTGTCTTTATTTAGTTTCGCCGTCAACTTCTCCGCCTCCCGGATGTGGCCTCGGATAGAATCGATGACCTGTCTCTGTTCCGGAGAGGAAAGGTCGTCTTTGTTTTCAAGCTTGCGGAGCAAAGAAGTGAGCGTTTTATCTCCCGTCATTTCAAAAACCGGAAGCATTTTATGCGCCAGTTCCCCCGCAACCGACAGGTTGTTTTCTTTCAGGGCGCTCTCCAACCGGGGAATAGCGGCGGTTGTCTCCGAAATAAACGTCCCGAGGATCTCCTTCGACGTGGCAGGATCATCCTTTACAAAGTCGATGAGAGCGGCAGCGCCTTTTGTCGCCGGCGGTTGCGGCGTTTCCGTCTCTATCGCCGTCGCATCGCCGCCCTTTACGTAGGTGTGGATGATGCCGTATAATTGCGAAGATGTAAACGGCTTCATCAGGAAGTCGGTAAATCCGGAGTCCGCCAGGTCTTTTTGCGAAAGCCCCGACTTGGCCGAGAGGCCTATGATCGGTGTCTGGACATCTTTTCCGGCCCTTTGGGCTCTTATTTGTTCTGCAAGCTTGAAGCCGTTTATCTGCGGCATTTGGATATCGACAAAGAGGATGTCGAACGATTGCCGTTGCAGGATGGCGAGTGCGTTTTCGGGACGCGACTCGGCAATGACCGTCATATTCTTCCTCCGCAGCATTTCGGCGGTCATGGAAAGCTGGATGTGGTCGTCGTCGATCAATAACACCGATACGCCTTCGAGCGAGTAGTGGGTAGGGGAGGGTACCGGCACCTCGGTGGGCTGATCGGGCTGTTCGGGTTGTAAAGGCAGGATTACGAAAAACTCCGATCCCTTTCCTCTTTCCGACTCCAAGCCTATTTTCCCGTCCATCATCTCCACCAACCTTTTCGTGATAGCCAGTCCCAAGCCGCTGCCCTCGCTTCTTCCGTGGCGAGGATCGTCGGAGTCGAGTTGCTTGAACTCTTCGAAGATCACCGCTTGGTCTTTTTTATCGATACCGGCGCCTGTATCTTTCACCTTAAATAGAAGCTCCCGGTTGCCTTTTTCCTCCGAAATAACGGCGGAAACCGCGACCGTTCCTTCCTGCGTGTATTTAATCGCATTCGAAATGATATTCCCCATAATTTGGCGGATGACGTAAGCATCCCCGTAGCATGTAAGATCCTTCGGCAGCCGAATGTCCGGCACGAAACGGAGTTTTTTCGAGTCGGCAATGGGCTTGAAGCTGGCAGTCGTTTCATCTATCAGGTCGAACAGGTTGAAGTTGGTTTCTTTAACTACCCACGTTCCCGATTCCAGCTTTTGAAAATCCAGCAGATTCGTAGCCAGTTGCAGGATGTGCCGGCCGGAGAGCTTCATGTTCTGCAATTCCCGTTGATTATTGCCCGAATCCCGCTTCGAATCCATCAATTCGATGTATCCGAGAATAGAACTCATGGGCGCCTTGATGTCGTGTGATACGGCCAGCATCAACTCTTCACGCGAAGCGAGTAACTTGCGGATATGTTCGTTCGACCGTTCGAGTTGTTTCTTGTAGCGTTGGCTTTTGTTGAAGTCGATCAGAAACAGAATGCCGAAAAACAAGGCAATGAGTATTGCCAACCACGACACGCCGTAGACCGTTTTGAACGACGACGATACCGCGGCGTCTTTTTCTTCGAGAAGGCGGATCGACTTTTCCAGTTCTTCTTTTTCGATACCTTTCAACAGTTGATCAATGCGGGCCGTCAGCATCGTATTGGTCAGGTACATCTGCGATTGGCGGTCAAGCAACGCATATTCGAATTTTTTGCGGTTTTGCAAATCCAGCCTTTCGGAATACCGCACCATGTTGACAACAGTGTCGATGGCCAGTTTGAAGTCCTCTTGGGAAATGACGGTTTTCTTATCGACCAATACCGTTGAATCGGATCGGGCGACAAATACGTCACGGATGCGGTCGGCGAGTCTCCGCCGCCGTCCGTAGACGACCGACGTATCGCTTTTGGCTTCTTCCTCCGGAAGTAAATTTTTTGTATTCAGATAGTCCCTGATTTGTTCATTCAGTGCGTTGGGGACATACGTGTATTGCGTTTCGCGGATAATTCGGGGGCTTTTACGCAAGGAGTCGAGTAATTCGGCTATTTGTTCGAGGTTTTCATGCTTCTCTTCCACCAACACCCCGATGGTGTCGAGGGTTGCCGTTCGTAGCGTGTCTTGAGACAACGACCTCAGCGAGTCTAGATTCGTTTTAATTTCGGGTAGGAGTGTTTGGTATTTTTCGAAATAAGCTTCCGTTCCCTCCTTACTAAAGAAGCCTTGTACGCTTTCTATTTCATAGAGTTTGGAAAGGGTGTTGCCTACGATTAGCAGTTCGGAGAGGTCTTCGCCGCGTATTTTCTTCTCGGAAAACGACACCAACTTATTGTACACCAAGAAAAGCCCGGCAATCATGATGACTACGACCAGCACATATCCTGTAATGACAAGATAGCGTATATGAGAACCGGAAACAGATGATTTTATTGCCATGGAATATAATGCTATATCGTTTAAAACGTTGTGTTTACGTTGTACAACTTTATTTTGTTGTATAGCGTTTTCCGGTCGATATTTAAAATAGATGCCGCCATGGTTTTATTCCCCTTAGCCAAAGTCAACGCTTCTTCGATTTTTTCTTTTTCGTAACGTTCTTTTCGTAATCCTTTTACCGATGTCCCTTTCGGGTGATCAACCGGTTCCTTTTGGGCGGCTTTAAACAATAACCGGCCTACTTCTTCGGAAATGCAATTACTTTCGGTAAGTAACGCAGCCTTTATGATGGTGTTTTTGACTTCCTGAATGTTGCCGGGCCAATCGTAATCGAGTAAAAGTTGTTGCACGGCGGGCATAATCTTCTCGATCTTCTTGTTTAACACCTCATTCGCAACCTTCAGGAAGTAATGGGCGAAGAATGGGATGCTCTCTTTGTTTTCTTTCAGCGCCGGCAGAAGAATGTGGTGCTTTTGGAGGGTCGTCAGAAGTTTGGGAATCCATATGGCGGAAAGTTCGGATATCGTTTTATCGGTACTGACGATAACTTGGGTGAAGTTTTCGTTTTTCGGCTGTTTCGTGAGGAAGTCCTGCAATTGTAACTGCCCCGTTTTATCGAGAAGCTGTGCATTTTTGACGAATAACAACCCGCCTTTTGCTTCGGCGAATTTGCGACTTATCCAAGAATTTTCCTGTTGAAAAGAATAGGAAGTTGCGCCTGCATCCGAGCCGTTTTTAGAAAATCGATCGTAATCGGCTGTGACGAAAGGGAACGATTTATGAACTCCTTTTTCATAAATATATTTTGCCGCGGAAGCTTTTCCCGTACCCCTGTCGCCGGTGATCAGAAGGTGTGTATTGTCGACTACCGCTTTGTCGAGACGCTTGAATAACTCCGTGTAGGCTCTCCCTTCGGGTTTAATGAAAGCATTGATGAATTGTTTACTTTTCTTTTGATTCTGACGGATCTTGAGGGCATCTTCTATTTTCTTGAATAGAAGTTCGGGTTCAATGGGTTTCGAAATGTAGTCCACGGCTCCTGATTTCATGGAGGCGACCGCCGACTCGATGTCCGCGTAACCGGTCATCATAATCACCAGCACGTCGGAATCGTATTTTTGTATCCACGATAAAAAAGAAAATCCGTCCATATCCGGCATGCGGATATCCGATAACACCAGATCGAAAGCGACCTCTCTTATCAACTTTTTGGCATCGTCTACATTCGTGGCTGTTTCCACTTCATAAAGCCTCTTCACGAGCCACGACTTGAGCATCAAACAGATTGTTAAATTATCATCCAGTACCAAAATCTTTTTCATTGCCGTACGTCTATTCATTTATCATCGTTGCAATAACCGGATCGACTCTTCATTGTTTTTGCCACGGAAGTCTCCATCACTTTTGTTTGTTTTCTTCTTCGAAGATTTTCGGTAAAAGGATGGAGGCATACAGGAAAAACACGGCTGCAGCCGACATTACCAGTATCCACTCGTTTCGTTGGCGGAACATAAGATATGTAGCCACCGCCATCAGTACGCAGCCGAGAACCTGAAAATTAAACAAACGTTTCCCCCGAAGGCTCTTGCCGGGATAAGGCCTGCTTGCCAGGATTGCCGCGAATGCGCCTACGGCAAAAGCCATGATCCACGGAGCCACCGCCGGAACAAAAAAATAACCGATTGCTGAAAACAAAATAAGTACTCCGGAAAGCTGAAATATTCTATCTTTTTTTTTATCCATAATCATTACTTTACCGAGGGTGCAGCTCGAAGCGAGGCCCTCGGTCGGCTCACTCGATGAGGAAGAGATCTTCGTTCTCTTTTTTCATCAAATAATTTTCACGGGCAAACTTCTCGAGATTCTCTTTGTTCGAGTACAGTTCGTTCAGTTTGGCTTTGTCTGTTTCGGTTTGATGACGATAGAACTCTATCTGCGCTTCCAGATCTTGAATCTCCATTTCGTATTTGACCCGTTTCGTGATACTGCTGTCGCTGAAAAAAAATAACATGGCGATCAACACCAACAGAATGGCAATTTGATAAACTGTCAGTCCTAAAATTCTTCTCGACTTGTATCTCATCGCATCCTTATTCAAATACATACAGATTTTAAGTGATTTACCGGACAAAAATAACACTTTTTTTTCTAATTCGTCTTATTGCGCGGGACAATTAAACGAAAATATCTTTGCAAGGCGAAGACTATTTAAACAAAATAAAGTATCTTTACGCTTTAGTTGACAACATGCTTAACGATATCGAATAAAAAGAATGAAGAAAACGATTTTAACCGCCATTTTACTTTTTGCGGCTGTAATACTCGCGCTTCCGTGTACGAATCTTATCGTTGGAAAGAAGGCTTCTGTAGATGGATCCACGCTCATTTCATATGCTGCCGATTCGTATGCTTTATACGGAGAATTATATCATTGGCCGGCCAGAAAATACAATCCCGGAGAAATGCTGAACATCTATGAATGGGATAGTGGAAAATATTTAGGACAAATTCCGCAGGTATTGCAGACCTATAATGTCATCGGCAATATGAACGAGCATCAATTGGCTATTGGGGAGACTACTTTCGGAGGACGTCCGGAATTGGTCGATTCAACCGGCATCATGGATTACGGCAGCCTTATTTATGTGACGTTGCAACGTGCCAAAAATGCAAGAGAGGCGATACGCGTGATGACGGAACTGGTGGCTGAATATGGATATTATAGTTCGGGCGAATCGTTTTCGATAGCCGATCCCGACGAAGTTTGGATTCTTGAACTGATTGGAAAAGGTCCCGGGCGCAAAGGAGCCGTATGGGTGGCCGCCCGCATTCCCGACGATTGTGTGTCGGCGCATGCCAATCAGGCCCGTATCCGTCAGTTTCCGCTCAATGACCCCGACAATTACTTGTATTCCGGCGATGTGATCGACTTTGCCCGTGAAAAAGGATATTTCAAAGGAAAAGAGGCCGATTTTAGTTTTGCCGACGCTTATGCGCCGCTTGATTTCGGCGCTCTTCGCTTTTGCGAAGCCCGTGTGTGGTCGTTTTTCAACCGGGTGAATAAGGATATGGCGAAATATGTAACCTATGCACAAGGAAAGAGTACCGACCCGATGCCGCTGTACGTGAAACCCGATAAAAAGCTCAGCGCTCAGGATATCCAGCAGATGATGCGGGACCACTATGAAGGGACGGAACTCGACTGGCGTTTCGATGTGGGCGCCGGGCCGTTCGAATCGCCTTACCGGTGGTCGCCGCTCACCTATACGGTCGATTCGGTCGAGTACTGCAACGAGCGCCCAATCGCTACGCAGCAGACCGGCTTTTCGTTTGTGGCGCAACTCCGTTCGTGGTTACCCGATGCGATTGGGGGAATTCTTTGGTTCGGTGTGGATGACGCCGCCCAAACGGTTTATTATCCGGTTTATTGTGCCCATGATCAAGTCCCTCCAGAAATGGCGCCCGGTAACGGCGACTTGCTCACTTTCTCGTGGTCTTCGGCGTTTTGGATCCATAACTGGGTATCGAATATGGTCTATACCCGCTATAACGATATGAGTAAAGATATGAAAAAAGTGCAGGAAAGTCTTGAGAGCCGTTTTCTAACTTCCCAACCCGATGTGGAAAAACAAGCCCTCGCCTTATACGAACAAACTCCTTCCGATGGGGTTCGTTTCCTGACCGACTACACCAATAACTTAGTGGAAGAAGGGGTTGGCGAATGGAAGAAACTGGGAGAATACCTGATGGTGAAATATGTAGATGGAGTGATCAAAAAAGAACAGAACGGCCGATTTATGCGCAACCCATACGGACAACCCGAATTCCCCTCGCGGCCGGGTTATTCCGAAGAGTTCTACGAAAAGGTGGTTCGACAAACAGGGGATAAATATAAAGTACGATCTGTTGAATAACATAAAATATAATAAGTTGCAAATGATGGAAAATGAAACTTTATTAGCACAGGTTACCGACAAAGCTCATGTATGGCTGCAAGGAAACTACAATGCTGAAATGAAAGAAGAGGTGCAGCGAATGCTCGAGAACGAGGATAAAACGGCTCTCATCGATGCTTTTTATAAAGATTTGGAATTCGGTACCGGCGGATTACGCGGCATCATGGGGGCGGGAAGCAACCGGATGAACATATACACCGTAGGAGCTGCGACACAAGGCTTATCCAACTACTTGTTGAAGGAATTTGCCAATGTCGATCAAATAAAAGTGGTTATCGGGCATGATTGCCGCAACAATAGCCGTACATTCGCCGAAATATCGGCCGATATTTTCAGTGCCAACGGCATAAAGGTGTATCTTTTCGAAAGCCTGCGCCCCACACCCGAAGTATCGTATGCCATCCGCAAGTTGGGTTGCCAGAGCGGTATCATGATAACCGCTTCGCACAATCCGAAGGAATACAATGGTTATAAGGCGTATTGGAACGATGGCGCGCAAGTGCTTGCCCCGCATGATAAAAACATTATTGCGGAAGTAAACCGCATCGCCTCGCCCGATGATATCCGTTTCGAACGGAATGAAAAGCTGATTGAAATCATCGGTAAAGATATGGACAACGCGTTTATCGATGAAGTGAAGCGTCTTGTCCTTTCCCCCGAAGCCATCGAACGGCAGAAGGATCTGAAGATGGTGTATACGCCGATTCACGGAACGGGCATCACGTTGGTTCCCGATGCCTTGGAGGCGATTGGCTTTACAAACGTTATCCACGTGCCCGAACAGGATGTCATCAGCGGCGATTTCCCCACCGTGGTATCGCCTAATCCCGAAGAACCGGCTGCGTTGAAGATGGCCGTAGAAAGAGCCAAGGAAACAGGCGCCGAAATCGTGATGGCGAGCGACCCTGATGCCGACCGTATCGGAACGGCTATCCGCGACGACAATGACGAGTTTATATTGGTCAATGGTAACCAAACGTTACTCATCTTCTTGTATTACCTGATGACCAAGCGCAAACAATTGAACTTGCTCACCGGAAAAGAGTATGTGGTGAAGACGATTGTTACCACCGAATTGGTGAACATGATCGCTCAACGCAACGGCATCGAACTGTACGATTGTTACACCGGCTTCAAATGGATTGCCGATGTCATTCGCAAGTACGAAGGACAGAAGAAATACATCGGCGGCGGTGAAGAAAGCTATGGCTTCCTGGCCGGCGATTTTGTGCGCGATAAAGACTCCGTGTCGGCCTGTGCGCTGTTTGCCGAGATTGCTGCTTGGGCAAAAGATAACGGTAAAACGATGTATCAGCTTCTGCAAGATATTTATGTGGAATACGGCTATTCGAAAGAGGTGGGTATATCGCTTGTGAGAAAAGGAAAAGAAGGTGCCGACGAAATAGAGAATATGATGCGTAACTTCCGCTCGAACCCGGCCGAATCGCTTGCCGGTTCGCCCGTCACCCTGATAAAGGATTTTGTTAAACTCGAAGCGGTCGATTACATTCGTGACGAAAAGGTGGCGCTCGAAATGCCCACCACTTCGAACGTATTGCAGTACTTCACCGAAGACGGCACTAAACTTTCGATACGTCCTTCGGGCACGGAACCCAAGATCAAGTTTTATATCGAAACACACGGTTCGGTGAAATCGCGTGAAGAGATTCCCGCTGCCGAAGAAGCCGCTCAGGCAAAGATCGATCAGATACGAAAGGATTTAGGTATTTAATGAAAGGCGTTTGATATGAAAAGAAGACTAACCATCGCTTTAGTGGCGCACGACCAACGCAAGGCGGATATGGTCGATTGGGTGATTTTTAATTCTGATTTTCTTTCTCAGCATCACTTGGTTTGTACGGGTACGACCGGTACGCTGGTCAGGCAAGCCTTGGATCGCCGGGGGGTAAATGCCGATGTCGAGTGCATGAATTCCGGACCGATGGGTGGCGATGCCGAAATTGCCGCCATGGTGGTTCGCAAAGAAGTCGATCTGGCGGTGTTCCTTATCGACGACCTGAATGCGCAGCCGCACGAAGCCGACATCATGATGTTGTTGCGCCAATGCCGCGTACACAATATACCGATTGCGTGCAACCGGTATAGCGCAGACCTGATGATCACCAGTACGCTATGGGACGACGACACGTATGTGCCCATGCCGCCCCGCTACGAAAAGTTCGACCGGGACGAGTCCGGGCTTTAAGGGAAAGATACGCTTTGCGATAAGGCTTCCGGCGATAGATATTGCGAACGCATGCCTCTTCTACGAAAGAATGGGGCATGCGTTTTAATTTAACGGCTTACCGGTCGATAGTTGTTATCGCGGAATTTGCAGTTCACGGATGATATGCGGAGCCTTCATCACTTTGTCTATCATAAAGAGTACATAACGGATATCCACACTAATGGTGCGTTGCACTTCCGGTTCGAAGATAAGGTCGCCGCTCAAAGCTTCCCAGTTGCCGTCGAATGCCAGACCGATCAGTTCGGCCTTGCCGTTAAAGACAGGACTGCCCGAGTTTCCACCCGTAATATCGTTGTTCGATAAGAAGTTCACATGCAGCAACCCGTCGGGAGCGGCATAACGTCCGTAGTCGCGGCTGCGCAAAGCGTCCAGGATATACGGTTGTACATGGAATTCGGGATCGTTCTCTTTATATTTTTCAAATACCCCTTGCGCCGTGGTATAGTAATCGTACCAAACGGCATCGCGCGGTTGATAACCTTTCACCGATCCGTAACTCAGGCGTTGCGTAAACGTCGCATCGGGATAGAAATTCTTATCGGGCGACATTTCCATCAGCGCAGCCATGAACTCCCGTTCCCCTTGCAAGATCTTATCGTAAGTAGGCATTAACTGTCCCGATAACTTATAGCCGGCTTCGGTTGCCGAAAGCGCCAGTTCCATCGCCGGATCTTTCATCAGGCTGTCGGTATTGTTCGTTTTCAGCAGCGATAACAGGTTATCCAGATTCGTAAATTGGGAATGCGTAAACAACCATTCGCCGTAACGATCGTAGTCCCCGCCGAATTCCTCTTTGATTTTCGTATAGATGCCGGGATGATATTCTTCGGGAACACGTTCGGCATAAAGCTTCAATAAAGCCGAGAGCACTTTTTTATCGAGCGCCGGCTCATAGTCCTTATACGATTCGATGATGCGTTCGTTGATAAACGCCTGCTTGTCCTCTTCCGACGTTTTTGTGTCGAAATGAAGGATGGTATTGGCAAAGCGAATCAATTCGATACCGTTATTAAATGTTTCGAGAAAGTACGTAGAATAGGCCGCGGGGGCGTTGGTGCTCGTGTAGGCATCGCGCAGCGTCGCGAGGGTGTTGCCGTATTTGGCTTTCCGGGCGGGATTACCGTCGATCCATTGCTGTAAACGGCTCTCGATGGTTTCTTTCTCCTGCAATACGTTGCGGTTGAGGATGGCCTCGTTCATGCCGATGGAGTTTTTCCAATAGTTGGAACTGCCGGCGAACTTGTTCGCATATTTAATGCGAATCGTATCGTTGGCGTTCATAGCTTCACGCCAGATGGCCTGCTTGGCGTCGCGCACATCGATGCGGGGTTTGTTTTCCGATTCCATGCGTTGGCGGATTCCCCATGAAGAGAGATACCGCTCGGTGCTGCCCGGATAGCCGATGGTCATGGCGTAGTCGTTATCCTTTACTCCGGCAAGCGATACGGGTACCACATATTTGGGGCGGTACGGCACATTGTCGGCGCTGTGCCGGGCGGGCTTGTTGTTCTTGTCGGCATATACTCTGAACACCGAAAAGTCGCCGGTGTGGCGCGGCCATATCCAGTTGTCGGTGTCGCCTCCGTATTTTCCCACGGAAGAAGGAGGCGTCACGGTCAGGCGCACATCGCGGAACACATCATACAATACCAAATAGTATTTATTGCGGGAATAAAAGGGAATGACTCGGGCACGGACGAAAGGATCGTTTTCGTACGACTTCACCAATTCGTCCGATAGCGAATCGATGGTGGCCTCGCGCTGCATTTCGCTCAACACGGAGGGTACATTCGAAAGGATGCGGTCTGTAACATCCGACATCGAACGCAGGAAAGACACCGTCAGCCCGTCGGCATACAACTCTTCCGGTTGATTCGCCGCCGCAAAGCCGTCCTGCAGGTAATCGTGCTCCACCGAACTCAGCTTCTGAATGGCGCCGTAGCCGCAATGGTGATTGGTGAAGATGAGTCCCTGTTCCGATACCGCCACGCCGCTGCATCCTCCGCCGAAGATCACCACCGCATCTTTCAGCGACGGATTGTTCTCGTCGTACAGCTTGTTTATCGGAAATGTAAAGCCCAACTCCTTCATCCGGCTGACACTCTCCTTGTTCAATTCTCTCAAAAGCCACATTCCTTCGTCGGCTTTCGTTGCAAACGCCATGCATAGCATGACCACTGATAGTAAAATTTTTCTCATCTAACTTTATTTATATAGGTAATTATTATTTCTTGAAATGACGGCCGATGACGGGTAATTGGTGCAAAGGTAATTCCTTTTTTACAACCATCCATGCATAAAAGGCAATTAAAATCGTGCTGATGGACAGTCTCGCCCATATCGAGCCGACATATCGGTACGACAGGAGCATACCGGCGAAAAGGACGGCGGCCAACACGAAGAACAATGCGGCCGATCGCAGGTCGTAGGGGATGGGATAATTCTTTTGCCCCATATAATAAGATAGGAGCATCATGATGAGGTTGGCAAAGAAGGTTGCCCAAGCGCAAGCCATATAACCGACAACCGGGATGAACAGGATATTGATAAGCAGCGTGACGGCAAAACCGATGAGCGACATATAGGCGCCCCATTTGGTTTGATCGGTGAGTTTGTACCATAACGACAGATTGAAATAGATGCCGAAGAACAATTCGCCGATCAATACGATGGGTACCACTTTGAGGCCGATATGATACCTTTCCGGAATCAGGAATTTAATGATATCGATGTAACCCGTGGTCAGGAGAAAGATGAGCAGGCCGAGAAGAATGAAATACTTCGTGGCGTCGGCATACGCTTGCCGGTTGCCGTCGCCTTCTTTGTTCCGTGCGAAAATAAAAGGTTCGAAGGCATAGCGGAAAGCTTGGGTGAACATCACCATAATGACGGCGATCTTGAAGTTTTGTCCGTAAATGCCCAACTGGGTGTAAGCCTCGGCCTTGTCGGGATATACCCAAGGGAAAATGATTTTATCGACGGTCTGATTCAGGATGCCAGCCACGCCCAGCACGAGCAACGGCAGCGAGTACCGCAGCATACGTCGCAGCAGCGCCTTGTCGAAGGTGAACTTCATCCGCATTTCGGGCGTCAGCAACAGGAACTGAACGATGGATGCCAGCAGGTTGGCGGTCAAAATATAATCGATGCCGTTCCGGATGTCGAACCATCCGAAGGTCTCGGGGAAAAGCGTTTTCAGCCACGGGCACAGCAGGAAAAAGAACAGGTTGATGGCTATCGTCAACACGATATTGATCATTTTGATGGAGACGAAGCGAATGGGACGTTTCTTAAAACGAAGATTGGCAAAGGGGATGGCGCTCAACACGTCGAAGCATAAGATAACGACCAGCAACAGCAGGTAATGCGGCTTCATCTCCGTTCCCCCCAATTCGAAGGCGAGGGGCTTGAGGAAAATCGCCGTCAGGAGCAGAAACAGGAAGGTGGTCGAGCAAATGCTGAGAAACGTGGTGGAAAAAACCCGTGCGGGATTATCCTCTTTATTGGCAAAGCGGAAAAAGCCGGTTTCCATGCCGTATGTCAGGATGACCTGCAACAGGGCCACCCAGGCATAAAAGTTGGTGAGCACGCCGATGTCGGCGATGCGGGGCAAGGCAAAAGCCCAATAAAGCCCCAAAAACCAGTTCAGCAGTTTCGGGAGGACGCTGCCGACACCGTAAATGACCGTTTCCTTTGCCAGCGATTTCATTCCGTTTGCCATATCGAATACCTGTTTTGTGTGATTTACGATGCAAAAATAACATTTAATCTCCGGTTTGCGCGACAATTGAGGGCGTTTATTACCGAGGGTGTCGCTTGGAGCAACATCCCCGGCAAAAGAACGAACGACCTCTTCGGTTAAGATAAAAATATGTACATTTGCACTGGTTTTTCAACGGATTATGAACGGGGAAGCGATGAATACGGTACTTATTGTAGATGACGAGGCGCAGATACTGAAACTGTTGTCGAGGATTATCGGTTTGGAAGGATATCAGGTGGCGACCGCTTCCGACTGTCGATCGGCTTTGAAACAGATCAGCCGCCAGTCCCCGCAGGTGGTGCTGTGCGACGTTTTTTTGCCCGACGGCAACGGCGTCGATCTGATAAAGGAAATAAAAAAAAGATCCCCTCATACCGAAATCATTTTGCTCACGGCCCACGGCAATATCCCCGACGGCGTACAAGCCATTAAAAACGGTGCGTTCGACTATATTACCAAAGGAGACGATAACAATCGAATCATCCCTTTACTGGCCCGGGCGATGGAGAAGGCGCGTATGAACGCTTCACCCGCCGCGACCGAAGCGAAGCCCGGCTCGCGTTATTCGTTCGATTCGATTATCGGCCGTTCGGCAGCCATTGAACAAGCCGAAGCATTAGCCCGGAAAGTGGCCGCGACCGATGTACCCGTATTGCTTACCGGCGAGACCGGCACAGGAAAGGAGGTCTTCGCGCAGGCGATCCATCATGCGAGCGGCCGGGCTAAAAACCGTTTCGTCGCAGTGAATTGTTCCGCGTTGAGCCATGAATTACTCGAAAGCGAACTCTTCGGACACAAAGCCGGCGCTTTCACCGGAGCACTGAAAGATAAGAAAGGACTTTTTGAAGAAGCTGACAAGGGAACGATCTTTTTGGATGAAATCGGAGAGATGGCGGTCGATTTGCAGTCCAAACTATTGCGTGTGCTGGAAAACGGCGAATATATGAAGGTGGGCGATACCAAGCCGGCGAAGGCCGATGTACGCCTCGTGGCGGCGACGAACCGCAACCTGAAAGAAGAAATAGCGGAAGGTCGTTTCCGCGAAGACCTGTTTTACCGCATCTCGGTGTTTCAGATCCATTTGCCTCCGTTGCGCGAACGGGCAGGCGATATTCCGCTGTTAGCGCAGTATTTTGTCGGTATATTATCGAAAAAGCAGGCCCGTCCTTCGCCTATTGTTACTCCCGCATTTATGGATATGCTTGCCGGACAGCCTTGGAAGGGAAACATACGCGAGTTGCGGAATGTCATCGAGCGGAGCCTGATCGTGCGCGAAGGCGATACGTTGGATGTGCAGGACCTTCCCTTGGAACTGCAACTCAACGGCCATACCGTTACCGAAACCGATGAGGCGGCCGGCCTCGAACTCGCGGCGATGGAGAAACGCCATATCATCCGCATTCTGGAATATACGAAGGGCAATAAGACGGAAGCCGCCCGCCTCCTGAAAATCGGATTGACAACGCTTTATCGTAAAATCGACGAGTATAAGATATCCCTTTAACCGTGAAACCGCTTGAAGCGGTTACACCGACCGCAATCCTACCAAAACGGAAATCTTTTTTCAAAATGAAAAGGCAGGATAAGCGCCCTTTATCCCTACCCGAAATTTATCGTACTATCATTCAATCCCCTATCCGCAAAACCTGCTTTCAGGCATATTCTTTGACCGTATCCGGCACGTAGTCTGAGAAACTGTTTAAATTTCTTACGAAAGGCGGAAATGAAAGTATTCTTCGCCTTCAAAAAGTTTCTTTTTGAATCACGAAACAAATTTAAACAGATTCCGAATGATAAAGAATTTATTTTATGGTAAGAGTGTTTGCTAATTTAGAAAGGTTGTTAATCGGCAAAAGCTTAAAGACAAATGAATTGAAATCCGAAAAATTCAATGTCTTCTGGGGATTTCCCGTTCTGTCGAGCGATGCCATCTCATCGGTGGCGTATGCAGGTGAAGAAATACTGTGGGTGCTCGTTCCCGTTTTGGGGCTTCTTTCGTACGGCTCCATGTTTTATGTCGCCCTAAGTATTGTCTTTTTGATGATTTTGGTGGCGTTTTCATATCGTCAAACCATCGATGCCTATCCTCAGGGCGGGGGATCGTATATCGTGGCGAAAGATAATTTGGGGGTTATTCCGGGATTGATAGCCGGCGCCTCGTTGTTGATCGGATATGTGTTGACGGTGGCCGTGAGCATGTCGGCGGGCACGGCAGCCATCGTTTCCGCTATTCCGTCGTTATTGCCCTACAAGGTTCCCATTACGTTAGTCTTTATTTTTATTCTGACCGTCGGCAATTTGCGAGGCATCCGGGAATCGGCGAAGGCGTTCGGCCTGCCCGCCTATTTGTTTATACTCGTCATCCTGGTGATGATTGTTGTCGGGATTTTCAAGGTGAAAGTGATGAAGTACGAGCCGGAACCCCTTTATGAAATTCCGACGATGGTGTCCGACATCACACTGGTTTTGTTCTTACGGGCGTTCTCGTCGGGTTGTACGGCGCTTACCGGAATAGAAGCGGTGAGTAACGGCATCCCGAACTTCCGGTCCCCTTCGCAGACAAATGCCAAAAGGGTGTTGGAACTGATGTCGTTGGCCATGCTGGTTATCTTCGGCGGCATAGCCTATCTGGCCACGCTTTACCATGCCGTTCCCAA
Organism: Bacteroidales bacterium UBA5382; assembly: GCA_002409745.1. Taxonomy (GTDB): domain Bacteria; phylum Bacteroidota; class Bacteroidia; order Bacteroidales; family Dysgonomonadaceae; genus Limibacterium; species Limibacterium fermenti. The sequence continues at coordinate 25,345 of DHOU01000039.1, forward strand.
TCCCGATATGACCGTCGTGGCTCAAATCGCTTATCAGGTGTTTGGAGGCAACGCGCTGTTTTATCTGGTTCAGGTCATGACGGCCATTATCCTGATCATGGCCAGTAATACCGCTTTTGCCGACCTGCCTTTACTGCTGTCGATTATTGCAAGGGACGGATATGCTCCCCGTCAATTTACCAAACGGGGAAAGCGGTTGGGATATTCCAACGGGATTATCGCCCTCGGCATCATTTCCGCCATTTTGGTCATCCTGTTCAAAGGCGATGTTCATAGCCTGATACCCATGTATGCGGTAGGCGTTTTCATTTCTTTTATGTTGTCGCAGGCGGGGATGTTTATGAAATGGATACGGGAAAGGAGCCGTGGATGGTTTTACAAAGCTGCCGTTAACGGCCTCGGAACCGTCATCACGTGCGTCACGGCGGCCATTATCGGCATTACCAAATTCACGTCCGGGGCATGGGCGGTGTTCGTCATAACGCCGGTATTGGTATATGTGATGTTTAGTATCAAACGGCATTATAATGAAGTCGCCCGCCAACTGAGCCTTTCCCTCGACGAGCGTCCGAAGGAGAAAATCGATTTTATGAAACAGAAACGGTATGTCATCGTGCCCATCGACTCGGTAAACAAGTCGTTTTTGAAAGCGCTGAATTATGCGCGCTCCATCTCGGAGAATATCGTCATTTTTCATGTGTCGGTCGATGATGCGGCTACCGATGCGCTTTTGAAAAAGTGGCGCGAATATAATGTGGGTATCCCGATGGTGGTGAAAAAATCCCCGTACCGTAGTATCCGGTCCCCGCTATTGCAATTTATCGAATCGGATGAATACGGCGCCGGCCCGAAAGATACCGTTACGGTGGTGATGCCTCAACTGGTCATCAACAAATGGTGGGCCAACTTGCTTCATAATCAGACGTCGTTGTTTATCCGGACACGGCTGCTGACAAAACGCAATATCGCCATTGTGACCATCCCTTATCTTATTTTCGAAGATTGACTTGCGTGCGCGGCAGATTGTTTATCTTTGGCATTCTTAGAAACTGTTTTGAATTTTCGTTTCGCATCGAATAGCGGGCTATTTGAAAGAAAGGAAAGTTCAAAGGCGCAAAAAAAGGCAAAAAACAGCATAAAAGAATAAACAAAATTAGATCATTCGAAAAATTCAAAACAGTTTCTTAATTAAATTGATTGGCGATATGAACATTAAAACAAAATTAGTACTCGGGCTTGGCATACTGGCCGGGATGATTGTCCTGCTGGTGGCGTTATCGATATTTAATTTACAAATACTGACCGAAGTGGAGCCTGCCAGTCCCAACGCGCCCGTTTACCTGGAACGCGCCCTTTTGTGGATATCCGTCATCGGAGTGGTGTGCATCGTCACCGGCGTGGCGCTGCTGTTGTGGTTGCCGTCTTCCATCAACAAAACCATCCGTAAACTGACCGACGGCATCGTGGAAATAGCGAACCATAACTATGGCAAACGGCTCGACACGAAACCCAACGAAGAGTTTTACGGCGTGTCGGAAAGCTTCAACCGTATGGCGGAACGACTTACGGAGTACCGCGAAAGCATATTGACGGACATTCTCGCCGCCAAACGTTTTCTCGAAGCTATCGTGAACAGCATCAACGACCCCATCATCGGGTTGAATAACGAAAAAGAGATTCTTTTTATCAATGATGAAGCGCTCACTATTTTAAATCTGAAGAGGGAAGAGGTGATCCGTAAGTCGGCCGAAGAATTGGCTCTCCAGAACGACTTGCTCCGGAGGCTGGTACGTGAGTTGATGACTCCTGCCGGCAATAAGGAGCCGTTGAAAATCTATGCCGATAACAAAGAGAGTTATTTCCGCACGTCCTACATCCCCATCCAATACAAGGACGAGGACAAAAGCGCCGTCACGAACCTGGGGAATATTATCATGCTCAAGAATATCACGGAATTCAAGGAACTCGACACGGCCAAAACCACCTTTATCTCTACGATTTCGCATGAGTTGAAAACGCCTATTTCGGCCATTATGATGAGCCTGAAGTTGTTGGAAGATGCGCGTATCGGCGGATTGAACGCCGAACAGCAGCAATTGTCGGCCAGCATCGAGGAAAATGCCAAACGGCTGCTCGACATCACGTCGGAATTGCTCAACATCACGCAAATCGAAAACGGACGCTTGCAGCTACGCCCGCGCATCACCAAACCGATCGAATTGATACAATACGCCATTAAGGCCAATCAGGTGCAAGCCGATAAATTTAATATACAAATAGAGGTCGATTATCCTGAGGAGGGAAAAATCGGCAAGTTGTTTGTCGATAGCGAAAAAATAGCCTGGGTGCTGACCAACCTGCTTAGCAACGCCATTCGTTATTCGAAGGAAAACAGCCGCGTGATCATCGGCGCCCGGCAGGAAGGGGACGGTATCGAAATGTATGTGCGCGATTTCGGCAAAGGCATCGACCCGCATTATCATCAAAGCATTTTCGACCGCTACTTCCGCGTGCCGGGAACGAAAATACAGGGCAGCGGACTGGGACTTTCCATCTCGAAGGATTTTGTGGAGGCGCATAACGGCTCGCTTACCGTGGAAAGCGAACTCGGCAAGGGCAGTACGTTTATCATCCGCCTGAAAAAATAGTTTGAAGGCCAACCTTTCCTCTCCGGAAGGCCTTAAAAGTTGTTGAATAGGCAAACCTTCATCGAAGGAAGCGTAAAAAGTATGTTGGATGATGAAACTTCCGTAAAAAGTTGGCCGAAAAGTTTGTTGGACGACGAAACTTCCGTAAATAGTCGACCGAAAAGTTTGTTGAATGGTCAAACCTTTGTCGGAGAATGCCTGTAAAGTTTGTTGGACGGTCAACCCTACATTTTAGGATGACTGTCAAACAGGTTGGATCTTCTTCTATACACAAAACAACCGGCTTCCGATGGATGATCGAGCGCATAATCATCGGCTTTTTCGTCTTTTAGCAGGTGGATGACCATAAAATCGCCGATGGCAGCCGTGATAAAAAAAATCCCGAAGAGGGTGATGCGGTATTCTCCCGCCGCCACTCCCGCCACGGCGGGAATCAATCCGAGTAATAGCGCCGGCATCAAGGCTCCCAGCCGGTAATGTTTGATTTTGAGCGGTTCGGTGCAATGGCAATAAGGCGTGAGGTACTTCCACAATACTCCGAAGCGGATGGAACGGAATCCCCCCGGGGCGAACAAAGCCCACGTCACCCCGTGGATGCATTCGTGAAGAACGATTCCTATAAAAAACGCCGCCAGAAACACGGCCCCGTCCCGCAGGTAAGTCATCGGGTCGGAGGCGGTGCGAAAATAAGCCAGCATTGCCTCCCCATGCAGCAAAACATGCGGGATGGTGAAAAGAAGAAATACCGGAAGGATGATTTTAAGTCCCACTTGGTTCGCCTTTTCGATGGAGATGGTCTTTAAAACCTTATCGTATTGCCTTTCATCAAACATTCCTGTATATTTTGTTAGTTGCGTTCAGAGATAGGGGCTGCCGCCGATGATACTTCGCGGATAGAGGGCTTCGGCCGATAGGCGACCACCCTGAAACATACCGGCGAAAGTCGGGTGATAAAAAAACGCAGCGATTGCAAGAGAACCGCTGCGTTTTTATTAAGATGCGTTCAAAAAACGCCGTTAATCGTTCATCGAAATCAAAAATTCTTCGTTGTTCGCGGTTCTGCGCAAGCGGTTCAGCAAGAATTCCATAGCTTCCACCGAATTCATATCGGAGAGGTAGTTACGCAGCACCCACATGCGGTTGAGCGTTTCGGCCGACAGCAGCAGGTCGTCGCGGCGCGTGCTCGAAGCGATAATGTCGATAGAAGGGAAGACCCGTTTGTTCGATAGCTTGCGGTCGAGTTGCAGTTCCATGTTACCCGTGCCCTTGAATTCTTCGAAGATCACGTCGTCCATCTTGGAACCCGTATCGGTCAGCGCCGTGGCGATGATCGTCAGCGAGCCGCCGAACTCGATGTTACGCGCCGCACCGAAAAAGCGTTTCGGCTTATGCAAGGCATTGGCGTCCACACCGCCCGAAAGCACCTTTCCCGAAGCCGGTTGCACGGTGTTGTAGGCGCGCGCCAGGCGGGTGATCGAATCGAGTAAAATCACCACATCGTGCCCGCACTCCACCAGTCTTTTGGCTTTATTGAGAACGATTTCGGCGATCTTCACGTGGCGGTCGGCCGGCTCGTCGAAGGTCGAAGCGATTACTTCGGCATTCACGCTGCGTTCCATGTCGGTTACCTCTTCGGGACGTTCATCTATCAACAAGATGATCATATATACTTCCGGATGGTTATCGGCGATAGCGTTGGCGATATCTTTCAGTAACATCGTTTTACCGGTCTTCGGTTGTGCCACGATCAATCCGCGTTGCCCCTTTCCTATGGGCGAAAACATATCCACGACCCGGCACGACAAATTATCTTTGTGTCCTTTGGTGAGATTGAATTTCTCGTTCGGGAATAAAGGTTTCAGATGATCGAACGGCACCCGGTCGCGCACTTCGTCGGGTTTGCGTCCGTTTATTTTGTCGACTTTCACCAAGGGAAAGAACTTCTCGCCTTCTTTGGGCGGGCGAATGGGGCCTTCCACCACATCGCCGGTTTTCAATCCGAAAAGGCGTATTTGTGATTGCGACACATAAATATCGTCCGGCGACGACATATAGTTATAATCGGATGAACGTAAGAAGCCGTATCCGTCCGAAATAATTTCCAATACTCCCGAAGCGGTAAGGATACCGTCGAAGTCGTAAACAGGCTCTTTTTCTTTGTGGGGTTGATTGTTCTGATTATTTTGATTCTCTGCTTTTTTAGGGGCAGGTTGAGGTTTCGGCTGAATAGGGGTTGGAGTGATAAGGTCTCGGATAGAGGGTTTTTCAATAACCACCGGCGTTTCGGCTTCAACTTCCGCATCGCCTTCTGTTTCTTCGGCTACTACGGGAGGCAACGTAACGGGAGGCGGCGTTGTTTTTTTCTCTTCATTCCGGTGTTTGGAAGAACGGAAAACGAGTTGAATCGGTTTGCCCGGAACCGGTTTCTGCTCGGCCGCGGGGCTCTCTGTTTTCTTTTCGGTTTCGGGTTCTGCTTTAACCGCGGTTTCCGCCGGAGTCTCTTTTTTCTCGACACTCACTTTGGGTTCTTCCTTCTTCTGTTCCGGAAGAACGTGCGCAGGTTCCTTTGTTTCTCTTTTTGGGGAAGCCGCCGGTGGCGCTACATTTGTGTTGACCGGCTGCACTTTTTTCTCAGCCGGCAATTCGGCAACTACTTTATCCGCAGGCGGTTTCGGAGCTTCTTTTTTCGAAAGAACAGGCGCTTCCTGTTTCTTTTTCGTCGTTTTTTGAACAGGCGCCTTTTTGACGTTAGGGGTAGGTTTGGTATCGTCGATAGCACTCAGTTTTTTGGTGCCGGCGATGGCCTGTTCGTCAAGAATCTTATAAATCAATTCTTCTTTTTTGTATGCATCAGGACGTCTGATGCCTAATTCTTTGGCAAGAACTCGTAATTCTGTCGTGAGCTTTTCGTTAAGCTCAATAATGTTATAAGCCATGTAAATTGTATTGAAATCCTATATGGTTCTTAAATAAATGTTTGTTATTGTAATAAAGATCGTTTTGATCGATAATATCATATTTAATCCCTTAAATCAATAAAGAGAAATATGATAAAATTAAAATTGAAATGTTTGCCTTTATATGGAATACAGAACGGACTACGATCGGGACCTTCTATAATTATGGGACCCTCTCTATTAAAATCAATCCTGGATTTGAAATTCCTTTGAAAAACAGTAGTACGTGTTCATTTACTGTTGGAGATTCACGGGGCAAAGGTAGTCTTTTTTTTGAAAACTACATCACTTCCCGCCAATTTTTTGTTATTTCTTCTTTAATTGCGATTTTCTTCTTAGTTGACCTGCATGTTCAACTGATTGGAATTATCACGGCGTCTGTCGATTTCTCTCTTATATATCTGTACCCTTTTTCGGTCTAAGGAATCGGGGCGTGTCGCTTTTAGAAACAATTGTTCCGACTTGCCGATCCATTCGGAAGCGAGTTGCATATCGTCGAGCATCTCGTAGGCCAAGGCGATATTACTGGCTGCTTTTGCTTTCTTGAGCTCATTTGTTTCTTTCTCATAAAATGCCTCCCACTTGCTTACCGCATTCACCCAGTCTTTATTCTGTGCAAACGTTTCCCCTTCACGCATCAGGGCGTTGGGTAAGGTGTAAAACCACCGGTCCTGCATAACCCAATGAGGAGAGAATACCGATGTCATTTTTTCCGCGGCGTATACGGCGGCTTCTTTCATTGCTTCTTCGTGGGAGGGAAGGATCTCTTCGGCATATAAATAGCCGTTTTGCCTCTCGAATCCCTGCCAGTTCAGGCTATCGGTAAAATGAACGGCGGGTATTTGTCCTGTCATAGAAGGAAGATAAACCCGCACAATCGATTGGATATTGGCTTTCATAGCCGCCCATGAATATCCTTGTTGCCTGAAATGTTCATTCTTATGCGTTTCAATAAGCAGTTTGTCAAGAGAAATGATGGCGTCGACATGATGTTCCGTTCGCAACTCGTTCATTTTGTCGGGACTAATGGGCTGTTCCGTGAAGAAATCGTGATCGCTGCGCAGGGGTTCTTGCCGGTAAAGTACGGCATCGAAAAAAGCCTCTTCGTTTAAAAACTGCGATAGAGCCTCGGTGTAGAATACAGATATGCTATCGGAAGAAACATTGGTCCGTTGTGCCCCGGAGCGTCCTAATAATTGATTCGTGTGGCCGATGTCATTGGGTTGCTGAACCACATTGTTCGCCACGAGGATCGTCCGCACATTTCCGGGAAGCGTAACCTGAGCCGGTTCGAGCGTTTCGATTGTCAAGTATTTTATTCCCGAGCAACCGGTGAAAAACAACCCTAAAACGATAGAACTTAAAATAAAAAACAAATTTTTCATAGATTTTCCGTATGCATTACTCTTCTACAATAAACAAATGTACTCTAATAACACTTTTGCGTATTTAAATGTTTTGTTGAAATGAATCGGTCGGATGAATATATCCTCCTTGTTCGTTAAGTTAAAATTAATCTTATTCGTAATACCTTTCAACGAGGATCTATGTTTCGCAGAAGAAAAAAAGGCCACCTCGATGGAGATGGCCTCTTTCCTCTTTGGTTAATATAGATACTAGCGTCAAGATAAAAAAGATTGTTTTAGGTTATCGATGCAAAGATACGGCAGCCGGAACAATTAGCCAAATAAAAAAACATGTTATAAAACATAGTTATATAATATGTTTTTGACGCAGTTACGCCGTTTCATTACGTCAAATAATTGGTTACAATAATGTTAAGTTGTGAGTAAAAAAAAGAGTAAACCGAAAAATCAGTCTACTCTTTTAATTCTTTTTTTGAGAATTATTTTCTGATGCCTAATTCTTTAATGATGGCGCGATATCTCTCGATATCTTTTTCAATTAAATAATCGAGCAAACGACGGCGTTTACCGACTAAAATTCTCAAAGAACGTTCCGTGTTATAATCTTTTTTGTTTGACTTTAAATGGTCAGTCAAATGCGAAATACGGTATGAAAACAATGCTATCTGCGCTTCAGGAGAGCCAGTATCAGTGTTAGACTTTCCGTATTTTGCAAAGATTTCTGTCTTTTTTTCAGAGTCTAAATACATAATTGTTTGTAAAAAATACGATTAAATAAATTTTTTCGGACGACAAAGATACGATTTAAATATGAAAACCAAAATAGATTCGGCAATTTATTCGTTGCGTCGCCGCAATTTTTCACTCAAGCGGCTAATGGCGTTGGTTATTTCCGCATCGGGCTCAATGACATTGTATTCGCCCCAGAAGTCGGGATTTTGAAAATAGTCCACCCGCTCGGCAATGACGTCTGTAGAACGGATGCGCTCTTTGCGTGGAAATTTTACAATATCATCCGTATATCGGTCGGTAACGGCAATCTCCGACCCGATGGTGTACGTGGTTGCAAACAAGCCGAAGAACCGGTTGGTCCAGCGTACGCGGAAAGCGACTTCGGTCCGGCTATGGTTGAAATACCATTTCCCGTTGTCTTCTATAAAATCGACGACATAGAGGGCGTGATCGACCTGCGCTTTCATCTTCGGCGGTTTTCGTTTGATAAAAATGGCTACGGCATCGTCTCTTTTCTCCACGTTCATGTTGAATTCCATACGGGCAAAGGCGAGCGAAGCGGCATCGAGATATATTTTTCCGCGAAAAAGGATGTCGGGTATTCCGGGACGCGGAAGGAAGGAGATAACGTAATGCGGCTTATTGTTTATAGGTGTCATGTTTTCGATATGGAACACATAATCGTCGGCGTTGGCGCCAAAAACAATTTCGGGATTTTTGGCGATATCCAATAACAGGGCGCCGTTTATCCCTCCCTGGAACCGTAATAAGAGGGTGTCGCGCACACTCATGTCGGAGGCTTTGCGCCCGATGTAGATTTTGGCGAGATCGTCTGCGAAGGAGGTATACGGTGCTTTGTAAATGTCCAATACCGCTTCGGACAAAGAAATATATTGGGAGCGTTTTTTAATCGACTCCCGGTAAAAAGCCACCATCATATTGGGGCCGGCGGGGTAGTTGCGGGGAATGCGGCGAAGGGCCTCCCGCACCAATTCCGTACCGTCGCCCGAAACGACGAGCAATTCCTGTAAGGAAACGGTCGAAAGCGACATCCCGATTTGTGTATCCGGGCGGTTTATCAACGTGATGAGAGGTACGGTTTTGTTATGATAACCCAAATGTCGGATGAGGATGCGGGTATTTTTTGCCGACTCCGGCACACGTAAAGTGAAATATCCCTCTTGGTTTGTCACGCTCGAAATGCTTGAGTGTTCAACCATGATGCTTGCATTCATTAAGGGCTGGCGCGTATCGATATCGAATACCCGTCCCCGTAAAACGAATGTCGAGTCCTGTTGCTGTTCTACATTTTCAGGATAAACTTGACGGATAGACAGCGAGCATAAAAATAAAAGTATGATAACTAGGCTTTTCATAGGATATACAGTAAAAAAATACAGAATAAAAAAGAGTTGAATAATGATGAGACAAAGAAAGAACTTTTTTTGAAAATAGCAAGTTAAATGTTGATATTTAACATTATGATGACTGATGAGATGATGTGTTGATGGGGTGATGGAGACTGGTGGCTGGTGACTGGAGATATTGGACAATGACAAATTACGAATGAAGTCTAAAGACTGAAGACCGTCGACCGGTGATTGAACGAATCATTCAAAATAAATAACCCGGAATAGAAATAACCCCCGATATTTCACTAAATTTGTGATTTAAAAATAACAGGTATTCTATAAAACATGGTTTATACATATGATTTTCTGGTCATAGGATCCGGTATTGCGGGGATGAGTTATGCGTTGAAAGTTGCCGCTCATGGAAAAGTCGCCGTCATTGCGAAAAATTCGCTGGAAGATGCCAATACGTTTTATGCGCAAGGCGGAATCGCTTCCGTTACCAATCCTTGGGACAATTTCGAAAAACATATTGCCGATACGCTCGACGCGGGCGCCGGCTTGTGCGATAAAACGGTAGTTGAAAAGGTCATCCGGGAAGCCCCTGCGCAAATTAAAGAGTTGATCAGTTGGGGCGTCGATTTCGACAAAGATGATAAGGGCAATTTCGATCTTCATCGCGAAGGGGGGCATTCGGAGTTCCGCATCCTTCATCATAAAGATAATACAGGCGCCGAGATACAGATGAGCTTGATCGATACGGTGCGCAATCATCCCAATATCGATGTCTTCGATCAGCATTTCGCCATCGAAATACTCACGCAGCATCATTTGGGGCAGGTTGTCACCCGCCACACGCCCGGCATTGAATGTTACGGCGCTTATATCCTGAATCAGGAGACGAACGAAATCGACACGTTCCTTTCGCGGGTAACCATGATGGCTACCGGCGGCATCGGTTGTATATATCAAACAACCACCAATCCGCTGGTGGCGACCGGCGACGGCATTGCGATGGTGGCCCGCGCCAAAGGCGAAATAAAAGGAATGGAATTCGTGCAATTTCATCCCACGGCTTTTTTCCATCCGAGCGAACGGCCTTCGTTTTTGATCAGCGAGGCGATGAGAGGCTATGGGGGCGTGTTGAAGACGTGCGACGGACAGGAGTTTATGCAGAAGTACGATGCGCGTAAATCGCTTGCGCCCCGCGATATCGTGGCCCGGGCGATCGATACGGAAATGAAAAACCGTGGAGACGACCATGTGTTCCTCGATGTCAGGCACAAAAATGCGGAAGAGACTAAAAAGCATTTCCCGACCATTTACGAAAAATGCCTTTCGTATGGCATCGATATCACTCAAGACATGATTCCGGTGGCGCCCGCCGCGCATTACCTGTGCGGCGGCATTAAAGTCGACCTCGACGGACAAACGAGTATCAGCCGTTTGTATGCCAACGGCGAATGCGCCTGCACCGGGCTTCACGGCGCCAACCGGCTGGCATCGAATTCGCTCATCGAGGCAGTGGTGTTTGCCGACGCTGCGGCAAAACATTCCATACCGCGCTTCCACGACTACTCGCTGCGGGAGGACATTCCGCACTGGAACGCCGAAGGGACGTCGCTGCCCGAAGAAATGGTGCTTGTCACGCAAAGCTATAAGGAAGTGGGACAAATCATGTCGTCATATGTGGGCATCGTTCGTTCCGACCTGCGCCTGCAACGGGCGATGGACCGGCTCAACATCCTGTTCCGCGAAACGGAAGATTTCTTCCACCGCTCCGTGGTGTCGAGGGATATCTGCGAATTGCGGAATATCATCAAGGTGGGATATATGGTCATTAAGCAGGCCACGGCGAGAAAAGAAAGCCGGGGATTGCATTACACGATCGATTATCCGGGCAAGGATCCGCTCTCTATATTATAATAAGGTATGCCGACGAAGTCAATTTGCATAAAGGGGAAGCTTGTGGAATTATCCGCGCCGCTGGTGATGGGGATTGTAAACGTCACGCCCGATTCGTTTTTCGAGGGGAGCCGGAAGCAAACCGAAGAGGAAATCGTGCAGCGCTGCCGGCAGATTGTGGAAGAAGGCGGAGCCATCATCGATGTGGGCGCCCAGTCGACCAATCCGCATTCGGAATGGTTAACGGCTCCGCAAGAGGCTGCCCGGCTGATGCCTGCACTGCGGCTCATCCGGAAAGAGTTTCCCGATGCGGTATTGTCGGTGGATACGTTTTATGCCGATGTCGCCCGGCAGGCCGTGGAGGAATACGGGGCGGATATCATCAACGATGTGTCGGGCGGACAGATCGATGCGGATATGTTCGCCACGGCGGCGGCGCTCAACGTGCCTTACATCCTGATGCACATGCGGGGCGTGCCGCAAACCATGCAACAGCACACCGATTACGAGCATTTTATTCAGGAATTGATTTATTATTTCTCGGAAAAGAAAGCGCAGCTTGACCAGTTGGGTGTGAACGATATCATTATCGATCCGGGATTCGGCTTCAGCAAAACGCTGAATCAGAACTACGAATTGATGGCTTATCTAAAATATTTTAATATCTTTGATGCACCGGTGTTGGTGGGCATTTCGCGGAAATCGATGATCTCTCGTCTGTTGGATGTGTCGCCCGAAGAGAGTCTCAACGGTACTTCCGTGTTGCATACCTACTCGCTGTTGTGCGGGGCCGATATCCTGCGGGTACACGACGTGAAGGAAGCCGTGGAATGTGTACGGATTATCTCGAAAATAAAAGAATTTACAAAATAATACGCTTATGTTTAGTCATTTCGGATTTAAAGACCTCGTCGATGTCATCTTAGTGGGCATGTTGCTCTATTACCTGTTTTTGCAGGTAAAGATATCGGGTTTGCGTCCGCTGTTTGCCGGCATTCTCATCTTTTTGGTGATCTGGGTGTTGGTGTCGCAGGTATTCGATATGATGTTGCTCGGATCGATTCTCGATCAGTTTGTGAGCGTGGGTTTGTTTCTATTGGTCATCCTGTTTCAGGACGAAATCCGGCGGTTCCTCATGTCGCTCGGATCCAAGCGCGGGTGGAACATTATCTCGAAACTGTTCTTTCCCGCCGATAAACAGAAAAAAGACCGGTCGTATTATACGGCGCTTGTACTGGCGTGCATGAATATGTCGAAAACCAATACCGGCGCCCTTATCGTGGTGCAAGGCGATATCCAGTTGGGGCTCTATGAGCAGACGGGCGAAATCATCAACGCCGACATTTCGTCGCGCCTCATCGAAAATATCTTCTTCAAAAACAGTCCCCTTCACGACGGGGCGATGATTGTGGTGGGAAAGAAGATCAAGGCGGCGGGATGCATCTTGCCCGTATCGCAGAATCCGAATATCCCGAAGCATTTGGGATTGAGGCACCGCGCCGGACTGGGTATCTCGCAGGAAACCGATGCCAAGGTGATTATTGTGTCGGAAGAGCGCGGAAAGATATCGTTCGCATCGGAAGGCCGGTTGAAACTGAATATTACGCCGGAAGATTTGCAACAATTACTTCTTGAAGAATAGAAAGGGCTGTCAACAGGAATGATTCTCACAAAACTATCCATCATCAATTATAAAAATCTGGAGCAGGCGGAACTCGAGTTGTCGCCCAAAATCAATTGTTTTATCGGCAACAACGGAATGGGTAAAACCAATCTGCTCGACGCCGTATATTACCTGTCGTTTTGCAAAAGTTTTACGAATCCGATTGATTCGCAAATTATCCGCCACGAAGCGGAGGTGTGCATGCTTCAGGGAAAGTATACGTTTGAAGATGGAGCGAGTGAAGAGATTTACTGCGCCTTGCGCCGGCGGCAGAAAAAGCAGTTCAAACGCAATAAGAAGGAATATGACCGCCTTTCGGACCATATCGGATTTATTCCTTTGGTGATGATTTCGCCGGCCGATAACGAGTTGATTCTCGGAGGAAGCGACGAGCGGCGCCGGTTTATGGATATGGCCGTTTCGCAGTTCGACAAGGAGTACCTGAATGCGTTGGTGCGTTACAACAAGGCGTTGCAACAGCGCAACGTGCTGCTGAAAGAGCCGGAGGAGCGCATCGATGCCACATTGCTCGACCTGTGGGAAGACCAAATGGCCGGCGATGGCGTGCTGATCCATCGCAAACGGCGCGATTTTATTGAAGACCTGACGCCCATATTCAACGAATTTTATACCCGCATCAGTCGCTCGAACGAAAAGGTATCGTTCGATTATATTTCGCAACTCACCGGTAACGATTTCCGCAGTATCCTGCGTGGCAACCGCTATCGCGATATGGCGATGGGGCACACCACGGCGGGCGTGCATCGCGACGAGCTGGAGATGCTGCTCGACGGCTTCCCCATTAAAAAGGTGGGCTCGCAAGGGCAAAACAAAACGTACTTCGTGTCGTTGCGCCTCGCGCAGTTTCGTTTCCTGATGCAGACTCGGAAAGAAACGCCCATCTTGTTGCTCGACGATGTGTTCGACCGCCTCGACGCCCAACGCGTGGAAGAGATCGTCAAGTTGGTGTCGGAAGAGCAGTTCGGGCAAATTTTCATTTCGGACACCAACCGCGAGTCGTTGGATAAAATTCTGGACGGGTTACAAAACAACCATGCTGTTTTCTCCGTAAAAGACGGGGAGATTCAACGTCTTAACGAGTAAACATATGTTCAAGAAAAACGCGCAGTCATTGGGAGAAGTTTTGGCCGACTTTTTTGAAAAAAATCCGGGTATCAAAACGAAATTGGCCGAGCACAAGGCGGTCGACGGGTGGCATGAAGTGCTTGGAGAGGGGGTAGCACATTATACGAAAAACGTATATATGAAACGTGGTACGCTTTATGTACAGTTGGCTTCGTCGGTGTTGCGCGCCGAATTACTCATGAACAAACCGGCGTTGATAAAGAAACTCAACGAACATGCGGGCATGACGGTGGTGCGCGATATCGTACTGCGCTGAATTTCCCTCCAAACGTATCGTTTTAGGGCTTTTCAATCTTCAATTTTCTTTCAGAACACCGTTTTGGAACTTTCTATCATTCTTCTTTCTTCCAAATCAACCTTTTGGGAACCTTCCCGGGTATGTTTTTCCTTCCGAAGCCTTTTTTCGGGGCGACCGTGTTCCCCTGAATCGTTGAAAACGGGCGTATGGGTATAACATCAGAAAAAAGCCGATATGCCGACGAAGAATCCCGAGGGATAAGGCGAGTTGACATGCTGTATCAGGTCGTAGTTGAGCGTGATGTGCGAGGAACCTACCCGCAGTCCGCCGCCGACAACCAACGAAGGCACCCATCCCTGCGAACGGCTTCTCTCGCCGGTCGCTTCATCGGTGTAACCCGCCCACAGGTAATTGATTTCGGGTTGGGCGAAGAGGGTGAGGAATCGTACGGGATATACATAGCCGAAGATATTCGCTCCGAGCAAATGATTTTTATAAAGATAGGAGGATTGGTAAGAGTATCCGCGCGTTTTCATATAATAATATTTCATGCCGGCGCCGGCCATGAAATAATGGTTGAACTGATAACCCACCTGCGGGCCGATATTGAACACCGAGTAATTGCGGCTGAAGGAGAGTCCCAGCGTGGCGCCGATGCGCAAGTTTCCCCTGGGCTCTTCCGACTCGTCGTCGGGGGCAGGCTCTTCCGGGCGGTTAGCCGTTGCGATGCGATCTTTGCGCAGATGGATGTTGCGCTCGTCGTCGGCCGCCACGCGGATGGTGTCGTAGGTGATTACCTGCGCCGCAAGGGAGAAGGGTGCGATAAGGAGAAAAAGACCGATTATTTTGTTCATTCCGTTGGATAAATGGGTTTGTATGACTGCAAAAATAGTAAAAAAAGTTGATACACGGAGGATGCCGGAAGTTTCACAGTTACCCGTCACCTATTGTCTCTTTATCTCCCTGTCTCCCTGTCCCTTTGTCCCTTTGTCTCCCTCTTTGTCCCTTAAGGGTCCCTCAAGTCCCCCTGTTCCCGTCTCCACCCCCGCAACATCTCGCGTTTACCGGGCGGTCCGGGCAAGCGTTCCACGGCAAAACCGGCCGCTTGCAGCATGCGCCGGACACTTCCTTTGGCGCAATAAGTGGTGATGACGGCGCCTCCGGCACAAGCCTCATAAATTTTGTCGAACAGCGCTTGTGTCCAAACCCCGGGCTGCTTGTCGGGGGCGAAAGCATCAAAATACACCACGTCGAACAGTCCGTCGAAACAGAAACTGTCGGGTTTACTGAAGTCCCATTGCCGCTTTTCGAGGACAAACGCGGGAGTGATCGCTTGTGCGCGATCCCAAGGCAAGGCGTGCAACTGTAGAAAATGATCGTTTCTATCGGGAGCGATTAATGAGGCAAAATTCAGTTTTCGGGCATCCTGTAACGAAAGCGGATACAATTCGAGCGAAGTGTAATGCGCCGTCTGCTGTCTTTTTTCCGTTTCGAGTAAGGTCAGGAAGGCATTGAGTCCCGTTCCGAAGCCCACTTCCAATATCCGTACATGCGGCTTTTGGCACCGATGTAACGCGGCGTCGATATATACATGCCGGGCTTCCTGTAGGGCGCCGTGCGTGGAGTGATAGTGCTCGTCCAATGCCGGAACGTATAATGTATGCGAGCCGTCTTCCGTTATCTCAAAATCGAATTTCATTTGATTAAAATACGAAGGAATTGTGAAGAAATAAACGATTTATTCTGAGTTATTCTTTTTCCATTTTCCTTCGTCCTGAATCTCGTCGATAGGGCCGCTATAAACATCGATTTACGTCTTGAAAAATAAAAAAATAACTTCGTCATTTCTGAAAACTTTATTTATTGAAAATACCTAAACGAAACAAAAGTATCAAATCTTTGTTTACTATTTTATCGAACGCTAAAAATTCTTACCTTCGCTTTAAAAAATAAATGAAGAAGACTACTTATATTCTTGTTATCGTTGTTTTGTTGTTGTCCGCCGGGTGCCGGCCGGGATCAAAAGCCGGGCAACACTCCTCCGGGGAGCGTGTCCTTACCGTGACCATCGAGCCGCAACGGTTTTTTCTGGAAAAGATTGTGGGGGATCGGTTTACCGTAAATACATTGATTCCCCCCGGCGCTAATCACGAAACCTATGAGCCGGCGCCTTCGGTGATGACCGATTTGGGCAAGAGTTCCATTTACTTTAAAGTGGGAGCATTGGGTTTCGAGAACGCTTGGTCGGAGCGTTTGGGTAAA
Organism: Bacteroidales bacterium UBA5382; assembly: GCA_002409745.1. Lineage (GTDB taxonomy): Bacteria > Bacteroidota > Bacteroidia > Bacteroidales > Dysgonomonadaceae > Limibacterium > Limibacterium fermenti. The sequence continues at coordinate 41,615 of DHOU01000039.1, forward strand.
AATAATCCGGATGTAGTGGTGGTCAATTGCAGCGAAGGCATCGAGGCGATAGAAGATGCGCATAGCGATCATGCTCATCATTCGCACGAAGGACATACCCATTCGCATAGTGAAGGCATCGATCCGCACGTGTGGACATCACCGTCGGCTGTGCGCATATTTACAGCCAATATGTATAAGGCGGTGGTCGAGGCGGATCCCGAAAACGAAGCCTTTTATAAAGCGAACTTCGACTCGCTGACCCGGCGTATAGACCGTACCGACAGCCTTATCCGAGACTTGTTGCAGGACATTCCTTCACGCGGATTTGTCATTTATCATCCCGCGCTCGGTTATTTTGCCCGAGACTACGGGTTACATCAATACAGCATTGAGTTCGAAGGCAAAAACCCGTCGCCTCGTCAACTCAAAGAACTGGTCGACATCGCTCACGCCGAAAACATCCATATCGTGTTTATCGAAAAGGGATACGATACGAAGAACGCCGAAGTGATGGCGAAGGAAATCGGAGCGCGCACGTATACCATCGATCCGTTGGCGTATGACTGGGACGGCGAGTTGCTGCGCATTGCCCGTATTTTAGCCGGAAAAAACAATGAATAAATTACTCGAAATACAAAACCTGACGGTTGGATACGACGCTAAGCCCGAAGTCTTGAAGGGGGTGTCGCTGTCGGTGTACGAACGCGATTTCCTCGGCATTATCGGTCCGAACGGCGGCGGTAAAACGACCTTGCTCAAAACGATTCTCGGATTGATTAAACCGTCGGTCGGAACCATTACCTTTTTCGACGAAGGCAGGTCCGTCCCCGACATCAATATCGGGTATCTGCCGCAGATAAACCAAATCGATAAAAAGTTTCCCATATCGGTTTCCCAAGTCATCCTTTCGGGACTTACCCCGTCGGGCAGGCTTTTCAAACGCTATACCCTCGCAGATCGGGAGCAGGTAAAGCGGGTGGCCGGGCAACTCGGCATCGAACCCTTGCTCGACAAGCCGATAGGAGAACTCTCGGGCGGGCAATTGCAACGGGTGCTGCTGGGTCGGGCTATTATCGACAATCCGAAATTGATTATCCTCGACGAGCCGAGTTCGTATGTCGACAAGCTCTTCGAAACCAACTTCTACAAACTGCTCGGCGAGCTTAATAAAGAGATTGCCATTATTCTTGTTTCGCACGATGTGGGCACGGTGCTTTCGATGGTAAAGAATATCGCCTGCGTCAATGAGGGCTTGCATTATCACTCCGGCGCCGGTATTTCCAACGAATGGTTGCTGGCGGCTTACGATTCGTGCCCCGTTGAGATTCTCGGGCACGGCTCGCTTCCGCACCGGGTGGTGCTGGATCATACCGTAGATGCGAACTCTAAAAAAGCATGACGATACGATGGCGGATGTAGTGTGGATTATTTTGGCGGCAGTTTTAGTGATTATCGGTTCGGTGGGCACCGTGGCGCCCGTATTGCCGGGGGTGCCGGTGTCGTGGTTGGGATTGTTGCTGCTTAAGTTTGCACCGTCGGTGAAAGACGAACTGTCGTGGACGACGATCGTTGTATTAGGCATCGTGACACTCATTGTGAGTTTGCTTGATAACTACTTGCCGGTGTGGGGAACGCAGAAGATGGGCGGAAACAAACAGGTCGTTTGGGGCACGGCGGCGGGGTTGCTGATCGGCTTCTTTTTCGGCCCTCTCGGAATCATTCTGGGCCCTTTTGTCGGCGCCTTGGCAGGGAGCCTTTTGTCGGGTAATAAGATAAAAGCGGCTTTCAAACAAGCTTCCGGCGCATTTGTCGGCTATATCCTCGGACTGATAGCGAAACTGGTTACCGCCGGATTCATTATTTTCTTTTTTATAAAAGCGTTGATGTAATAGAAAGCGTATGTAGCTGTGTTACTTTATGGGATTCTTTTTAAGTTTTAGAGTCTGTCAATACTTGTTTTTGGATTTCTTTTGGAGTGAAGTACTGCGTGGATGAAAATCGTTTGTTCTTCAATGGTGTAATAAATGTCGTAAGGGAACTTACGGGTAAAAGCAACTCTTGCTTCGCCATATCTTTTTTGATATTGTAATGGATGCTCTTCAATGGATGTCAAACAATCTTCGATACTTTCGGTTAATTCTTCCGCTAATTGAAGAGTATGCTCTGCATACCATTCGATCGCTTCGGTGATATCTTGTTCGGCTAAAGATTTTACAATCACTTCATATACCATACCTATCTTTTAAGGTTGTTTTTATTTCCTGCCAGCTTTTTCCGTCGGAGGGATTCTCCTTATGGTATTCTAACCGTTGGCTCAATATTTTTTCGTAATCCGAATCCGGTTCATTTATATCGTTTTCATCCGGATCATAACTATCGGCGAGTGCATTCATCATACGTAACAACCGATGATCTGCCGATCCGATTCGTTTAATGAGATGTTTTCTTAATTCTGCGGTTGTTCTCATCTTTTTTCCATTAAAATAGTTGTGAAATTATTTTGAAAAGAGGCTGTCTCAAAAGTAAAAATAGGGAATATTCTTTTTAATTTACAATCCGTTACTTTCACTCTTTTAATAATAACAATTTTTGAGACAGCCTCTTCTCTATGAAATCAATCCAAGGATTTGGTCATATCTTCCGGACGTACCCATTTGTCGAAATCTTCCGCCGAAACATATCCCAATCGGACGGCTTCTTCTTTCAGCGTGGTTCCGTTTTTGTGAGCCGCATTGGCGATCTCGGCCGCTTTGTAATAGCCGATCTTCGGATTCAACGCCGTCACCAACATCAATGAGTTATTCACCAATTCCTTGATGCGTGGCTTGTTGGGCTCGATGCCCGATACGCAGTGAATGTCGAACGATACGGCTGCATCACCCAGCAGTTGGGCGCTTTGCAGGAAGTTTGCCGCCATAACCGGTTTGAAGACATTCAATTCAAAATGTCCCTGCATACCCCCTACGGCAATCGCTACGTCGTTTCCGACGACTTGCGCGCAGACCATGGTTAATGCTTCGCATTGGGTCGGATTCACCTTTCCCGGCATGATCGAAGAGCCCGGTTCGTTGGCGGGGATAATGATTTCGCCGATGCCGCTACGCGGGCCGGAAGCCAGCAAGCGGATGTCGTTGGCTATTTTGTTGAGCGAAACGGCCACTTGTTTCAACGCTCCGTGCGTTTCCACGATAGCGTCGTGAGCAGCCAACGCCTCGAATTTGTTTTTTGCCGTCACAAAAGGAAGGCCGGTAAATTCGGCGATATGTTTAGCGACCACCACATCATAGTTTTTCGGCGTATTCAAGCCGGTTCCTACGGCCGTACCTCCAAGAGCCAGTTCGGCAAGATGCGGCAACGTATTCTCGATCGCCTTGATGCCATGTTCCACTTGAGCGGCATATCCGCTGAATTCCTGACCCAACGTCAGAGGAGTTGCGTCCATCAGGTGCGTGCGGCCGATTTTCACTACATCCTTCATTTCTTCCGATTTCGCGGCGAGCGCTTTATGCAATTGGCGCAATCCCGCGAGGGTTACTTCCACCACTTTTTTATAGCAGGCAATGTGCATGCCGGTGGGGAACGTGTCGTTTGACGATTGAGATTTGTTCACGTCATCGTTGGGCTGCAAGGTCTTTTCGCCTTCGCCGATTTTTTTTCCGGCGAGTTGATGAGCGCGGTTGGCGATCACTTCGTTCACGTTCATGTTGCTTTGCGTTCCCGATCCGGTTTGCCAGATAACCAACGGAAATTGCTCATCGAGTTTACCTTCGAGAATTTCATCGCATACCCGGGCGATGAGGTCGCGTTTTTCTTGCGATAATACCCCCAGTTCGTGGTTGGCATACGCCGCGCCCTTTTTCAGATACGCAAATCCGTAAATGATTTCAATCGGCATGGAAGCCGGAGCCCCGATCTTGAAATTGTTGCGTGAACGTTCGGTTTGCGCCCCCCAAAGCTTGTCGGCGGGAACCTTCACTTCACCCATCGTGTCTTTTTCGATTCTGTACGTCATAATCCGTTATTTTTAAATATGTTGAAATTTTTTGTGTACGCTACTCTTTTGCGTCCGTTGTTCAAAAATGGTGTTCCGGAGATCGAAATCCATTATTTTTCCTTTACGCGATACCGGAACGCTCACAAAAATACAAAGAAAAAGCCTGATCGGGAAACACACGGTAATAAAAACTTGAAAGAATATCGTACAATCGAGGGCGTCGCCCGGAGACTTTGCCGAGGGTATCGCTCGTTCTTTTACTGAGGGCCTTGCCTGGAGCCGCATCTTCGTTCGGCAACGTCCCCGGAGAAGATATAAAGACGTAATTTAAAATGAGTATAAATAATGCGGGAGGAAAAGATGCTTTTCACACCAAAAAATACTACCTTTGCAGTTTGCATATCAAAAATTGATTTTGAAAATTCATGCGCCTTTCAGAACTACAAACAGGACAAAGAGCATATATCACTAAAATAAACGGTAGCGGAGCTTTCCGTAAACGTATTCTTGAGATGGGATTTGTGCGCGGGCAGGAAGTGAAATCGATCCTCAACGCGCCGTTGAAAGATCCGATAAAGTACGGCATTATGGATTATGAGGTGTCGTTGCGCCGAAGTGAAGCCGTATTGGTGGAGATTTCTTACTTGAAGGAAGACACGCTTCGCTCCGAGTCCGATTTGCCCGAAGACGACAATAAGCCGCCTTTACCGGATGTAAGTCATGCAACCCCCCGCCATGCGGTTCCTTTGCGGAAAACCGATCCTAAAACCATTCACGTGGCGCTTGTCGGCAATCCGAATGCGGGAAAAACGTCTATTTTCAATCTGGCCTCCGGAAGCCATGAACATGTGGGGAATTACGGCGGAGTGACGGTCGATTTGAAAGAAGGAACCCTTAAACATAAGGGATATACTTTCCGGCTGATCGATTTGCCGGGCACGTATTCTTTGTCGGCTTATTCCCCCGAAGAATTGTATGTGCGGAAATATATCTTCGAAGAAAAGCCCGATGTGATTATCAATGTCGTTTCCGCTTCGGCCGTGGAACGGAATTTATATCTCACCACGGAATTGATCGAGTTGGAGACGCCGATGGTGGTCGCGCTGAATATGTTTGACGAGCTCGAAAAAAGCGGGCGCAAGTTCGACTATAAAAAGCTTTCGGCGATGCTCAATGTACCCATGATTCCCACTGTCGGGACAAAAGGCGTGGGTATTCCGCAGTTGCTTGAGGCGGTTATCGACCTGCATCAATCCGAAAAAAACGTTCCCCGGGAGAGTGTGAAGGTTCCCTACGGGAGAGTCTTGGAAAAATCTATCGGCGTTATGGAGCGGGAATTGCAGGAGGTCGATTTGGAACAGTTACACATGCCCAAGCGATATACGTGCGTCAAGTTATTGGAGGGAGACAAAGATGTAGAACAGGCGATCGCTGATTTGCCGAAATATGCCGATATCGTTTCCCGGAGAGATAAGGAACGTAGTTACATCGAAAAACTGTTGAAAGAGGATCCCGAATCGGCGTTCACCAATGCGCGTTACGGATTTATTGCGGGGGCGTTGAAAGAGACGTTGGGCGCCCGGATTCATTTTTCGCTTACAACGACGAAACTCGATGCGATATTTGCCCATAAGTATTTGGGGTTGCCGTTGTTTTTCCTGTTTTTGTGGATTACTTTTGAAGCGACATTCCGTTTGGGACAGTACCCGATGGACTGGATTGAATGGCTGGTTGCTCAATTGGGGAATCTGCTTCGCAACGGGATGGCCGATGGGCCGTTGAAAGATTTGTTGGTCGACGGCATCATCGGTGGTGTGGGGAGTGTGATTGTTTTTCTGCCCAATATCATTATCCTCTATGCGTTTATCTCTTTTATGGAGGATTCGGGATACATGGCCCGAGCGGCTTTCATTATGGATAAACTCATGCATGCCATTGGGTTGCACGGGAAGTCTTTCATCCCGATGATCATGGGCTTCGGGTGCAATGTGCCGGCCATCATGGCGACACGAACCATAGAAAGCCGCAATAGCCGGATGATTACGATGTTGATTGTGCCGTTTATGTCGTGTAGCGCACGGTTACCGGTATATATTTTATTCGTCAGCGCTTTCTTTCCGCGAAACGGCAGCTTTATTTTATTGGGATTGTATGCGGCCGGCATCTTAGTAGCCGTCCTTACGGCATTGCTGCTGCGGAAAAAAATATTTACGGAAGAAGATACGCCGTTTGTCATGGAGCTTCCTCCTTATCGCAAGCCGACGTTCAAATCGGTTATTATTCACATGTGGGACCGCTCGAAGCATTACCTGCAAAAGATGGGAGGCCCGATATTGATTGCTTCCGTCATTATTTGGTTCTTAGGCTATTTTCCTCAGAATGAAAATCGCGATAAGGCGTTTGATCAGCAAATCGAGCAGATCGAATCTCGGGTTGGGCAAGGGCAAATCGATGAGGGGGAGAGAGAGAGTCTGGTTTCCGATATTGAGTACGTGCGCAATATGGAGCATCAGGAAAATTCGTATATCGGCAAGATTGGCAAGGCCATCGAACCGGTGATGCGTCCGCTCGGATTCGATTGGAAGATATCGGTGAGTTTGCTTTCGGGCATGGCGGCCAAAGAGATTGTCATCAGCACCATGGGAGTATTGTACACGGGCGATAGTGAAAATCAGGAGTCGTTGCAGACACGGCTTTCCTCGGAAAGATATGCCGATGGCTCGCCGGTGTTTACGCCGTTGGTGGTCGCCGGATTTTTATTGTTCGTACTGATTTATTTTCCTTGTATTGCGACGGTCGTGGCCATCAAGGAGGAAGCGCATTCATGGAAATGGGCGTTGTTCAGCGTGATTTATTCCACCGGTTTGGCGTGGTTGGTTGCTTTTGCCGTATTTCAAATAGGGCAGTTTTTTATGTAAAAGAAGAACATTTATCCTTTTAACGTGTTTTGAAAATATGAATATACAATGGATAGTGGTTGGCCTGATTGGCCTCGCAGTCGTGGCTAAGGTCGGATACGAAATTTATAAGTTTTTCTTTGTCAAGAGGGATGACTCTTCTTATTGCGGCGGATGCCCCAGTTGCGGAGAGGTGAAGAAAGAGTTACGCTCACCGGCACATCATGAAAGCAGGTGAATGCTCAATTTATAACCATTTCCTTTTTGCAGTGTGATTTTCAGATTTGTATTTTCAGCCAGTAAAACCCGTAGGCGGCGGATGTAATTATTCAGGCTGTTTTCGTTGTATGATTCGGTGTTGCCTTCCCATGCCGCATAAAATAATTCTTCACGGGAAACAACCCGATCAAGGTTCGCCGTCAGTTTTTTCAATAACACATAGTCCATCGGGCGTAATTCTTTGATTATCCCATCTTCGGTTATAATAGCCCTGTTCCGGTTGTCCAGTAACATATTGCCGATACGTTCCGGCGCCCCGTCGTCTTCCTTATATCTGCCGTCTCGTTGGCGGGCAAACCGGTCGATATGCGCTGCCAGGAGTCTTACGGATAGCGGTTTATCGAGATAAGCCACCCCTCCTGCGTGTAATCCTTTTTCTTTCAGAGGTTCTTCGTGGTACGACGATATAAAAATAATAGGTAATGTGGGAAAAATCTCATACAGGTTGCGGCCCATCTCGATGCCGTTTTGCTTTCCGAGCATGACATCCAGTACCAATACATCCGGCTGCAAGCTACGGATGTTTTCGGTGATTCTTTCAACCGACGGGAAATAGCGGGTCTCATAGCCGCGTTCATTCAATTCTCTTACAAGTTGAGCGCCCAGCATCTTATCATCGTCTATAAGCAGTACATTTATTTTTGGCTTCGTCTTCATCGTTCGATTTGTTTAAATCTTTATTCAGGAAGGGCAATGGTAAACAACGAGCCTTTGCCCGGTTCACTTTCCGCCACAAGCGTACCGCCGTGCGCTTTGATAATATGAAAAGCATAATAGATTCCGATTCCGTTACCCTCTTTTTTGTCGGTGGTATAATAAGGATAGAAAAGATGCTTCAACTGTCGGCCCGTCATACCTGTACCGTTATCGGCGACCGTGATTTTTATGCGGTTATTATCCTTAAACGCGTGAAGGGTTACAATGGGACGGTCATCATTGTATTTCGCCGCATTCTCTATGAGCGTACGCAAAGCCGCCTCAAACAAGTCCGGTGAAACCCGTATGGCGAGTTCGCTGTCTGCTTGATTTTTAAACGTGATCTTTTTTTCGGGAAAAACCGCCCGCATTTCAGTTTCAATCTGTTCCAGCAGATCGTACACATATACCTCTTCTTTTTGATTATCCCGGATTTTTTGGATAGTTCGTCCCGATTGCAACATCCGTTTTATTTTATCAGACAAAAAAATCACGCGGTCGGCGCTAAGCGAGAGCGCTCCCCTCTTGGTAGCATCTGTTTCTTTTTCTTCCATGGACGTAAGCGTCAGGTACACGTATGCCAGCGGCGATTTCAAGTCGTGAATAGCGCCGCGGAACGATCGTTCCATGTTCGTCATCTCCCCCTGCCAGCGTTTCAACTTCGCCAGGAGAATAAGGAGCACACCGATAATAATTACAGAAGCGCAAAGGGATATAAGTGTCGCTATACCCATATTCCGCAAAGGGCCTTGTTCTGCGATACCATATTCGGCGCGCAGTATGTAGCGTGCTCCGGGATAGGCGATTATCCTTTCTGCCGTGTAGCGCGCCGATAATGCTTTTTCGACGATAGGCAATGAGTAGGAAATGCTGTCGATCACCACATCTTCGTTGGAATAAAGCAGAAGGCTTCCCGACACCGTTTTGCCCATTTCTTCGGTGTGAGCGCGCAGTAAAGAATCCATGCGTGCCAGAGAAAATTTACCCGATCGTATCTGCATCAGGATAAACGCATTTTCTATCAATATCGGGGCGTTACTGTAACTGTTTATTTTTCCCAGGTCTATGATTTTCTCAGGATGGGTTTTATATCTTCCGGGAATGGAATCGAGACGGGCTGCATGGACATAAGGTTGCGACGACCGAAGAGAGAATGCAGAAGAAGAAACCGATTGGTTGAACGCCTTTTCAAATTCCTCCTTTTTATTTTCTTTCTTTTGATGAACGGCATTACCTATCCATATCGCCTGTGAGCCTATTAAAACCGCCAAGGCGAGTGCAGAAGCAAAAATATAAGGTGTTATTCTCCGTTTCATCATAATAAATTTTTTCTTCTTATTTCTCCTCCGAAAAAAAATCAAAACAGTTTCTAAGCAAAAGTAGCAAAATTGTGCTGATGTAAAAAAGTATTCTTCAATAAAATAGCAATTGAAAATCCTTTGCGAAAATTTCCTCTAATGTAGGCAGCTTCCCTTTAGCTTTACAATATATAGATTTTGCCTATACTATATATCGATTCTTTCGATGAAGAGATTATGTTGCGATTATATAACGTTCCGAAAACTCTTCCTAATATTGCAGCGTATACTATTATTCACAATTAATAATCAAAACAATGGAAGTATTCAATGCACAACAACTGAATTCGGTAAAAGGCGGTTCTTCAGGAACTGAAAAAGAAGATGAAGATAATTCGATTATTGTCATTATCGATGGAGTACCCTATATTGTTACCCCGCATGGATTGAAGCCGGTAGTGGTACTAAAGTAATCCTCAATTTTGGAGAGATTCCGCTAAACGGCTCAAAACCGTTTGACGGATAAAATAATAATTCATGAAGTGCGAATAATTACGCCAAAAGGCAAAAAAACAAAACGATTATGGATTTAAATCTGATCTCTGCAACGCTCTCTGGTGAAGATGCGGAAGAAGTTCGCAAGGCTTTTGCGACGATCAACACGAAGTTGCCGTTCCTTTCCACGATGCAAAGCGCGGAAGTGAGCGGGGTATTTAAAGTGGGAAACAACTACCAGCCGTTCCTCGAATTGGCCAAGGAAGTAGTCGATACCCACCCCGAAATTCTGCCGGCAGTGTTTAATGCCGCGGAGTTCGATAAGGATTATTCGCTTTACAAAACACTTCAACCCGTTTCCCTCCAAGCCGAAGAGATCAGCGAAGGGTTGAAAAAGTCGGTGATGGCCGTCGGTGGCGACACCATCAATGCCGCGTTCGAGGTGTACACGGCCGTCAAGCAGCACAAGGACAAGGTGCCGGGGCTAAGCGTGTTTTACGAAGCGATGTTCGCATTCTTCAAAAGAACCCGGAGCAAAAAGGATGAGACGAGAAAATAAGGCTTTTTTGCGCTTCTATGTGCGGTGATAACACAAGCGGCAGGATAGTACAGAGTGTTCTCAAGCCACTTTCGAGCGGAATGCCGTTTTTTGATACATTAAATTACAGGGATATACGGATGAAGATGAAAACAAAAATAAGAATACTAAGGGAGAAAATAACCGGATGCCTGAGGCAAATGCTACATTTCTTTCCGTTACGGGAAATCCTGTTTGGTTTCCCGTCGGAAAAGGTTTACTGTCCCGTTAAGGATAGAATGCCGTTTCTTTTGCCGGAATTTCGCTTAGAGAAAAACATCGCTTCGGGAAATTTCTTCTTTTGTCATTCGTTGAAGCGTAACACATTCTTATGCCTGATCGGCAAAAACAACCTGGACACATCCGGCTGCAGCCGTTTTTCTCAATTCCGGCGGTTGCAGCCGATTAGGAAAAACAGGATTTTTCCTGTTTAGAAATTGAGAGACAAGCGGAAAATCTGTATTTATACAAATTGTCCGCAAGTCGCTGAAGCGAAGATAAAAATAGTAGGCGGCGCAGCAATCCCAACCGGTGTGTTGCCGGGAAACTGTATCAAAATGGGCGCGAATATTTCGAAAAGCGTGAAGAGTAGAAATAATATCCAAATAAATAAATTTATGAGAAAGAAATTAATCATTACTTTTGCTGCATTATGTATTACTTTAGCATCTTTCGCTTCTTTTAATTTTACAGCGAGTTGCGGTGCTCAGACGCAGACAGATTTTGGGAATCTATCCCCCGAACAGTACCAAAGCTATCTCCTGGAATTGGATGATATCCTTTGCAGTTAATGAAATTATAAAATAAGGGTGTGTCCAAAGTGTTTTTTATTGGACAAATAAAGACTTCTATATACGATACATATACATGTCTATATTCTTAATCAACGTTTTTGACACACCCTATAAATATAAAACAAAATGAGTAAGTCATATCTGTTCGTAATACTTCTGTTATTTTGTGTTGTGGGGAGTCTTTTTTCCCAACAAATAACTTCTGCCTCTCCGGAAGTGATGCAGACGCTCATGACCGTTTCAAAAAGAATTAGGTTGGATACTTGTGTGCTTCAGGTCCAATACAGAATGCTGAGTGTAACCGATGCGAATAAGCCCGATAAAAAGAAAGACAATTTGATGCTCTTACAAATAGGGCTAAACATCTCAAAGTTTTCAGATTTTTTTGTGTTGCGAGGAGATTCCTTACGTGAGGTACATGCCGCCCAGAAAATAAACCTGGTGGAATCAACCAATAAATTGTTGCCTCTTTTAAAGGGAACTACTCCTTTGAATGTTTTTAAGAATTATCCGGCAGGAAAAATCACGGTTTTAGACAGAGTACCATTGAGTACTACCTATAAATATATTGAAGATAGGGAAAAGCCTGAGTGGAAAATGGAGCCGGGTAATTTAACCGTATGCGGATATGAGTGTCGGAAAGCGACAACCTCTTTTCGCGGGCGCCATTACACGGCTTGGTATGCTCCGGAAATAGCCGTCAGCGAAGGCCCGTGGAAGTTTTGGGGCTTGCCGGGATTGATACTCAAAGTGGAAGATGACCGGGGGCATTACACCTTTGAGGGAGTCGCCATAGAAAAAGCACGGGGAATCGTTCCTATATACATTTTAGACCAGACCTATATAAATACGACAAAAGCCCGCTTCAACAAAGCGCTAAAGAACTTTTACGATAATCCGGGCGGAACCATACAGGCATCTGGCGTTGTGCAAGGCGGTTTGCCGGATAACATTCAATCCCGCCCGTACAACCCGATAGAATTGACTGATGAATGAGTGGCCGGTATAGATTACTGTTTCCGTTGTTCTTTTTCCCGTTTATCGCCGTATCTCAAACGGCGATAAGAGGAAATATATCGGATGCGGAAAGCAAAAATCCGGTGGAAGGCGCCGTTATCAGTATCGTGGACGAGAGTAACGAAGTACTGTCGTATGGTGTATCTGACCGTAAAGGGGACTTCATGCTATCGGTAAACAGCCAATCGAATACATTCCGGCTGGTATGCCGGATGTTAGGATATTCGGACTACTCTCTATCGATAGAGAATAAAACACAGGAAGTACTTGTTGCATTAAATCCTTCCGCCATCGAACTGAAGGAAGTAACCATAAAAGCGACTCCCATAACCATCAAGGAAGACACCCTGGCCTACAGCGTGAGTGCGTTTAAAACAGCCGGAGACAGGACCATTGGCGATGTGCTGAAAAAGATGCCCGGCATCGAAGTGAAGCCAGGCGGGGGAATTGCATACCAGGGTGAACCGATTAATAAGTTTTATATTGAAGGGCTTGATTTATTGGAAAACAAATACGGAATTGCTACCAATAACGTTCCTGTCGATGCCGTCCTCAATGTGGAGGTTATTGAAAACCACCAACCCGTACAGTCGATAAAAGGAATGATCAGCAGTGCCCAAGCAGCGATAAACCTGAAATTGAGGGATGACAAAAAGGCGCGTCCCGTGGGGGGCGTAAGAGCGGGGGGCGGAAAATCCGATGAATGGAATTGGTTGTTAGAAGTCTTTACCCTGCTTGCGACAAAAAAGCGGCAAACCATAGCCATGTATAAGACAAACAATACGGGTTTGGACATAGGAATGGAATTGAATGAGCAAACGCTTTCCATGCAAGATTTGCAGGACCCCTCCTCCGGATTAGAGAAAGACTTATTGCTTCCTTCCGAATCCGGTAATCCGCCAATAGAACAAGAGCGGTATTTATTCAATAAAACCCATCTTGCTTCGGTCAATAATTTATGGAAAACGGGGGCTGACCGCCAGTTCCGTATAAATATCAATTATTTGAACGATGTTCAGCATGAAAACAGCTCCCTGAGGAGCGAATATTTTCTGCCCGACAGCACGTTGATTGTGATCGAGGATAATGCATTAAAAAAGAAACAACAACTCTTTTCGGGAACGCTTACGTATACCGACAACAACTCTTCGTATTTTTTGGAAAACGCATTCAACTGGAAGATAAAACAATCGGAGAACCACTCGTCTGTTTTTACTTACAGCGACAGCGTAGAGCAGGATTTTCACACCCCTACGACATCTTTCCGGAATGAATTGAAGTACTTGCGCAAGTGGGGCGACCGGCTTTGGAATATCAATTCCTATGTTTCCTTTACCAATCAACCCGAGGCGTTGACAGTTTACAGGGATAATGCCATAAGCCGGCAGGATATTGATTTGTACGGCTTTTTCACCCGCAATAGCAGCTATTACTCGTGGTTTTGGGGCCGGTCGAGTATCCGCTTAAATGCATTGATGGAGGCTTCGCTGAATACTGTCGGGACAGACCTCGTATCTTCACTCGTAACCGACAGCCTGGCTTCTGACTTCCAATCAACCGCATTAATATTCGAATTGTCACCCGCATATACGTACAAAACTGAAAAAAGCAAGCTGGAACTTACCCTTCCTTTCCGTTATCAATCCATCGGTTATGACAACAAAAGGAAAAGTGACGGTACCCAAACCACCCATTATTTTTTGTACAATGCGCGAATAAGTTATAGCCGGACTTTCCATCCTTTTTTCTCCTCCCGCATAGCTTATCATTACCTGCAGAATACCGGCGATTATATGGATTATCTGGATAGTTACACTATGAAAAATTACCGTAATTACTTCATTTCATCGGGAGTAATCAGTTTGCGTAAAAGCCATACCTTGTCGCTAAGCCTGAATTACAAGAATCCGCTGAATAATTTATTCATCAATGCTGCGGCAGCATATATCCCCTCGGAAAGTAATAAAACCGCAGCCCGTCGTTTTGTCGGTGAAGTGTATATAAACAGTGAGATCCTAAAAGACAATCGGACAAATATATGGATGGGACGGTTTTATTTGGGCAAATATTTCAGCCATATCAAAACCAATATCGGATTAACGAGCGACTATCATTCTTCTCAACTATCCCGTTTCCAACAAGATGTTCTTTATCCGATGGAGGTCAATACCTTAAGGACAACAATCAGTGGAAATACAAAACTTTCCGATTGGTTGACTTTCGTGTATCGGTGCAATTGGGTTGAAACTGCTTCGTTAATAAAAGGCTCCGGCACATCTTATCAGTCGAGTTTCACTCAAATTGGTCAACAATTCAAGACTTACGTTTCGCTTTCGAAAAAACTCAGTTTCAATTTACAACTTGAACATACCTATAACGAAATAGGGAAAGATACGTCGGTTGATATATTTCTGGCAAATATAGCGGCGAGTTATAAACTGGAGAACGTCGATTTTGACTTGTCGTGGAATAACCTGTTCAATAAAAAAGAATATGCCTATTCATTTTTTAACGGATTGGAAACCTATATGTACAGATACGCTATCAGGCCAATGTCGGTAATCTTGACAGCGAGTTTTAAATACTAAGAATACAAATTAATTGGAAAAAATAATAACTTTATAAATACGTTAGAACAATTAGATTAAGTATGGATTTGAATCTGATCTCTGCAACGCTCTCTGATGAAGATGCGCAAGTGGTTCGCGAAGCTTTTGCGACAATCAACACGAAGTTACCGTTCCTTTCCACGATGCAAAGCACGGAAGTGAGCGGGGTATTTAAAGTGGGAAACAACTACCAGCCGTTCCTCGAACTGGCCAAGGAAGTAGTCGACACCCACCCCGAAATTCTGCCGGCAGTGTTTAATGCAGCGGAGTTCGACAAGGATTATACGCTTTACAAAACGCTTCAACCCCTTTCCCTCCAAGCGGAAGAGATCAGCGAAGGATTGAAAAAGTCGGTGATGGCCGTCGGCGGCGACACCATCAATGCCGCGTTTGAAGTCTATACGGCCGTCAAGCAGCATAAGGACAAGGTGGCCGGGCTAAGCGTGTTTTACGAAGCGATGTTCGCATTCTTCAAAAGAACCCGGAGCAAGACGGCGGAAACGAAAAAATAGGGCGTGCCGCCGTACCCGTGCGGGTAAATGACACAGTCGAATGTCTCACACACATAATGGAGTGTCCCGGAGCCATTCAATAATGGCAATTTGCCATTCCGTTATGTCTCGCAGCCATTCCATAATGACTCGGACACATAAAATTATGTCTCGAAGACATTCCGTAATGGCTCGAAGACATTCCATAATGACTCGGAGACATAAAATAATGTTCCGGAGACATAAAATAATGGCTGAAAGACATAACGGAATGTTCCCGAGACATAATCGAATGGCTGGAAAGCATTCCGTAGCAGTCGGAAGATAGAACAGAGTGAATGTAAAACGCAATAGAATGAGTAAGAACCGAAAAAGAAAATGAAGGTTTACGAATGAAGATGAAAGCAAAAATAAGGATACTGAGGGAGAAGATAACCGGATGCCTGAGGCGGATTCGGCATTTCTTCCCGTTACGGGAAATCCTCGCCGGTTTCCGGACTGAAGGCGTTTACTGTCCCGTTACGGATAAGATACGGTTCTTTTCGCCGGAATACCGCATCGAGAAGAAACCTTTCCTTAGGAATTTCTTCCCCTGTTGTTCATTGAAACATAACCAATTCTTACGCCTGCTCGGCAAAAACAACCTGGACATATCTGGCTGCAGTTATTTTATCAATTTCGATAGCTGCAGCCTGCCAAAGAAAAACAGGATTTCTCCTGTTTGGAAATTAAACCAGCGGCAAACTCCGTTTTTATGAATGGCGGTTACCGCAAGTCGCTGAAGCGAAGATAAAAATAGTAGGCGGCGCAGCCGACGGACTGTATAGAATAAACGTAAAACAAATCAATAAATTATAAACCTTTCTTTCCGATTGATCGGAGAGAATCAATAACTTTACAACTATGTTAGAAGAATTAAATTTACTAGAAATGAGTGAAGTCCTTGGTGGAGCTTACGATTATTGCAATGGTTTACAAGAAATAGCAAATAAGTATGGTGATGGATGGTCTGATAGTGATTGGGATAAGTGGGCTGATTCTTATTTAGCTTCTTGTGGTTGATAAAAATTTAATCCTCCAGAATTTTATTTTCTGGAGGATTTTAATTCAATATTTTAAATGAAAAAAACAGGTTTATATTTATTGTTTTTTGTACAATCATTTATGCTTCTTTCTCAAAAGCATGAAGTATTAGAGCCTGCTCTTTTGGAAGTCCGGTATAAACTGGTCATGCAACAGGATACCATTCATAAAAACAATGGAATGGTTGACAGTATGATTCTGCGGATAGGAGACCGGGTAAGCCAGTTTTTCAGTTATCGTACATTCTATTATGATTCTATATGGACGGATCCTGAAGGCCGGAAAATAGCGGAAGAATTGACATTGGAAGCATTTCGGACAGGGAATCATTCCAAGAGACCGGAAGTCGGGTCTACTTATGAATATATGTACAAAAATTATCCTGAAAAAAAACTAACCGTAATGAGTAAACGGCTTGTGGCGGGATTTACCTATAAAGAGGAATATTTGCCTCAAAATTGGATCGTCTCGGATTCCATCAAACAAATATTGGGACATGATTGCAGGGCTGCAAGCTGTGATTTTCGGGGAAGAACTTTTTTTGCATGGTTTGCACCGGATATCCCTGTTAAAGACGGGCCCTGGAAATTAAACGGATTACCGGGGTTAATTCTGGAAGCGTATGATAAATCCGGGCATTATCATTTTTTGGCAACAAATATCCAGACGAAAGAACTATCACCCCTAACGTTCTTCCGTTTCGAAGAATATCCATACATCGAAACGGATCGTAAGCTTTTTCTTAAATCTATAAAAATGTATTTGTCTGGTGAAAGGATTGAAGATATTGATCTGATTAAAGATGTAATATGGAAAGGGAAAAAACAACTGTATTTTCGTAAAACGAAAAAGACCCTTTTATATGATTTTTTAGAACGTGATTATGAATAAAAACAATGAAACGAAAAATCCTGTTTATTTTATTAGCGAGTGCAACTTTGCTGTCACATACTTTCTCTCAGGAAAAAGTATTGGATAGCGCTTATTTGAAATGTCAATATAAATACATATATGTGAAGGACACGCTCGAGTTATCGACGTTTGAAGATTTACTATTACTTCAAATCGGTAAAAATATTTCCAAATCATACAGCTACTATACTTTTCAATCAGATTCTCTTGCAAAAGAGCCGGAAGGGCAAAAAACACGGAGTGAAATCTTCAATCAAGCATTGGAAAAATTCAAAGTACATCGAGATAAGACATTATTTCTGAATAGTTTTCCTCGAAGAAGAGGAACTGCAATTGTATATAAAAATTATCCCGACGGAAAAATAACGGTTACAGATAATGTTACCAGTGACTATGTTATGTATGAAGACGAGTTGAATACTCAAAACTGGAAGATTAGCGACAGTGCTAAAATTATTTTAGGCTATTCTTGTCAAAAAGCGGAATGCGACTATCGCGGACGACATTGGACGGCATGGTTTGCTCCGGATATTCCCGTGAGCGATGGGCCTTGGAAGTTAGGGGGCTTACCCGGTTTAATCATGGAGGTTTATGATCAAAAAAAACATTATGCCTTTACCCTTGCGGGCATAGAAAAAGTTTCCGATGAACCGATTGTCTTTAGTCAACCTATAGATAACAACAAATATAGGAAAATAGAGCGCAAAGAGTTTTTAAAAGCGCAGTGGAGGCATCTTTCAAATAATTTTATTTCTGCAGAGACCGGCATGGCAATGGGTGTTGATAAACCTGTTTATCAAGATCTCATCGAACGCGATTATAGATAAAATATCTTTCGGCAAAATGAAAAGATCGATCATTATTCTCTTATTAGTGCTTCCTCTGTTTTCTGCTTTTTCTCAAAAAGAATTAGACAAAACATTTTTGAAGTGTCAGTATAACTATATTTGGCAGAATGACACATTAGATTACAAAAAGAAGGAGGATTTATTGATTTTACAAATTGGTAAAAATATGTCCAAATGCTATAGCCATTATAGCAACCAGATAGATTCTTTAGACTCTCTCACAGATGGATATAAGATCATTGGGAAAATGATTGATAATGCTATGAAAAATGGCGATTTTATGAAAGGGAATTATCCCCACAAACGAATGAAAGCATATATCTACAAAAACTATCCGCAAGGGAAAGTGACTGTTACGGACGGTCTTTCATTGCAAGATCATATTTATGAGGATGATTTAAATTCACAAGAGTGGCAGATACGCGATAGTACGAAAACCGTTTTGGAGTATTCGTGCCAAATGGCTGTGTGCGAATTTCGAGGCAGGCAATGGACAGCCTGGTTTGCTTCCGAAATTCCGGTAAGTGACGGCCCCTGGAAATTCAGCGGCTTACCCGGTTTAATCATGGAAGTGTATGATCGGGGTTGGCAATATCATTTTACGATCGTCGGATTGGAAAAAACAGAAGAGCCAATTATTTTCAGCAATACATACGTCGGAAGTAAAAAGTTTGAAAAGACAAACCGCCTTGATTTTCTAAAAGCAAAAAAGAAGTACCTGATGGATATGAGCGGCTTTATAGAGCTGGAAACAGGTATTGATTTAGGCAGTAATACTCCACAGAAAGTAATGCGGTATGATTTGCTTGAACGGGATTATAAATAATGGGTGAAAACGAAAACAAATATTTAGTCACTTTATTGATTCATTTCTTTAGGATGTGTCACATCCCTTACCGGGAAAAAGAAGTGGAATTAGTGCTGCGCTCGTCGCCTTCATTTCCTTCGGTTTTGTCGATTGTACAGACGTGTCTGTATTTTGGGCTTGCAGCCAAGGCGTATAAGGCGGATTTTAACGGTCTTGAAAAAACCGAAATGCCTGCAATTGTTCATCTGAAAGGAAATGACACGGGGAAGTTTGTCCTGGTGAAAAAAATAATGAATGATAAAGTGATGTATTTCGATGCGACTACTTATCAAACAAAAGAGGTCACGAAAGATGAATTTGGTACCAGTTGGAGTGGCGTGCTTATTTTATCTGAAAAAGGCTTGCCTCAACGTCAACGGAAAATAAATCAGTCAAAAATAACGAATAGATTGGGTGTCTATGGTTTAACCTTATTGGCGTTATCAAGCCTCTTTCTTTTCGAATTTCAGAATAATCGTTATGATTCCACGGAAATACTATATGCATTCAATCTCTGCGTACTGAAAATGGTGGGTATATGGCTGTCTATAAATCTGCTCAATCAGGAGTCCGGTAGCTTTTCCCCTTCCATAGACAGCTTTTGTCACAGCAAAGCATCCTTTGATTGCGATCAAGTACTTCATTCAAAAGCTTCGAAGATAGTAAAAAGCGTGACTTTAGCTGATGTGGGATTCGTTTATTTCTGCACGGGATTCATTTTACTGATAGTAAGTGTATATTCCGGACTCGTTGATAGTGTTATCACCTTTCTTTTTTGCTTATCTGTTTGCTGTATTCCTTTTATCTTCTTTTCTGTCGGTTATCAAGGATTTGTTGTCAAGAAATGGTGCCCTTTATGCCTCAGTGTAATGGGTGTGATTGTTCTGGAAGTTTTCTTGGTTCTTATATTCCCTTTAAAAATCACACTTACCGTTCCATTTATGACTATATTGTCCCTGCTGCTTTTTTCATTGGCCGTCAGCATTATGGTTTTACTTTCCTTTAAAGAGTTTCTCCGAGAGCATTCAACATATTTTACAGATAAAATCAATGCTCTGAGATTTAAAAGGAATCCATTTATTCTTGCCACATTATTCAAACATCAGGAGCGAACATTTTTTTCTAAAAATAAAGGAGTGATATCCATCGGAAAATCCGATTCGAAAATCTGCATCACAACATTGCTCAGCCCCTTGTGTACTCCGTGTAAAAGACTGGTAACTGCACTTATGGATATGCGTGAAAAATTTCCCAATCACTTTTCATGGAATATACGTTTCGATGGCGTGAGAAGTCATGAATACAAAGAAATAAATCATATTCCCCTCTATTTAATAGAAGTATGCAGGAATATAAATTCCGATGAAAAGAAGTTAGCAGTTATAAGGGACTGGTACTCGGGACAATCCATAGAGAAATTTTCATCGATTTATCCATTACAAGGAATATCGGACGAAACGATTGCTGATTTCTATTTCCAATGTGAAGAAAATAGTACCTTGAATATAAAAAAAGTTCCCGCCATTTGGATGAATCATTGCGAATTACCACAAGAGTATTTAGCTATGGATATTCCGTTCTTAATGACGGACCTGGATTTATTACAGCAGCTTACCGTGTAATAGTGTAAAAAAGGAGAAAATATATGAGGAAATATGTCATCGGTATAATCGTTTATCTCTTTACAATAGCAGTAAGTTACAGCCAGCCGGTTATGATTTCGGGCGTTGTAACCGAAAAGAGTTCGGGCGAACCATTGCCCGGTGTTCTGGTGACGATACGCTCGAAGGAAAACAAAATCGTTAAGTTTAACCGTACTTCCGTAGAGGGTCGCTACGAAATATCTTTCGAGTCCTTTCCCGCGGAGCATACCCTGCATTTCTCCCTGATGAATTTTGCCGCTCAAAGCGTAACGCTCGAAACGAATCGGCAGGTGTACGATGTGCAATTGAGCGAACAGGCGACGGAATTGAAAGAGGTGATCGTGAAAGCACCTGGCATCCATCAACGTGGCGATACGATACGTTATGTAGTCTCGAGTTTTGCGGATGCACGGGATAAATCCCTGGCAGATGTGTTGAAGAAAATGCCGGGTATTGAAGTGGAAAAGAGCGGCGAAATCAAATTCAACGGAGTGTCGATTAATAAATTCTATATCGAAGGAAAAGATTTGTTGGGCGGGCGTTATGGCTTGGCAACGCAAAACGTACAGCAACAGGATGTGGGCAGCGTGGAAGTGATGGAAAACCATCAACCGTTAAAGGCGTTGGAAGATATTTCGTTCTCTCAGAATCCGGCAATCAATATCCGCTTAAAAGAAGATGCCAAAGCCCGATGGGTGGGTACCGTCAAAGCCGGTGCTGGCTTAAGCCCGTTTCTCTGGAATATAGAACTGGCCCTTATGCGCTTCAAGAAAAATGCGCAAACGCTGAACACCTATAAAACGAATAATACCGGCGAGGACTTGATACGCGAAACGCAGTCGTTTTCCATCGATGAAATACTCAGTCAATTCTCCAAGAATTACCGTCTCGCGGACAATGTCAATGTCTCCCCCGGCTCTCTTGCGGAGCTCGATGCCGAACGTACGCGCTTTAACAAGACCCACATGATGAGTACTAATAACCTCTGGTCGCTGGGGAAGAATTATGACCTTACTTCTCAAATCACTTACACCAACACCCGGCTTACGTCCGATAATTCTTCGGTAACTGCTTATTTCTTGCAGGATTCAATACTGACGGAGGAGAAAACCGAACATGGATATAACCGCCAAAACCGGTTGTCGGGCGACGTAACCCTTTCGGCAAACACCTCGTCTTATTATTTCAAAAATAAACTCTCTACCGATCTCCGGTGGAATGATACGGATATCGACATTGCGGGAACCTATTCCAACCGGCAATCGGCTTCCCTTACATACCGTAGCATAGCCAATGATTTGGAACTGTTGAAGCGCACTGGGAAACAGGCTTACACGATTCACTCATTCAATTTGTATCAAACCAAGCCACAGGATTTAACGGTGACAAGGGACGGAGAGGCACAGGAACAGCAGGTCTTGTCTTCGGCTTTTTACACGAATACGAATACCTCGCTGGCTTTTTACCTGAAGCCATTTACTGTTTCCCTGAAGCTGGGGATAATAGGAGTTGCGCGGTCTTTGGAAAGTACTCTTACCGGGGTGTCCGATACGATTGGCCGATTGGATAATGACTTGTCGGTGCGCTATCTGAATCTCTATGCATCGCCGGAGGTGGAATATAAAAACGGCGGATTCGAAGCGAAATTCGATATGCCTGTTTCCTTTCTCTCTTATCAATACCGGAATCGTCTCACGGAAGAAAAAGAACCGACTTCCCGTTTTTTACTCTCCCCCGGACTATATATGCGATATCATGTTACTTCGCGGTTGTCGGCCTCCGTTTCGGGACGTCTGTCACAGAGTCCCGTAGAAGAACAGTCCTTTTATGAAGGAGTAATCCTGCAAAATTACCGTAGTCTTGCACGGGGATTGATCGATTATGAAACGGGCACCCAAAAGTCCCTGACTTTAAGCACATCGTATAAAAACCCGTTGAAAGCATTTTTTGCCAATGCCTCCGTGATGCGCTCTTGGAGTTACTCCCCGCGTATCTCCGACCGTTCTTTTATAGATGATTTCATCCTGTATACCTATATTTCTCAGCCCCATTATTCCGATGTCTGGATGTTGAACGGCAATGTGAGCAAAGGAATCGATGCCATCAGGGGCATGGTGTCGGTACGGTCGTCTTATCTGTTTTCCGGAGCTTCCATGTTTCAAAACGGTATTGAGACGCCCTATTCTTCGGATTTATGGACAGTCTCCCCGAAGATAAATTCCCGTTTTTCCGATTGGGGCGGCTTTGTGTATGAATTGGAGTTTTCGCGCAACCGGCTGAGTTTAACAAACAGCGAAACAGAATCTTCCTATACAAATCTTTCTCAAAAATTAACGTGCCATATAACCCCTTTCAAAACGTGGTCGTTAGAACTTGTGGGAGAACATTACTATAATGAAATTACCGCTGATGTTTCCAAACACTTTTTCCTTTCCGATGCCGCATTTACCTATAGCTTTAGGGGCGGGTGGGAGTTGAATCTGTCCGTCACGAATATTTTTAATCAACGCATATATGCATATACGCTTTTTGACGGTTTGACGAGTATGGTGAGAGAATACCGTATACGTCCGCGTAATTTTCTGGCAAGTGTCTTTTTTCGATTTTAAGTAGAAAAATTATGTCTTTCCCTTTCACCCGCCAACCCGATTCAATGGACTGCGGCCCGGCGTGCCTGAGCATGATCGCCCGGCATTACGGGCGTAACTAATGGATAGCTTCCCTTTATCTCTGCGGTATATAGATTTCGCCTATACTATATATCGATTCTTTCGATGAAGAGATTATGTTGCGATTATATAACGTTCCGAAAACTCTTCCTAATATTGCAGCGTATACTATTATTCACAATTAATAATCAAAACAATGGAAGTATTCAATGCACAACAGCTGAGCTCGGTAAAAGGCGGTTCTTCAGGAACTGAAAAAGAAGATGAAGATAATTCGATTATTGTCATTATCGATGGAGTACCTTATATTGTTACCCCGCATGGATTGAAGCCGGTAGCCGTATTAAAGTAATTCTGAGTTATAGAGAAATTCTGCTAAACGGCTCAAAACCGTCTGAGGGATAAATTAATGGGCAGAAGACATAACGGAATGTTCACGAGACATAAAAAAGGGTTCGTCATTGCGGGTTTGACTCGCAATCCCCCTGTTGAGAATGCATTCAACACGGAATGACAGTTTTTTTGGTAAAAGCAAGTTTACGGATGAAGGTAAAAACAAGGATAGGAATATTGAGGTGGAAGATAACCGGATGCCTGAGGCGGATGTTGCGTTTCTTCCCGTTACGGAAAATCAGAGGAGGTTTCCGGACGGAGAACATTTGTCGTCCGGTTTCAGGAGAAATTCCTTTCTTTTTACCTACATGTTGCTTAGCGAAGAAACCTACGCCGGGAAATTCCTTCCCATGTTGTTTGTTGAAACATAATACCTTCTTACACCTCCTCGGCAAAAACAACTTGGACACATCCGGCTGCAGCCGTTTTTCTCAATTTCGACGGTCGCAGCCTAAACAGGAAAAACAGGATTTTTCCTGTTTAGAAATTGAGAGACAAGCGGAAAATCTGTATTTATACAAATTGTCCGCAAGTCGCTGAAGCGAAGATAAAAATAGTAGGCGGCGCAGCAATCCCAACCGGTGTGTTGCCGGGAAGCTGTTTCAAACAATGGGCGAGGAGTTCGAAAAGCGTGACGAGTAGAAAAAAACCAAATATTTAAACAATATGAAATCAAGCAAAGAATCTATAGACTTAATACTATCTCTTGATAATATATTTCTTTCAAATGATGATTTGATTGAAATCAAGGGAGGAAATAATGAAATTATGGGCTGTGGTGTCGGCTGTGGAGCCGGTTGTGGAGGTGGTTGCTCGGGATGTAGTAAGCCAGTAAAACCAACGAATCCCGTTTTAGTTTAATCATTCGAACAAATGTAGGAAAAGAATATTTTGATTTTCTTTTCCTACATTTGTGTTTATAATCCTATCCTATACAAAATCGTTAACTGGTATGAATAAATTTACACTTTTAATATACTTACTTTTCTGGTGTTCATTAAATATAAATTCCCAAGATAATATTATTCAGGGTAAAATAATAAATAATAATGGACTACCACTTGAGTTTGCCAATGTAACGCTACATTCATTACCTGACTCTGCATTAATAACCGGAACAATAACCGACAATAATGGAGCGTTTACACTCACTGCAAAAAAAATAGCAAATAATTTTTTAAAAATATCATTTATCGGATATAAAACACGATACTTAACAGATGAATCGAGGCAAACCATTACGTTACAGGAAAATGATGCAAATTTAGGAGAGGTCTCGATAAAAGTTATTCGCCCAAAAGTGACTTTCAAAAACGATCGTTTCGATATAAAAATAGAAAATAGCTTGGCTGCAAAAGGCAATACGATCGAGTCCCTTTTGCAACAGCTCCCCGGGGTATGGGTTACTTCTGACGGAGGTATTTTAATTAATGGGTTGTCTGGAGTGCAGGTCATTATTGACGATCGTCCTATCAGACTCTCAGGAGCATCTCTGATGAGATATTTGAGTTCATTCCGATCAGAAAATATTAGTAGGATAGAAGTGATTCAAAGGCCCTCGGCAATGTATGAAGCAGAAGGAAATGGAATAATCCGTATTATTACCAAAAAAAATATAGATGAAGGCATAAGTGGAACGATCAGTACAAAAACAGATATACAACGTTTCGCAGGAATCTCTCCTTTTCTTTCGTTACAATATTACAAAGGAGACTTTGGAGCCAATGTTTCATTAAACGGAGAGAAATCAAAATGGTTGCTCCTTTCAAATAATTATGCTAAAGATATTCAACAGGAAATTGAATACGAAACAGAATTAAAAGATACGATTTTCGATAAAAACTATTCTCTAAACGTTGATTTGTTTTATAAAATTAATAGAAAAAATAATATAGCTTTTAATGTCAATTATTTATATTGGGCTAAAGATGAATGTATTACCGGTGAAACAAATATAAATGGTGAAAATAAATCAGCAATATGGCAAACAGTAATCGACCAAAAAGATTTACAAAATATGAACAATTATTCATTTACGGTCAACTATGATTTATTGTTGGATTCTACGGGAACGAAAAAAATTACCTTTCTTTCCGATTATGTTAATCAGTACAAATATAATTCCAAGAGCTATTATAATTATCATAATTATGATTTACAGGATAATCTTATTTTAACAGAAGATATTCTTAATGATCAGGAGAGCCCTTTTCAAATGCTTTCTACAGAAATTAATTACCATCATTCCGTTACTTCAAAAAGTATTTTAACGACCGGAATAAAATACAGCAATTCATTTGTTAATAATATCTTAACTAGTTATGAGGAATTGTCAGATGAATGTATAATAGATAATTCAATAGGTTATAAATATGAATATAATGAAAAACTTATTTCAACTTTTATCCAATATAATATAAGTAAAACCCGGTGGAGTTTTATTGGAGGCTTAAGAGGAGAATATACCTTTAGCCAGATCGAAAATGTCAGATCAACAGAAGAGAAAA
Organism: Bacteroidales bacterium UBA5382; assembly: GCA_002409745.1. GTDB lineage: Bacteria > Bacteroidota > Bacteroidia > Bacteroidales > Dysgonomonadaceae > Limibacterium > Limibacterium fermenti. The sequence goes on from DHOU01000039.1 coordinate 67,646, forward strand.
GCAATCTATTCCCATCATTTTATTTTAACTATAATCTAAATGATAAGAATAAGTTGGGATTTTCCTATACTCAAAGAATACAAAGGATTAATTATTTGCAACTACTTCCGAAACGTTATTATACCTCCAGATACAACATAGTAGAAGGAAATCCGCTGTTAAGTCCTAACATCATAAATAATATTGGGATAAACTATAATTACAAGGGAAAATATTATTTTTCATTATCGTACCGATGGAGTAACAATGCCATAAGCGCATTTAATAAAAATGAAACAATCAATAATGAATCTATAATTATATCTTCGTATGTAGATGGCGTAAAAACGAATAATTTTAATTTCAATGCGTATATACCTGTAAACATAACATCATGGTGGAGTGCTCTAAATCAATTAAATATAAACCACAGTTGTTATCAAGCTGTGATGTTGCCAATATTTTCAGCTTTCAGTTATGATTTGTTTTCCCAACACACATTCTATATACCCGGAAATATCCGTGGAGAAATTCTATACCGCTATATTTCACGATCAAAAAATGGTTATTCAGAAAGTTATCCATATCATTTACTAAATATGGCTGTTTATAAATCATTTTTCAAAGATAGATTGAGTGTGAAAGTGGAAGCACAAAGAATGCTTTATAACCAAAAAATGGGATCAAGAAATGAAACGCCCAGTGTTATTGCTCAAAAACAAACGTATTATAGCAAATTGCCATTTTTTGCATTTACATTGTCTTACTCTTTTAGTAAAGGAAAGGCTAAAAAATTTCAGCATATCCAATCTAGCAATGAACAAGAAAAATCAAGAACAAATTAAATCCAATCGAAAAATGAAAAAAAGTAATTACAATGTGTTTTTTTCAAAAAATAAATGTGTCCTAAGTTACAATACATTTACTGATAATTATGTAATTGTTTCTCATAAGGCACATGAAATATTTGAAAACGAAGATTTAGATATTTTCAAAAATATATGTCCATCTGTTTTTGATAGTTTTAGGCAGTCTGGTTTTATAATTAACGACGAGATGGACGAACTTGGAGCTATTCGACTTGCAAATCGAAGGCAAACTTTTGCAAATCGAAACTATTTTCTAATGATATATCCGACTCAAGATTGCAATTTGAAATGTTGGTATTGTTATGAAACTCATGTGAAGAACACCTGTATTTCAAAAGATGTGATGAATGCGACAGTAAAACATATTGCAAATAAAATTGAGAGAAAAGAAATTGATTCTTTACATCTTACCTTTTTTGGGGGAGAACCATTACTTTTTTTTGATGCCACTGTTTATCCTTTACTTAAACAAGTGAATGAATTGTGTAGTAAAGCTGGGATTTCTTTTTACCCCTTTTTTGTTACAAATGGATCATTAATAACTGAAGATGTAGTCTTAAAGTTAAAACCTTTCAACCCCTTATTTCAAATAACTCTTGATGGCAATAAGCAAAAACATGATAAAGTAAGAATTGGCAAGACGGATAATTATCCGACCTTTGAAAAAATCATTTCAGCATTACAATTGATTTCTGATAATATTTCTTCTGAAAATTCTCTTGTTCCCCGTATAATTACTTTACGCCTTAACTATGATAATCAAACGTTGAAATATACGGACGAAATTATTGATGAGATTTCAAAGTTAGATAAAAGTAAAATATCTATTCATCTGGAACGTGTTTGGCAAACTAAAAACTCTGTCAATAAGGAACAAGTAGATGAACTCAAACAAACAATCGTGAAATTTTTGAAAGCAGGATTTAGGGTAGGACACGGAATTTTTGGACTTAGGCACGTTTCTTGTCCGGCAGAAGTGTATAATTATGCTGTAATCAATTATAATGGATTAGTTTATCGATGTAATGGAAGAAACTTGACTCCGAATACTGCTGAAGGAAAACTTCTCCCAGATGGAAGGATAGAATGGAATGAAGTTGATTTAATTAAACGCTTGTCAAGGCAAACTTTTGAAAATGACAAATGCCTAAAATGCGTAATGCTGCCTCAATGTATGGGGCCTTGCAGCCAAAAACAAATTGAAAAAGGATGGGGAAATATTGATGACATTTGCTCACTAAATGTGATAGACACTTCTTTGGAAGATTACTTAACTCTTGATTTTGAAGTTCGTTATTCATTGGGAAACAGCAATAAATTATAAATCATGTCTTTCCCTTTCACCAAGCAACCCGACTCAATGGACTGTGGCCCTGCCTGCCTGAGCATGGTCGCCCGGCATTACGGTCGGGACTATACGCTGGAGCGCCTGCGGGAGAACTGCTTCATCGGCCGCGACGGCGTGTCGCTGCTGGGCATCAGCCGCGCGGCGGAGAAGATCGGCTTCCACACCGTGGGCGGCCGCCTTACCTTCGACAAGCTGGCGGAGAAAGCTCCTCTTCCCTGCATCGTTCACTGGAACCAGGAGCATTTTGTGGTGGTGTACCGTATAAAGCACAACAGGAAAGGCGATGAAATAGCGGTGGCCGATCCCGGCAAGGGACTGCTCGCCTATTCCCGCGAGGAGTTCTGCGCTCACTGGCTCAGCACCCGCACGGGCGGCGAGGAAAAAGGCGTCGCCCTGCTGCTGGAACCGACCAATCTTTTTTATGAACAGGAGGGCGACAGTATTCCTTCCGGCAACCGCGTGCAGTTCCTCTGGAAGTACCTGGCGAAATACCAGCGCTTCTTCGGGCAACTCATCCTGGGGCTGTTCATCGGCAGCCTCCTGCAACTCATCTTCCCTTTCCTCACCCAGGCCATCGTCGACACGGGTATCGCGGGCAGGGACATCGGCTTTATCTGGCTGGTACTTATTGCCCAACTGATGCTGCTCTTCAGCCGCACGGCCATCGACTTTATCCGCCGCAAGATCCTGCTGCACATCAGCACCCGCATCAACGTGTCGCTCATCTCCGACTTCTTCATCAAGTTGATGAAGCTGCCCATGAAGTTCTTCGACACCAAGCTCACGGGCGACCTGCTGCAACGCATCGAGGATCACCGCCGCATCGAAAACTTCCTCACCAACCAGACCATCACGGTGTTGTTCTCCATCCTCACATTCGTCATTTTTTCAGCGGTGCTGTTCATCTACAATGTGCCCATCTTCGCCGTGTTCCTTGCCGGCAGCGTCCTCTACGGGGCGTGGATCATGATCTTCCTGAAACGGCGGCGGGTGCTCGACTACAAAATGTTCGAGCAACAGGGCCTCAACCGCAACGTTACCTACCAGTTGATCACCGGCATGCAGGAGATCAAGCTGCAAGGCTGCGAACAACGCAAGCGGTGGGAGTGGGAGGATGTGCAGGCCGACCTGTTCGACGTGAACCTGCAATCGCTGAACCTGCGGCAGAGCCAGGAGGCGGGCGGCATCCTGATCAATGAACTGAAAAACATCCTTGTCACGGTATTGGCGGCCACGGCGGTTATCGAGGGCAACCTGACGCTGGGGATGATGCTGGCCATACAATATATCATCGGGCAGTTGAACAGTCCGGTGGAGCAGATCATGGGCTTCATCTACCAATGGCAGGATGTGAGCATCAGCCTCGACCGCATGAACGAGATCCACACCCAACAGAACGAAGAGAACGCCGACCGCACGGCAGACCGTTCCCTCCGTATCGACGGGCTTTGCTTTAAATATGACGGGGCACGGCCGGACTATGTGCTGAAGGATATAAGGCTGGTCATTCCCCAAGGCAAGGTGACGGCCGTCGTGGGAGCGAGCGGCAGCGGCAAGACTACGCTGGTGAAGTTGCTGCTGGGGTATTATGCGCCCAATGAAGCACGTATCAGGGTGGGGACGACCGATCTGGAGGAAATGAACCTGGCCTGGTGGCGCACCGCCTGAGCACGGTGAAGAACGCGGATCAGATCGTGGTGCTCGAGGGCGGTCGCATCGCTGAGACGGGAACGCATGCGCAGCTTACGGCTGCACGGGGAAAGTATTACGAACTGGTGAAGAATCAACTGGAACTGGGAGGCAGCTAAGACAAATAGACAAGGAGATAAAGGGACAGAGGGATAAGGAGACAAAGGGACAAGGAGACAGAGAGACAGAGAGACAAGGAGATAAAGGTGAAATGAAGAAAGAGGATAAACAGATAGAATTGCGGAGCGAAAAGGTGCGGAACATCATCGGGCAGATTCCTGCGGTGATGGTGAGGTGGGGCACGGCGATGATCGGACTGGCATTGGCCGCGATGGTGGTTGCGGCGGCCATTATTCCTTACCGGCCGTCGGTGGATACGGCGATAACCGTCACGCAGGATGTGGGGGGAGAGTTGCACTATACGGCCGGGATACCGCAAAAAGAGCGGGCCAAGTTGCCGGAGTTTTCAGGAGTAAGTATTCGGTCATCGCCTTACGGTACGATCTTGCCGGAGTGCTTTACCATCACCGCCGTTTGCGATACGGCGGAATTGTCGGGGCGGGGAAGTGTATACCGGATAACCCTGCAACCGCAAGGCAATGTGGCTCCGAAAGTGGAATTGAAAACAGAACTTATCCTTCAGGGTAAGATTGAGATGAACAAGACCACGCTGTTGAAGTACCTATTGAGGCGGTAGGCTGTTTTTCTCGTAATACTTGCACCAATGCCTGAGTCCGCATATCTCGCATTTCGGTTTACGGGCTACGCAAATATACCGTCCGTGAAGAATAAGCCAGTGATGCGCTTTCGATAATAAATCCCTGGGAATATGTTTGACCAGTTCGCGCTCCGTTTCGAGGGGCGTTTTGGAGTTGTTGGTCAGTCCGATGCGGTTGGCTACGCGGAAAACATGCGTATCGACCGGCATGGCCGGCTTGTCGAAGGCAACGGCCAGCATCACATTGGCGGTTTTCCTCCCCACGCCGGGAATGGTTAGTAAGGTATCGATATCCGAAGGAACCTGGCTGTTAAAATCGGTTACCAGTTTTTGAGCCATTTTCACCAGGTTCTTGGCTTTGTTATTCGGATAAGAGCACGATTTGATATACGTAAACACCTCATCGGGTGAGGACGCCGCCATGACTTCCGGCGAGGGAAAGGCTTCGTAAAGAGCCGGAGTGACCATATTCACCCGTTTATCGGTGCATTGGGCCGATAAGATAACGGCGACAAGCAGTTGATACGGATTGTTGTAATGGAGTTCGGTCTCTGCCGAAGGCGCATTGGCGGCAAACCACTCGATGACGTGTTTATAACGTTCTTTTTTAGTCATTTTTATTGTTTAATTTCATCCGACGAGGGAATGAAGCGGGCGCTTAAGTCCGGATCGGCCATATCAGCGTCTAACGGATAAATAGGACGGTTCAGCCGTTTATAATCCAACCGCAGCAAATCCTGATCCACACCGCCCGGAGTGGAAGCCATAATCCAATCGGCACGCATGTTGTACAAGTCCGGTTCCAGATACCCGATCTTTACGACGACAATATCCGCTTCGCGCGGATGAAGGCCCAAACGGGTGAAAGCTTCCTCGGTATGATAGCCTTTGCGCCTTTCGGTGACGATAACCGAAATAGTACCGCATTTCACCACCACTTCGGTTTTGGCATCGATGTTTCCTTTCTCGATAGCCGTAATCGTTCCTTTTAAGCGGATGGGTGGGGCATAGCGGTTATCGACCGCCGCGCCGGCTTCCGCATCGATCTCCCCGCCGACACCTATTTCCAATGCTTTCTTTACAAACTCTTCGCCGGGAATAGAGGCGTATATCAATGATTTGCCCGTCGGCGAGCGGAATTCGGGCCGCTTGAATATTTCGTGCAGCGTCCAGGTAACATCGCCCGCACCTCCCGCGGTCGGATTATCGCCCATATCGCTGATGATAAAAGGCTTTACGGTACTTGCCAGGGCCTTGTCCAGACATTCGTCCAAAGGAGCTGTGGGAGCAACGAATTCGAACTCTTTCCGTACTTTCCAGAAGTGTGCGGCGAGTTTTTCGGCTGCTTGGGCAACCGCTTCCTTATCGTCTCCGTAGGTCACCACGACGCCGTGGTTGCGGGGTTCGTCGGCCCAGGGATATGACATCCATATCGAAGCATCGATCACATCGTCTTTACGGATAACGCCCGGAATTCCGGCATAAAGGCTTTTTGCCGGCTCGATGCGCGTACTGGTCTTTTCGCCCGGCAACAGAATGGGAACGGGTATCCATGCTTTGTAGGCCGGTTTCCCTTTTCCGTTCTCCAAACGGTCGAGCAAGTTGGTGACCGCTCTTTTTTTCGTTTCGATAGCATCTTCATGCGGAGCCAGACGGTAACAGGTGATTAAATCGGTGTTTTGCGCCAGGCGGGGAGATACGCTCCCATGCAAATCCATCGAAGTGGAAACGAGCACGTCTGTTCCGATTAATTGACGGATGCGCACTAAAAAATCTCCTTCCGGATCGTCCAGTCCCTGCACGCTCATCGCTCCGTGGATATCGAAAAACAAGCCGTCGAGGGGAAGACGGTCTTTCAACATATCCAACGTTTTAGTTACGAGCGATTCATATGCTTCGCGGGTAACGATACCGCCCGGCATGGCGTGTCCGCGCAGGGTGGGGAGCCAGGTAGCCCGGTCGATGATTCCCGAATCGGGTGCGAAGAAAGGATAATAGGTGAATACACTGTCGCCCACGCGTGTTTTAAAGGCTTCTTCGTGCGAAACTGCGGGTGAGAACGTGCTCGACTCGATGGCGATGCCGGCGATGGCGATGCGAGGCAGGTCGCTTTCGGATTTTTTGCTGTTACAGCCGGCAAACATGGCCGATAATACGGCAATAATGAATGTAATAGAGACGATTTTTTTCATTTGATATTGTTTTATAGATGATTAATGACATGAATCGTGTGAAGAGCCACGAGGCAGGCCGTTTCGGTACGTAACCGGTTTGTGCCTAAGTTTACCGATTCGAAGCCGTTTTGCGTGGCTTGATTGACTTCCTCCGGCGTAAAATCTCCTTCCGGCCCGATAAGAACGAGGACATTCTCGCCTTTTCGATAGGTTTGCGCTAAAGGCTGCTTTTCGGTTTCGTAACAATGGGCGATGAATTTACGGCCATCGAAAGGTGTTAAAATCACTTCTTCGAATGAACTTATGGGCGTTAATTGAGGCAACACCGCTTGCTTCGATTGTTTCATGGCCGAGACCATGATCTTGTTCAGCCGCTCCTGTTTCAGGTCTTTTCGCTCCGAGAAACCGCAACGCATGGGGACGAATTTATCCACACCTATTTCGGTTGCTTTTTCCACAAACCATTCGTTGCGCTCCATTTGTTTTGTCGGTGCAAAGGCAACATGAAGACGTATCGGCCAGCTTTTGGGTTGTTTGAGGATCCCGTGTATTTGGACCATACATTTTTTCGGATGCGCATCGACCAGCGAACAGTCGTAAAAAACACCCTGCCCGTCGGTTACGGTAATCGCATCGCCCGGTTGCTTTCTAAGCACTTTTACACAATGATGCGATTCCGTTTCGGGAAGCATGCGGTCTTGTTCGATAGTCGGTGAATAAAATAGCGTATCGCTCATTTCCAGTTGTTACGATCGATTGTTTTGTCTCCGGTTTATTTCATCCCTGAGCCGCGTAGCCTGCTCATATTCCTCTTTTTTGACCGCTTCATCCAAACGGTTTTTTAACGTGTCGACAGAAAAATTCGCTAAGTTGTCATCGTTTTCTTCTTTTATATCCTGAGAAACCTGTTCGGGAGTGGAAGAGGGGTTTTGCTCGTCAAAGACAATCGCCATCTTTCGCATAATTTCTTCATTGGTATAAATAGGCGAATTGGTGCGAATAGCAATAGCCACGGCGTCCGATGTCCGTGAGTCTATTTTGAACTCTTGCCCGTGTTGGCGCAATAGTAGTTCCGAATAAAAGGCGCCGTCTTCAAACTTATAAATGTATACTTCCACCAATTCGATTTTCAATGATTTGAAGATTGAATGAATCAGGTCGTGCGACAACGGCCGGGGCGGGGTTATTCCTTCCATAATAATCGCGATGGACTGCGCTTCGGGCGTACCAATAACGATAGGAAGGCGGCGGATACCGTTTTCTTCTGAGAAGATAAGTGCATAGGCGCCTGCCTGAACTTGACTGAATGAAATACCCAATATCGATAGCTTTACTTTTTCTGCCACTATGATGACTATTTTAGATGTTTAGAAATTCAAATATACAATTATTTACCCGAAAAAGAGTTTTTAGCCGAATAAATTTGAAAAAAACTCTTCTTTGCTGGGCGGAAATAAAAAAAACCGTTATCTTTGTCCCCGCAAAATTATGGTGGTCGTAGCTCAGTTGGTTAGAGCGACGGATTGTGGTTCCGTAGGGCGTGGGTTCGAGCCCCATCTTCCACCCATTACTTAGAAAGTAAGTAATTCATTCTCTTTAGATTTGTTTTTAGATTTGTTTTAGGTAATCACGTATTTCATACATACGTGATTTTTTTTGTCTTTAAGTGTTGCAAGTCGTTTATTCACAACTATAAAACAGATTGCTATAACGGCAAAATGCCTTCCGCCCGGCTGAAACGATGTAGCAATAGATGCAAAAGGCTTTCCACTGAGCGGAAACTCTCTTGCAATAAATGTAAAAGACTTTCCGCTCTGTTGAAACTCCCTTACACGATGTGCAAGAAGTTTTCCGCTCAGTGGAAAGTGTGTTGCCGTACATGCAACGGACTTTCCGCCTTGTGGAAGCTTTGCTGCAATAGAAGCAACGGATTTTCCCGATTGCCCTCCACTCCTTAACGTGCGAGCCTTCTTCGGAATTCCGAACAGATGATGGCGGTAGCCACCGCTACATTCAATGATTCCGACGTCGGTTTATCGGGCGGATAGTTGGGGATAAACAGTTTTCGGGTAATATATTTTTCGATTTCCGGACGAATGCCGCTGCCTTCGCTGCCCATAACGATGAATCCTTTGGACGAAAGAGGGGCGTCATAAATGTTATCCCCTTCCAAAAAAGTTCCGTATACAGGCAATTGCGAAGCGTTTTTGACGAGTTCGGCTATATCGGTATAACGGATCTTGACACGTGCTATGGCCCCCATAGTGGCTTGGACGGTCTTCGGAGTATAGATGTCTACGGTGTCGGGCGAACAATAAAGAGTTTCAATGCCAAACCAATCGGCTGTGCGGACAATAGTCCCCATATTTCCCGGATCTTGAATTCCATCGAGAACGAGACTCAGTTTATCATCGGCGATAAAGGCGGATTCGTCTAAAGCCGGTTGATAGAAAACCCCGATAATCTGAGGAGGCGTTTTCAGAAAGGATGCTTTTTTCAAGTCACTTTCACTGCATTCTACCTTTTCGTCGGCTTTTATTTCCGGATGGATCGCCAGCACTTCGGGTAATGCGGCGATCAGTTGGCATCGGCAAGACGAAAGCAAATCGAAAACAAGCTTTTGTCCTTCCGCTACGAAAGTTCCCTGTTGTAATCGGTGTTTTTTGTCTTTTAACGACTGAATATATTTTATTTTGTTTTTACTTAACGCCATTCTTCTTTTATTCAAAAAATCGCGATAAAATTAGTGATTAATTACGACATGGGAGAAAAGAACAATCGTTTTTTGTATTTTTGTGGAAGTCATCCATCAGGATACGATCGTTGACGGTAAAGAAAGGAAATGAAGATGGACGAAAAAGGTGAAATAATTATTTATCAATCCGAAAACGGAACAACTAAAATTGAAGTACGCCTTGAAGATGAAAATGTATGGCTTAGTCAACAACAGATGGCTGAACTATATCAAACTTCCCGGACGAATGTGGTCGAACACATTAAACATATTTTTGAAGAAGGCGAATTAAATGTAGAAACAACTTGTCGGAATTTCCGACAGGTTCGGACAGAAGGAAATCGTAACGTAGGCCGAGAAATTCCTTTTTATAATCTTGATATGATTATATCGTTGGGGTACAGAGTGAAATCGCGTGTTGCCACCCGATTACTCACATTCAAAACAGAAAAGAACAAATCATTTTTTCCTCGCTCTTATAAAAAAAAGTGTACCTTTGCGGTAACACGTTTATTCGCCGTTAACGCATAAATAATCGGGTCTGGTTAATTACAAAAATAATCTTATAAAAAAGATATACATCTTATGAATGATAACGCATTACTGAACAAAGCTGCCGATAATATCCGTATTCTCGCAGCATCGATGGTTGAAAAGGCAAAATCCGGCCATCCCGGAGGTCCCATGGGAGGAGCTGATTTTATAAATGTTTTATTTTCAGAATTTCTGGAATACGATCCGGAGAACCCCAGGTGGGAATACCGGGACCGTTTCTTCCTCGACCCCGGTCACATGTCGCCCATGCTCTATTCGGTGTTGGCTTTTACCGGAAAGTTCTCGCTCGAGGAATTAAAAAACTTCCGTCAATGGGGAAGCCCCACGCCCGGACATCCCGAAATCGATGTGGAACGCGGTATCGAAAATACCTCGGGACCGTTGGGTCAAGGTCATGCCTTCGCCGCCGGAGCGGCTATCGCTGCGAAGTTTCTCGAAGCTCGTTTAGGAAGCGGGGGCGATTATACCATTTATTCGTATATCTCTGACGGGGGCATTCAGGAAGAAGTCTCACAAGGCGTCGGAAGAATCGCCGGCCATTTAGGATTGAACAATCTGGTCATGTTTTATGACTCGAATCATATTCAGCTCTCCACAACGACGCATGCGGTAACGAGCGAAGATGTGGCGAAAAAATATGAAGCTTGGAACTGGCGGGTGATTACCATCGACGGAAACAATGCGGATGAGATTCGACGCGCGTTGACCGAAGCGAAGGCCGAAAAAGAAAAACCCACTATTATCATCGGAAATACCGTGATGGGACGGGGGGCTCTGGCGGCCGATTGCACATCGTTCGAATGTCAGGTGTCCACGCACGGACAGCCGCTGAGCGCTGCCGGTGCCGATTTCGGGCAAACGATTAAAAATCTGGGCGGTAATCCCGATGATCCTTTCGTTATTTTTGAGGAGACAAAACAATTATATGAGAAAAGACGAGCTGAACTGAAGCAGATTGTGGCAAAAAAGAAGGCCGCGATTGATGAGTGGGCGAAAACGCACCCTGAATTGGCTGAAAAGAAACGCAAATGGTTCGCTCGCGAACTTCCCGCAATCGATTGGGCGGGCATTCAGCAAAAGTCGGGGTCGGCTACACGTGCGGCATCCGCCACGGTTCTGGGCGTTTTGGCCGGACAAGTGGAAAATATGATTGTCGCCTCTGCCGATTTATCCAATTCGGATAAAACCGACGGGTTTCTTAAGAAGACAAAATCGTTTGAAAAGAATGATTTCTCGGGAGCTTTCTTGCAAGCCGGAGTATCGGAGTTTACCATGTCTTGCCTGTGTATCGGCATGAGCCTGCATGGCGGCGTGATTCCTGCATGCGGAACGTTCTTCGTCTTTTCCGATTATATGAAACCGTCTATTCGTGTTGCCGCCTTAATGGAAACGCCGGTCATCTTTATTTGGACGCACGATGCCTTTAGGGTAGGAGAGGACGGTCCTACCCATCAACCGGTAGAACAAGAAGCGCAGATTCGCTTACTGGAAAAATTGCAAAACCACAGCGGGCACAATTCGATGTTGGTATTGCGGCCGGCCGACGTTCATGAAACAACCGTTGCCTGGAAGTTGGCGTTGCAAAACAGCCATACACCGACAGGGCTTATCTTGTCGCGGCAGAATATTCACGATTTGCCGGCTCAAAAGGATCGGTATGAAGAAGCATTACAAGCCGGTAAGGGAGCCTACATCGTACAGGACGATACCGATTACGATGTTATTTTATTAGGTTCCGGCTCGGAAGTGTCCACGTTGGTCGAAGGCGCCGGATTGTTGCGCGCAGAGGGGATTAAAACACGCATAGTGTCGGTACCTTCCGAAGGATTATTCCGCAGCCAAAGCAAAGAGTATCAAGACTCCGTACTTCCCGCAGGTAAGAAAAAATTCGGTCTTACGGCCGGATTACCGGTAACCCTCGAAGGGTTAGTGGGAGCCGACGGAAGTGTCTGGGGAATGCGTTCCTTCGGTTTTTCGGCGCCCTATAAAGTGCTGGACGAGAAACTCGGATACACCGGGCAAAACGTATATGAGCAAGTGAAGAAAATCCTAAAATGACGACACCGTTGACAGTCATTAGCCATTCGTCATTCGTCATTCGTCATTCGTCATTTGTAATTTGTATTTTGTAATTCGTAATTAGTCATTTTTAATAGATGAATATGTCCTTATTAACAGACCAATCAGACAAACCGGTAGGATTAGCATCCGATCACGCCGGATTCGAAGCAAAGGAATACGTCAAGCAAATTCTTGCCGAAAAAGATATTCCGTTTGAAGACTTCGGAACTCACTCGACTGAAAGCTCGGATTATGCCGATTATGGGCATCCGTTGGCCGAAGCGGTCGAAAAAGGAGAATGTGTTTTCGGTATAGCCATTTGCGGTACCGGAAACGGTATTAATATGACGGTAAATAAACATGCCGGAATCAGGGGGGCTTTATGCTGGAACCCTGAAGTGACTTATTATGCCCGTGCGCACAACAATGCCAATATCCTCTCCTTGCCGGGAAGGCTGTTGTCGAAAGACGAGTTGCGTGTTATTTTGGACACTTTCCTGAAAACTCCTTTCGAAGAAGGAAGGCATCGCAGACGAATCGGTAAGATTCCCTGCGGTTGACCTCTATCCGGCATTGCTTGTATGGCTAAAAAGCAATATCGTAAAACTTCCCGGCGCCGGAAAAAGAAGAAGTCCGGTAAATCCGGGAGGATTTATGCCGTTATCGGTTTGTTGATTGCCGCAACCACGTTGGCGCTTGCTTGTATCATTTTTCTCAGAATATGGCAGCGGGACTTGTTCCATTCGTTCGAGCAAACTCCTTATTCTGATAAATATTTTGTAAGAGGGGTCGATGTGTCGCATCATAATTCGTTTATCGATTGGAACCGTCTGCGGAAGGATAATGTGAGTTTCGCTTATTTGAAATCTACCGAAGGCGTATCCCATATCGATAGGGATTATATCCGTAATTATCGACTGGCTAAAGAGGCCGGATTGAAAGTGGGGGCTTATCATTTTTTCCGTTTCAGAGATGAGGGAAAACGACAAGCTGAGCACTTTATCAAGCATGCAAAGGTTCTTCCGCAAGATATGATTCCGGCTATCGATGTAGAACATTCGGATGTGAACGTCGCATCCGGAGGTCGGGCGAAACGGGGGGAGATTATTGCGGAATTAAAAGAGTTGGAGCATTCTTTGTTTTTGTATTACGGTAAACATCCTGTGATATATACCAATAAAGATTGCTATAAAAAATATATCGAAACGGATTTCTCTCTCAATCCTATATGGATATGCGATTTGCACGATGAGCCCAACGTTGCTGCCGGCAATTGGGTTATTTGGCAGTTTTCGCATACCGGAAATATTCCCGGTACGGTAAATGATATTGATTTGAATTATTATCGTTATTCTTTTTATGAGTTTAGGACGCTTTTAATGCCTTAGTAGTATGAATGTAAAGAGCATAAGATTGTTATTGTCGCTTTCTCTATTTTCCATCTTATATGGTTGCGAAGATACCATGATGAATTTCGATAATAATCCTAAAGGCAACTTCGATGCTTTGTGGAACATTCTTGATCGAAATTACTGTTTTTTTGAATATAAACAGATCGATTGGGATTCCATATATGCTGAATATAGTGTGCGCATAACCGATGATATGGATAATTACGAACTTTTTGATTTATTGGGAAATATGCTTGGTGAATTAGAAGATGGGCATGTGAATCTTATTGCTTCACACGATATTACTCGAAATTGGGAATGGAAAGATAGTTATCCGGTTAATTTCGACACCTCTATTCAGGATAACTATCTGGGAAAAAATTATGGTATCGCTTCCGGTATGAAGTATAAAATATTGGAAGACAATATCGGCTATATCTATTACGAGAGTTTTTCGTCGGACATTGGCCATGGAAACCTGACCGAAGTACTCAAGCAAATGGCTCTTTGTCCCGGTATTATACTCGATGTGCGCAATAACAGCGGCGGAAGCCTGACGAATGTAAATAAATTGGCGGGGCGTTTCTTTAATCAAAAAACGTTGATCGGGTACATTTCGCATAAGACAGGCGCCGGGCATAATGATTTTTCCGAATTGTATCCCAAATATATAGATAGCTATGATGGATTACGTTATCAAAAGCCGGTAGTCGTATTAACAAACAGAGGTTGCTATAGTGCGACGAATGAGTTTGTGAGCGTGATGAAATATTCACCCTTGGTTACCGTAATAGGCGATAAAACCGGAGGAGGCAGCGGATTGCCTTTCTCTTCCGAACTTCCGAATGGTTGGTCGGTGCGGTTTTCAGCGTCCCCGATGTTTAATGCCGAAAAAGAACATATCGAATTCGGGATAGAGCCCGATGAATCTGTCCGTTTATTACAAGCCGATAAAGATAAAGGATTGGATACCCTTATTGAAGTTGCACGAAGGTTTTTGAAAACCGGAAAAATTCCACATAAATAATCCGATGCGGGATTTTGCTTAATCTCTAAAAAATCATAATCGTCAGAACAAACCGGTTCTTTTCATCCTTATAAGCAGAAATATCGAATGATGAAAAAAAGTATTTTGTTTATAATTTGTTGCATGAGTATGGCATTGATACTAAAAGCGCAAACATTGCAAGAAGTGCGTTATCTCGATGAAAATCAAAATCTGGTAGGATTGGTTACATCGAATGCCGGACGGAAACTTCCCGGAGTATTGATTCTTCCTGCTTGGAAAGGCATCGATAGTGAGGCTATAGCGGCTGCTTTGAATTTTGAGAAAGAGGGCTATATCGCATTTATCGCCGATATTTACGGCGAGGGAAATTATCCTGCGGATCATGCTGCTGCGGCAAAGATCGCGGGAAAATACAAGTCGGATTATAAAGCCTATCAGCATCGGATTTTACTGGCGTTGGAACAATTGAAAAAGGCGGGTGCCGATTCTGATCGAATGGCCGTTATCGGTTACTGTTTTGGTGGTACAGGCGCTTTGGAGGCAGCCCGGGCGAATCTACCTGTAACAAGCGTAATTTCCATTCACGGAGGTTTGGCAAAATCGCCCGAAAGGAAAAATGGAATTTTGAATCCGAAGATTTTGGTACAACATCCGGCTGATGATGAAACCGTTTCTAAAGAAGATTACGAAAAACTGGTTGATGAAATGAATGACGGAAATGCCGATTGGCAAATTATTACTTACGCTCATTCCAAACATACTTTTACCAATCCTGAATCCCCCGACTATAACGAAATAATGGCCAAAAGAGCTTGGCAACATACGTTGTTATTTCTGTCGGAACTACTCCAATAAAGAAAGGGCAATCTTCTCGTCTCATCAAAGATCCTTTTTGACATTTTCCTTCCTCTGTAGAAAGGAAAGAGCAAATATTTTTCGTAAATTTGTCCAAAACTCAATTTTATGGTAAAAGCAATCTTTTTTGATATAGACGGAACATTGATCAGTTTTAAGACCCAGACGATGCCGGAGTCTACGAAAAACGCAATCAAACAACTTCATAAAACAGGAATGAAGCTTTTCATTGCAACCGGAAGACATTTTTCTGCCATACAAAGCATCCTGAATGTCGAATTTGACGGATATATTACATTAAACGGATGCTATTGTCTTCAAGGAACCGAGAATGTTATATTCAAAAAAAGCATTCATCGCGATGACATATCCCATTTCATCGATTATTTGGAAAATGAGTGGTCGTTTCCGTGTCTGTTTGTCGAAGAACATTCCTTGTCGGTAAACTATATCGATGGGGAAATGAAGTTCC
Source organism: Bacteroidales bacterium UBA5382 (assembly GCA_002409745.1). Taxonomy (GTDB): domain Bacteria; phylum Bacteroidota; class Bacteroidia; order Bacteroidales; family Dysgonomonadaceae; genus Limibacterium; species Limibacterium fermenti. The sequence goes on from DHOU01000039.1 coordinate 83,500, forward strand.
TGATGGATTTATTGAAAGAGGATACTCTTCCACATCATTCTCCCGGTTATTACCGTGATAAGGAATTGTTTCAATTAACAGCTTTTTTCAAGGACGACATGAGCGAGGAGATCATGAGTCGTTTGCCCAATAGTACGTATATGCGTTGGTATCCCACTTTTGCAGATATTATTTGTAAAGGGATCGACAAAGGAGTCGGAATCGATAAGATCTGTGAATATTATGGTTTTTCGGCATCCGAGACAATGGCTTTTGGCGATGGAGGCAATGATATTGCCATGTTGCAACATGCCGGCATCGGCATCGCCATGGGCAATGCCAACGACGTGGTTAAACAAGCGGCCGATTATGTCACCGATTCGGTCGATGACGACGGTATATTAAACGCTTTAAAACATTTCGAGATACTCCCATAAGGAAATGGTATGAGAGTACACGGTTTCTTAATTTCTAAGACAGAACATCTACAACATCGGGCATACAGGACTTTTTTCATAATCAATAGACGATTGTTACGAAAATGTTTTCTTTTTGTTACGTTTTTGTTTATTTTTGTGCAGGATTTGCCGAAGCTATCTGCTAAAATTGAAAGAGTGTGCTGACTAGCTTGCGGCTTGGTTCTATTCAACAGTTATCGTTTAATTCAATTTGTCATTTTGTATCATCTTTTCAGTATAAAAATAAAAGGTAATGAATAATTCGTTTTTGAATCGATTTACGCCTAAAGAACCGAAGTTTTTTCCGTTACTCGAGGGTATGGCCGATACATTAGTAATTGCTTCCGATTTAATTTTAGAATGTGTTCAAAACAACGACCATGCAGAACGGGTCGAACTTTTCAAGAAAATAAAAGAACAGGAAAGGAAATGTGATAAATTATCAAATAAGATATTCGATGAGTTGAATGCCACTTTTATTACCCCTTTTGACCGGGAAGACATCCAGCATTTAGCCAATCGTTTGGACGATGTGACCGATGGAATCAACAGTTCGGCAAAGCGGATAGCGCTGTATAATCCGAAAGAAATGCCTCCGGAATCGGTAGAAATGGCCAAGTTGATTAAGGAATCGGCATTAGCCGTTTCGAAAGCAGTCGACCAATTGCATGTGCTGAAGAAAAGCCCCACAAAAATAAAAAAATATTGCGCAGAGTTGCATGAGTTGGAAAACAAAGCAGACGACGTGTATGATCAATTCATTATAAAACTTTTCGAAACGGAAGAGGATGCCATTGAGGTGGTAAAGTTGAAAGAAATTATGTATGAATTGGAAAAGACAACAGATGGAGCCGAATTAGTCGGTAAAATTATAAAAACCATTATTGTTAAGTACGCTTAATCTCAAAAAGCAAATGAGCCTTTTACTCACTATTATTGTTTTAGCACTCTTATTCGATTTCATAAATGGTTTTCACGATGCGGCTAATTCTATAGCGACTATTGTTTCGACAAAAGTGTTAACCCCTTTTCAAGCGGTTATATGGGCTGCATTCTTTAATTTCGTCGCATTCTTTATTGCCAAATACATCATTGGCGATTTTGGGATTGCCAATACCGTCGCCAAAACCGTTTTTCCCGAGTTCATTACTTTACCGGTCATTCTTTCGGGCATTATAGCTGCTATTATTTGGAATTTATTGACATGGTGGTTGGGCATCCCGTCTTCCTCTTCCCATACGCTTATCGGAGGTTTTGCCGGAGCGGCTATTATGGCCGGCGGCTTTAGTTCAATACATAGTGCAATCATTTTAATGATTGCCGCTTTCATTTTATTGGCGCCTTTAATCGGAATGTCGGTCGCTTTTGTTCTTACGCTACTCACGCTTCAGATTTGCAAGAAAATGAATCCGCATAAAGCGAATAATTGGTTCAAACATTTGCAATTGGTTTCATCCGCACTTTTTAGTATCGGACATGGGTTGAATGATTCGCAAAAAGTGATGGGGATCATTGGCGCCGCGGTGATTACTGCGGGAGCATCGGGGATCTTTGATTCGATGCCCGCATCGTTGGAATGGATGGGCTTAGAGCGAATCGATAATCTGAATCATATGCCGGCATGGATTCCCGTGTCTTGTTTTACGGTTATTGGGTTAGGAACGATGTCCGGCGGATGGAAAATTGTAAAAACAATGGGTACCCGTATCACCAAAGTCACTCCTTTGGAAGGAGTTGTTGCCGAAACAGCCGGTGCGCTTACTCTCTATTTGACCGAATACCTTAAAGTGCCTGTGAGCACCACTCACACTATTGCGGGAGCTATTATTGGTGTTGGAGCCACTAAGCGCCTTTCAGCCGTCCGATGGGGCATAACCCGACAGCTTATTTTAGCATGGATCCTAACGATTCCCGTGAGTGCGGCATTAGGCGCTGCGATTTATTCCATTCTCAGTTCTCTTATTCCATCTTAATCGAATGTTTCGGATATCTTTTCAATATTGAGGCTGCGAGCCATCGCGTCGAAAATCTCTTTATAAGTTCCGTTCAATCGATAAATTTGTTCATGCGTTCCCGATTCGACGATCCGTCCGTTTTTCATCACATAAATCATGTCGGCATCGATAATCTGAGAAATGCTGTGGGAGATCGTTATCACCGTTCGGTCTTTCTTTATGGCATCGATACTGTTTTTTATTTGTTCGGTAGAAATAGCGTCTAAACTTGCGGTGGGTTCATCGAGGAAGATGACAGGAGGGTTTTTCAAAAACATCCGGGCAATGGCGATTTTTTGCTGTTGTCCGCCCGATAGCAACATGGCCGGACTATCATATCCCTTCGAGAGACTCATGATTTGATCGTGCAAATAGGCTTTCTTTGCAGCTTGCATGATTTCGTCGTGAGTAGCGTCGGGTTTTCCGTAGCGAATGTTTTCCTCGATAGAACCATTGAAAATATGATTTTTCTGCAAAACCAAGCCTATATGGTCCCGCAGAAATTCGGTGTCGTAATTTTGCAGCGATACACCATCGAGTAAAATAGTCCCCGAATCGGGCTGGTAAAACTTATCCAATAAATTGATTAAGGTGCTTTTTCCTGCTCCCGATAGTCCCACTAAGGCCGTGCTTTTTCCCGGAAAAATACGCATATTGATATTGAATAAGGTTGCTTCCTTATTATCCGGATAGGTAAAAGAAACGTCCTTTAACTCGAATTTGCCGGAGACTTTAGGTGACTGATAATCTCCTGTAGCTTCCGTTTCGTGTTCCGCATTGAGCACGTTGAAAAAGCTTTCGGAATAAATCAGGGCATCGTTCATTTGATCATAAATGCGGTGGAGCTGACGGATGGGAGCCGAAACATTATTAAACAGCATAATATGAAACATGATGGCACCGATTGTCATTTGTCCGGTAAGCACTAAATAAGCCGTAAGAATGATGATGATGACGATTCCGATCTGTTCCACGAAACTTTTTACTCCGTCAAATAAAAAACTGATGCTTCGGATTCGCATTTGTGTATCGGTCAAGTTATTCTGTAACATCAACTGCTTCTTTGCTTCGATATCTTCGCGAACGAACGATTTTATCACCGTGATGGATTCGAGAATACTTAAGATGCCTTGACTTTTGTTTTCACGGAGTTCTTGTATTTGCCGTCGGGCGCCGCTCATTCTCTTTGCTTGCCGGATGCTGATAAAGAAATAAACCGGCATAATACACAAACCGACCATTCCTACATAAAAATTAGCATTAAACATCATCACCAAGGCGACGAGGGCATTCGCAAAAAGAGGAAGGATGTCGATAAAAAAGTTTTGTACCAATCGGGTGAGGTTTTCCACTCCGCGATCGATTCGCGTTTGCAGTTTTCCCGGCTGATTTCCTTCAGAAGTAAAAAAAGCCATTTTAAAAGTCAATACTTTTTCGATGACCGTTTGCGCAAGATCTTTCGAAATAAAGATCCGCAGTTTTTCGCCATAATATTTTTGTCCGAATTGGATGAAGGCGTTCACGATTTCTTTCATGATAAGGATGAGGCTGATGGTGACGAGGATCGACAATCCCTCTTTCAGTCCTTTATGCTGTTCGAGTAAAATGGCGATTTGGTCGACCGTATATCGTAAGACGAACGCATTTACTTGAGCGGTAAAAGACCCTATGGCGGTCAAAACCAATGTGAAAAATACTAACCAATGATAGGGTTTAACATAAGGGCGGAGTTGCTTGAATAGTTGCCACAAAGTCATTTTATTCTCTATTTTTATTATACTTATCGCAGTTTTGGTAATAAGATTCAAAGATAATCATTTTAGTCAGATGATAAACCGCGGCCATACATTCGTCCCATTGGGATCGATGTTCTTTATCGGATTGTTCAGATTCTGTTCTGTTACAATCTCTTCAAATAATTGGATATCCGATAAAGAAAACGTACCTTTGCAAGATAAAAATAAAGGCAACTATGGCGGAAAAGGAAACAAAAAAAACAGACAAATGCGCCGACCTGACCGATCGGAAAGAAGGCGCTTATAAAGAACCGAAAAGGCTTTCGAAAATGGGTGAATGGAGAAGGAAGCATCCTAATGGAATCATTGAGATCATCGATATGGATGCCGTGATGGAGTAAAGCGATGCGATATTTAATTGATACGAATATCTTGCTTTTTTATGCGTCCGATGATTTCGACTCCTTAACGTCGGATGTATTGCAAATCCTGGACGATTATGAGAATCGCATCTATGTCAGTTCCGAGAGTGTAAAGGAAGCAATACACCTTTTTCAGAACAACAGGATTAAAACAAAGAAATGGAAATCTGCTCGGGATATCTTCAGTTTTATTGAAAACGATTGGGGGATCACGATTGATTACATTCAGAAAGAGCATCTGTATACTTTTGCCGGTTTGGAAACCGTTTCCGGCCATAACGATCCAGCCGACCGCCTGATCATCGCCCAGGCTATTACCGAAAAAATGCCACTCATCAGCAGCGACCATAAATTCGAACTATACCGAGAATATCATCTTGATTTTATTTACAATAAACGGTGAAATAGAAACGAGAGCTATTTGGAAACTTTTTTCCAGTTCTCTGCGGAACCGCCTAGTTATTAACTTTAGTGGTTAACTACAGAAAAATATAAATTCTATATTGATGGAGAAGAGGTAGAGTTGGAAGTGAAAAAGGACGAAGAAACACATAGGAGTGTGGATATGAGTTCTAGCAATGATGAAAATAAGTTTGAGATCGGGATTGCAAACAAACAAGATTGGAGAGCGATGCGTGGAGCAATTTCCGAGGTGCGGATATGGAAAACCGCACGTACGGCGGAACAGATAAAAAGTAATATGTGTTGCTTGAATAAAGGAGTTCCGAAAGGCCTTCTGGCAAGATGGAATTTTTCAATAGGGATTGAGACCGATTATATTCAAGATAGTAGCGGGACACCCTATCCGGTGGATTTTGGATCAGGTAATACAGGCTGGTGCGCTTTTATATTCCATTACCGGCGATGAAAAATATTTAACGGAAGCGAAACAAATTGCTTTACGGGGATTCATTGAACTTTACAAAATAGACGGAATTAGTACTTATGTAGATGCGTATCGAGAAATGTTATTGCAAGGTTGGTATTCCACTTGCAGGAACAAAACGTACAATATTTTAAATTACCAAAGCTTCAGAGGTGGTGTAAGCCAATCGAAAAAAGTCATTAAGGATGAGTCTTTTTCAAACTGTGATTTATAATTTAATTCACTACTGACGGGATAACATTTTAGTAGTGACCGCTATTATAAGTCATTTTTTTCATGTGCAATTAATTGTGATGCTTTTCGGGATATTCTCCCTTTACCATTCGATGGACGAAGAATGTGATGGAATGTGGCTTTGACAATGATCATAAATGGCATAATTGGCTCGATTAAATGATATTTTACTATCATAAATGACATAATTGTCTCATTCATGTGATAAAAATAATTATTTACTTTCTGATTATTGATAAATGTAGTATTTTAGCGTCTTAATTTTGCCACGATAATATCGGGTATCCGGCATTGCGGAAAGAGTGTCTTGTTGATCCAAATAATGAAGAAAACAAATAGGTGGCCATCGTATCTCAATTTCGGTGATCCTCGGTGCGAAAGAAAGGAGTTTACAATCAGCAAAAGGCATATCTGAAGGCTAAACAAGTCATAGAAGTAATTTCTGCTTGGATATTTGTAGATTAATGAGATTGAATATTGATTGGCACATGTTAAATATATACGAAACTGATAATTTAAAACGGGAAAAATGAATTTTATTCGATTAGTCTTGATTGTTTTTTTGGCGATTATGGCTTCGTGCGCGCCTTCCAAAAAGCAAGAAATCACGTTGCAAAACCCTCTACCGGTAGAATTCGGTGATCCGTATATTTTAAGGGCTTCATCGGGCAAGTTCTATATGTATGGTACCACGGAAGGGCTGCTCGGATTTAAGACCTATTCGTCGGACGATTTGGTTAATTGGAAAGAGGAAGGAACCGTTTATGAAGGTGCAACCCCTGAATCGTGGACGGTGGATTGTTTTTGGGCGCCGGAGGTCTATGAACGAAACGGGAAGTATTACCTTTGGTACAGCGCCAATTGGAAGCATAATCCTACGAATGAAGGCGAGAATTTCCGTATTGGAGTGGCCGTAGCGGATAATCCTACAGGTCCTTTCAAAGAAATAAGTGACGGCCCTGTATTCGATCCCGGCTATCCGATTATCGACGCGAATGTCTATTTTGATGATGAAAACGGAAAGGCCTATCTGTACTATTCCCGCTGTTGCTACAAGCATCCGGTGGAAAGTGAAGTAGCCGATTGGGCAAAACAACAAGGGTGGTTCGATGAGATTGAAGAGAGTTGGATTTATGGCGTGGAGTTGAACCCGGATTTTTCGGGGGTGATCGGCGAGCCGCAATTAATGCTTCGTCCTCCCGTGAGCATGAGTGATACACAAGCCGAATGGGAAAGTCGATCGGTTACGTCGAAAGAAGTGAACAGGCGTTGGACGGAAGGATCTTTCTTATTCAAAAAAGATGATACTTATTATATGATGTATTCCGCGAACTTCTTCGGAGGGCAGAATTATGCCGTCGGATATGCCACGGCGAAGCATCCTTTAGGCCCCTTTGAAAAATCCGCCGATAATCCCGTTTTGGAAAAAAATACAACTCACGGGGGATCGGTAACAGGTACCGGGCATAATATGGTCTTAGACCTTCCGGACGGGAAAATGCTTTGTGTCTATCATGGGCGTACGCAGGCTACGGGTGATAGCCGGGTCGTATTTATCGATAAAATGGAAATCGATGATAACGGACGGTTGATCGTACATGGGCCGACGACCGAAAAACAACAAATATCTCTGCCTTAAAATAATCGTATAATACAAAGAAGTTTTACTTTTACTGACATGAAATCGACATCGGATACGAAAAAGCACTCCTCTAAACGCAGAAATCAATTTTATCGGCGAAAATTCTTTTATCTCTTGATAGGGGTTATTGCCGGCATTGTATTGGTTGCGGCATTGTATCAAACTTCGGTCTATTTTTCCACTAACGAATCGTGCATGATGTGCCATGTCCATCCGCATGCTGAAGAGTCGTGGCAGCTATCGGCGCATGTAAACAACGGAAGCGGGGTAATGGTGAATTGCGTGGATTGCCACCTTCCGCCGACCGATAATACCTGGCAGCATTATACGGCTAAACTGCAATTGGGCGTTCGCGATGTGTGGGGGTATCTTACAAAAGACAGCGCCGATTTCGACTGGGATAAGAAATCGGAACTGGAACATGCGGTGAAATACGTCCCGAATGCTTCGTGTGTGAAGTGTCATCAAAATCTTTTTCCGCAAGGTATTTCCGACGAAGGTATTACGGCACATATGTATTACGATGAGAATCACGCAAAGATGGATCTTCAATGCATTAGTTGCCATCTGGATGCAGGACACCATAATCCGAATTACTCGCATTCGCGCATGACGGGTATTCCGGGCTTGAGCGCATCCGGCAGCAGCGCAACAGACACAAGCCGGTTTTTTAAGGAACCTGCTCAGGTCACTTCTTTTACCGATTTTGTAGAGCAGATACCCGGTACTGCGATCTCCTTTAAAATGGTGGCTGTCCCCGGCGGAAATTTCACGATGGGTAGTCCTGAAAAGGAACCTTTCCACAAACCCGATGAAGCGCCGCAGCATGCGGTAACGGTGAATTCGTTCTTTATGGCGGAGATCGAGACGACTTGGGAGCAGTATTGGGCTTTTTACGGCAGTACGATGAGCGAGGGGCGTACTCCTCCCGAAACGACTTACGAGCGGAATATGCAGGCGCTCGATGTGGATGCCATTTCCGGCCCGACTCCTCCTTTCGGATTCCCGGATCAGGGATGGGGCGGTGATAAACGTCCGGCGATTACCATGACGCATTATGCGGCAGAAATATTCTGTCTGTGGTTATCCAAAAAGACCGGCAAAAAGTATCGTCTGCCGACCGAAGCGGAATGGGAATATGCCGCTCGTGGAGGAACGGCGACACCTTACTTTTTTGCCGGTAATCCGAAAGATTTTTCGGATCAGGGTTTTTGGAGAAAGATATTTCCTGCTAAAACGGATAGTATTTCTTCGTATGTGATCTATATTAAAAACAGCCGGGGGCGCACGCAAGAGCCGGATGTCGTGAAATCCAATCCGTTCGGACTGAAGAATATGCTTGGAAACGTGATGGAGTATTGTGCCGATAAATATGATCCGGAGGTGTATGGCAAACGGGCGGATGGGGCACAAGATCCGGTAAACACGCAGGGTGAGGAATGGGTAATTCGTGGCGGTAATTATTTATCGGATGCGGCGGATGTACGTAGCGCCGCACGGGATCATACGTTGCATGATTCTTGGCTGAAAACCGATCCGCAACAGCCGAAAAGTATCTGGTGGTATTCCGATATCCGGGGAATCGGATTCAGGGTCGTGTGCGAGACAATGGAGAATTGATAATTACCAAATGACAAATTACCAAATGACAAATGACAAATTACAAATTACGAATGACAAATGACAAATTACGAATGACAAATGACAAATTACAAATTACGAATGACAAATAACTGAAAGCTGATAGCTTATCAATAATTAAAACAATCTATTAAATAACAAACAAATGAAAGAGAATGTAACCAGAAGAGCTTTTTTGAAAAGTTCGGCTGCTGTTGGAGCGATAGGCGTTATTGGGGCAAGCGGAACAACCGGCTTGTTGACTTCTTGTAGTGGAAACAAAAAAAATGCCTTAAAACCTTTAAAGGAACCGGGAACCTATTATATACCGGAACTTCCGGATATGGCTAAGGACGGAAAAGAGCTTAAGGCCGGCGTAATCGGTTGCGGTGGTAGAGGTTCGGGCGCCGCGTTCGATTTTCTGAATGCTGCGAACGGGGTGACTATCGTTGCCTTAGGCGATGTTTTCGAGGATAAAGTAAACTCTTTGGCTGACAAGCTAAAAGCAGAGAAGAATATCGATGTTCCTGCCGATAAACGTTTCGTAGGACTGGACGCGTATAAACAAGTCATTGATAGCGGTGTGGATGTCGTTATTAATGCAACTCCGCCGTTTTTCCGTCCTTCGCATTTCCAGTATGCCGTAGAAAAAAACAAACATTGTTTCCTGGAAAAACCGATTTGTGTCGATGCGGTCGGATACCGCACGATTATTGCCGCCGCCAAACAGGCGCAAGCTAAAAACCTGAGGGTGGTAACCGGTACACAACGCCATCATCAACGTAATTATGTGGAATCTTATCAAAAGATTATGGAAGGGACCATTGGAGAAATTACCGGCGGGGTGGTTTATTGGAATCAAAATATGCTTTGGTATCGGGACCGGCAACCGGGATGGAACGATTTTGAATATATGGTGCGCGACTGGGTCAATTGGAAATGGCTGTCGGGAGATCATATTGTTGAACAACATGTTCATAATATCGACGTATTTACTTGGTTTAGTGGTTTGAAGCCTGTAAGCGCCGTCGGATTCGGATCGCGCCAGCGTCGTGTAACCGGCGATCAGTTTGACAATTTCAGCATAGATATTACGATGGAAAACGGTGTGCATTTGCATAGTATGTGCCGCCAGATAGACGGTTGTGCCAATAATGTGAGCGAGTTTATCCAGGGCGCCAAAGGATCTTGGTCTACCGCCAATGGTGAAACGGTAATCAAAGATTTACAGGGAAATATTCTCTGGCAATTCGATGCGGAAGCTGAAAAAACGACTTATAAACAAACCAATCCGTACGTGTTGGAACATGTCAACTGGATCAATAGCATTCGTGGAAATAAGCCCATCGAACAAGCTTCGGAGACCGCGGTGTCGAATATGGCGGCTATTATGGGACGCGAATCGGCTTATACCGGCGAGGAAACCAAATGGGAGGTCATGACGGCCTCGGCTTTGGATTATACCCCTCAAGATTTGAATATCGGCAAAATGAATATGTCCGGATTTACCGTGCCTGTTCCGGGAAAACCACAGGATAAATAATAAAAGCGTATGAATTTCGATAGAAGATCCTTTTTAAAAACATCTCTCGCCGGAGCCGCAATGGTCACGGCGGGAGGAACCGTTTCGGCCGCAAACAGCCTTGATAAGTTGTCAGGCGGAAAAACATCGAAAGTTCAATTGAATATATCGTTTCAGGAAGGAATTGCCCCCGGCGATAGCCTGAAGAAGAAACTCGATTTTATGGAGAAGCATGGCGTCGTGGGCTTCGAGCCGGGAGGACGCGGACTGAAAGGACGTGTAAAAGAGATTAAAGATGCTTTGCGTGGTCGTGCCATTAAGGTGAGTGCGATATGTGCCGGCTTCGACGGATTTATTCTTTCCACCGATCCGGCAATCCGCAAGCAATGCCGTGATACGATGAACGAGATTATCGGAGCCGCGGGGGAGTTGGGATCGGTAGGGGTGATTATCGTTCCGGCGTTTAATTCGCAAACGCCTGCCATGCCCCATACGCAGGGAACCCGCGATTTCTTGTGCGAACAATTCCATGAGATGGGCGATTTTGCTCGACAGCATGGCACAACCGTTATTTTCGAACCGCTGAACCGCAAAGAAGCTTTTTATCTGCGCCAGGTGGCTGACGCGGCTTCTATCTGCCGTGACATTGATAATCCGGGGGTGAGGTGTATGGGCGACTTCTGGCACATGACCTGGGAGGAGACTTCCGACGCCGGAGCATTTCTTTCTGCCGGCCGCTATCTGGAGCATGTACATATTGCCAGTCGTAAAAGACGCAGTATGCCGGGAGAAGACGGTGAAGCCGACACGTATGTAGAGGGATTCAAAGCTCTGAAGTTTTTGGGATATGACAAGTATGTCAGCTTCGAATGCGGTTGTCAAGGCGACCGTAACGTCGTTGTTCCTCAGGCTTTGGAGCTACTAAGGAAACAGTGGAAGGAAGGGTGAAGAAGAAGTATGAAGTATGAGGGATGAGGGATAGCGAGGTCGTCATTTCAACTGGCAACCTCGCTATTAAATGCAATGTTACAAAATAAACGATTCTAACGCATTATTTATATAACGATTAAGGGAAATTCCTTCTCGTTTAGCTTCTCTGATGGCTCTTAAATAGGTGTCTGTTTTTAAACGTACATTCAAATTACCTAAATTCGGTTTTTGAGGCTTAATGCCATCGTTTTTGCAATCATACAAATAATCATTGACAAATTGTTGAAAATCTTTTTCCAATTCTTCCAATGTATTCCCTTCGTAGATATAGGCGCCTTTGATTCCTAAGAGTTGTCCGTATAATCTTTTATTTTCCAAATCAAATTCAATGCTACCGTAATAGCCTTTGTATTCAAGTAAATTTGTTTTATCTGTTTTCATACATTAATCATCAATTAATCCGCAATCTATTAAAGTAGTTTTGATAATCGCCAAAACGTAAGGCTTTAATCGATTTTCAGGGTGAGGTTTGTGAAATTTAATCGGATATTCGGGAAATTGTTTATTCAAAAAACGTACCCTCGATCCGCCCGTTTTTCCTGTCGGGACTTCAGATTATCCAAAGTCTTTCAGAAGTTTTGTCGCTTCTTCATAAGTAAAATCCTTTGGCATACTTAGGAAAAGATTTAGTAATTTTTCTTTCGTACTCATATTATCGTACTTAATATCGATTGCAAATTTAAAGAGAAGAAATATATTTTGCAACTAAATTAGTCACATTGTTTTGTATAAGGTCGCTTTATATTTGCAACGGCAATTATTGATAAGATTAATCTATATCGTTTTATAGCTAAATATTCTTGAAAATGGATAAATTCATTCAACTTTTTTCTTCTTATAAAACATCGATTGTTTTATTGCTGGTATACGCTGCTATATTGGCTGCGGCAACATTTATCGAGAAGTTTGTCGGTACCGTTGCCGCAAAAATGCTCGTGTATTATTCGCCTTTATTTATTTTCCTCCAATTGTTGCTGGTTCTGAATTTTATTATCATCCTGATTGAAAACAGATTCCTGCACAAGCGTAGAGGATCGTTGCTAACCATTCATACGGCCTTCATTGTCATCTTGTCGGGAGCTTTAACGACTCATCTTTTCGGAAAAGAAGGAACCGTGCATATACGCGAAGGAGAAACGAGCAGTCGCATGGTTATGCATACCTCTAAAGGAACTGTTTATGAGACGTTGCCTTTTTCTTTGGAACTGACCGACTTCCGGTTGGTTTATTATCCCGGTTCGCAAAGCCCGTCGTCTTATGAAAGCGATTTACGACTCCATCTCGGAGACGAAAGCCGCGAGGCGCAAATATATATGAACAAGGTGTTGGATGTGAAAGGATACCGCTTTTTTCAGGCATCATATGATAAGGATGAAAAGGGGACTGTTCTTTCGGTGAATTACGATAGGGCGGGAAGAACGATTACCTATACCGGGTATTTTTTATTATTATGCGGATTTATCCTGTTGTTTACCGATAGAAATTCCCGCCTGAGACGGTTAAGCCGTCAATTAAAAGAGTTGAGGCTATCCGGTAAACTCCTGCCCGCAATTCTTTTGGTGAGTAGCTGCGCCTTGCCGGTCGTCGCCCGGAACGCTTCGGGTAACCGGCTGTTTGATGTGGTCAACGATAATGCCATCCCCTCGGAGCATGCTGCAAAATTCGGGCGTTTGCCCGTACAATGGCAGGGACGGATTGTTCCGATGAATACGCTTTCTTCGGAAATATTACGGAAACTCTATAAGGCGGAGCGGATAGGAACGCTCGATTCCGACCAATTCCTGTTGAGTGTATTGGCCCTGCCGCAAATGTGGATGCAGATTCCGTTTATTGTTTATTCGAATAACGATATGGCGCGCGAATATGGATTGTCGGAAGACGCGTTTTCCTACGGAGAGGCTTTTGACGATGAGGGCCGTTATAAGTTTGCCGCCGCTCTGCAAGAAGCATTCGCCACACCGCCGGCGCAACGCGATAAGTACGACAAAGACCTTATCAAGGCAGATGAAAAAGTCAACACGCTTTATCAGTTGTTTCATCATACCCTGCCGGCTGTTTTTCCTCCTCACGCCGGCACGCAGCATCAATGGTATTCCCCCGGCGGCGATCTATCGGCTTTTTCGGGAGAAGATTCCCTGTTTGTTTCAACGGTTTTTGACGAATATCTTTCCGAAGTCCGCCTTTCAGTCAAAAGCGGCAATTGGCAGAAAGCGGATGCCCATCTTGCCTTTATTGCCGATTATCAACAAAAGAAAGATATCGTCTCTCAAATCCGTCCCGAAAAAATACAAGCCGAAGTCCGTTATAATCGCTTACATATTTTTCAGACGTGTAAAAAAGGATATCTCATATTGGGAGGGCTTCTCTTGTTGCTTTCCCTCACGAGTTTCTTTTACCGGTGGAAATATTTCACCCTTATGGAGAAGAGCCTTTTTTGGGGGATGGTGGCGGTATTCGCTTATCATGTTTATGGCATGGCTTTGCGGTGGTATATATCGGGTTATGCTCCCTGGAGCAATTCGTATGAAACGATGGTTTACGTTTCGTGGGCGACCGTTTTGGCCGGGTTGATTTTGGGGCGTAAGAACAGTATCATCCTTTCGCTTGCTGTTTTGTTTGCGGGAATGATTTTATTCGTTTCCGGACTGCAATGGATGGACCCTCAAATCACCCCTTTAGTGCCTGTATTAAAATCGCCCTGGTTGATGTTTCATGTGGCGGTAATCGCTTCGGCTTACGGATTCTTCGGCTTCGGTTTTTTATTGGGAACGGCAACGATAAGCTGGATGGCCTTTGGAAAGAAAGAGGCCTCCGTAGAACGCCGTATCCGGGAACTGACGCTCATGAATCAACTATCGCTCCTTACCGGATTGGCTCTGATGACGATCGGCATTTTTCTGGGAGCTGTTTGGGCCAATGAGTCGTGGGGACGTTATTGGGGATGGGATCCCAAAGAGACCTGGGCGCTGATCGTGATGGTGGCATATGCGGTGGTCACCCATCTGCATTTGGTCAAAAAATGGAATAATGCATGGTTGTTTAATCTGTGTTCCGTTTTTGCTTTTACAACCGTGCTGATGACGTTTTTGGGAGTCAACTACTTGTTGAGCGGCATGCATTCGTACGGGCATACCGAAGGAGCGCCGAGGATTTTCGGCTATATCCTTCTTTTTTATGGCCTCGTGGGTGTGTTGGGTGTGGTTTCGTTTCGGAAAAGAAGAGCCTCCTTCTAACTTCCCCTAAAAAGGGGCAAGAACGGCTGGCTATGTATTATCCGTTGCTGTCCGTACTGAGTCAGCCTCTTCGGGAGGCGGCGGGCGGGGGAGTACCGGGAAGCGGGGAGAGGGTGGAAAGAATACGGAATTTTTTTTAGCAGATAATTCCCTGTAAATTTCCGATTTCATCAATAATTTTATTACTTTGCAGCATATTTGATAAAGTCCGTCTTTTTGGGTCGAGATTTCAGATTTAAAATTTCAAATTAAAGATTCAATTTCAGAATTTATCGTTCAATCAAAATCCCTTTATGTCGAAAAAGAAAAAGGTCTCAACTATCCGCTTCTTAAATGCGAAAATAACATCCGCCGTCAGTATCACGATGGTGCTGGTGTTGTTGGGAATT
This sequence comes from Bacteroidales bacterium UBA5382, assembly GCA_002409745.1. Lineage (GTDB taxonomy): Bacteria > Bacteroidota > Bacteroidia > Bacteroidales > Dysgonomonadaceae > Limibacterium > Limibacterium fermenti. The sequence continues at coordinate 98,605 of DHOU01000039.1, forward strand.
ACCATCCTGATACTTTTTTTAGGGAAAGGCCTTTCCGGCTTTTTGAAAGAAAACATGAGCTTCAGCGTGATGCTGTCTAACGATATTACAGACCAGGAAATTACGCAAGTGCGTCATCAAATCGAAGCCCAGCCGTTTGTGCGGTCATCCCGCTTTATCAGTAAGGAAGAAGCGAAAGCCGAGCTGGTAAAAGAGTTGGGCGACGATCCCGAAGAGCTGCTGGGATTTAATCCGGCACAGGATTGTATCGAAATATTTCTTCAGTCGGAGTATGCCAATAACGATAGCATTGCGGTTATTAATCAACTCATCCGGCAAAATTCCAACGTTACGGATTTATTGTATCAGCAGGAAGCATTGGATTTGATCAACGACAACCTTTCCAAGGCAATGACCGTTATGCTTATTTTAGCGGTTATTTTGCTGTTCATATCCTTTACGCTCATTCGCAATACCATTCGGTTGAGTGTCTATTCGAAGCGTTTTTTGATCAACACGATGAAGTTGGTCGGCGCTACGAACGCTTTTATCCGGCGTCCGTTTGTAACGGATAATATGTTCACCGGTATTATCGCCGGTCTATTGGCCGACGGTATCATATTTGCTTTGATATCCTATTTCAGCCGAGAGTATATTCCGATGCAATCGATCATCAGCCTGTTCGATATGATGGTGATTTTTGTGGCGGTGATTGCTTTTGGCGTGCTGATTGCTACCACGGCGGCGGCATTTGCCGTGAACAAGTATCTGAAAATGGACACGAATAATTTATATTACGTATAAAATCGATTTTAATTAACGAATATGTCTCAAAAAAACGTGGCTTTAAAAAAGGTGAATTGGATTATTTGCGGTATCGCGGTCATAATCATTATTGCCGGTTTTATTTTAATGGCGATCGGACCTTCAACGACGGCCGAAGCAGGCTTTCAACCCGATATTTTCAGTGCAAGGCGCATCAAAATGGCGCCCGTGATTTGCGTTATCGGATTCGTACTGATGGTTGTGGGCATCCTTTATCCCTCCAAAACGAAAAAAGATCAACAAGCGGAAGATTGATAACCGTCCTTTTTATTTGCAAACTACAGTTGAATGAGTATTTTAGAAGCTATTATCATAGCCATTGTGGAAGGACTGACCGAATTTTTGCCGGTGTCATCCACGGGACACATGATTATTACCCAAGCCTTGCTGGGAATCGAGAGTACCGATTTCGTCCGGTTTTTCACCGTTAATATTCAGTTGGGCGCCATCCTGTCGGTGGTGGTATTGTATTGGCAGCGATTCTTCAAGATGAACTCTTGCCGCATTTTCGATCCTCAAGCCGTTGCCGGAGCGAGCGCCGGAAAACGCGGCGGTATCTATCTGAAACGATTCCTGTATAAGTATGACTTCTATTGGAAATTATTGATTGCCTGCATACCCGGACTGGTATTGGGCTTGCTTTTCGACGATATCATCGACCGAGTGCTGGGCAGTGTGTCGGTGGTCTCCTTTATGCTGGTTATAGGCGGTGTGTTTATGCTGTTTGTCGACAAATGGTTCAATAAACCGTTGCCCGACCAATCGATCACCACCCGAAGGGCTTGGCTGATCGGGCTAAGCCAATGCGCCGCGATGTTTTTTCCCGGCCTTTCGCGCTCTATGGCAACCATTGTGGGAGGAATGATGACCAAATTGAACCGCAAGAATGCCGCGGAGTTCTCTTTTTTCCTCGCTGTGCCTACGATGTTAGGGGCAAGCCTTGTGAAAACCTTGAGCCTCGTGAAAGAACCCGCAGGGAAAGCGCTTCTTCAGGAAAATATAGGACTGTTGCTCATCGGCAATCTGGTCGCTTTTGTGGTGGCGATGATTGCAATCCGGTTTTTTATCGACTTTCTCACCAAATACGGCTTCAAGGCATTCGGAGTGTATCGCATTGTGATAGGAGGTGTGTTGTTGATACTTATTTTTTCGGGTATCAATTTAAGCATGGTGTAACGAAATGGATTTTATAGAAGGAGAGATCCTACATATTAATAAACCGCTTCATTGGACATCGTTCCGTGTGGTGCGTGTGGTTCGGGCAAAGATTTGTTCGAGGCTTAAGATCAAAAAGTTGAAAGTCGGCCATACCGGAACGCTCGATCCGTTGGCAACCGGCGTTATGACGATTTGCACCGGAAGGAAGACGAAAGAGATAGACCGCTTGCAAGCGTTGACGAAAGAATATGTGGCCGATATACGGCTGGGGGCTACGACGCCCTCGTTCGATTTGGAAACGGAAGTCGACGGTACGTATCCCACCGGGCATATCACCGAAGAGGCCGTGCGCGAATGCCTGCGTCGCTTCGAAGGCGAAATACAACAGGTGCCGCCCGCTTTTTCGGCGGTTAAAGTCGAAGGAAGACGCGCGTACACTTTCGCCCGCAATAACGAGACGATTGAACTAAAACCCAAATTGTTGGTTATAGAGAGTATTGAATTGCTATCTGTTGATTTACCGACTATCCGGGTGCGTGTCGTGTGCAGTAAAGGGACTTACATCAGGGCGTTGGCCAGGGATATTGGAGAGGCTTTGCATACCGGAGCCCATTTAACCGCGTTGACGCGGACCCGAATAGGCGAGGTGACATTAGATCAATGTTTGGGTATGGAATCGTTAGAACTGTTTTTCGATCAACATATCGCCGGACAGCCATAAAGAATATGAATTATAAAACTTATAGTATCAGATATTTAACGTATGAAACTTTCTCAATTTAAATTTCATTTGCCCGAAGAGCTTATAGCCAAGTACCCGTCCAAACACCGGGATGAAGCCCGTATGCTGGTCGTGCATCGTAAATCCGGCAAATTGGAACACCGGATATTTAAAGATGTATTGGATTATTTTCAAGAAAAAGACTTTTTTATTTTTAATAATACCAAAGTCTTTCCCGCCCGCTTGTTTGGAAATAAGGAAAAAACCGGCGCCAAAATCGAAGTGTTTTTATTGAGAGAATTGAATTCGAATCAACACTTATGGGATGTTTTGGTTAATCCCGCCCGTAAAATACGAATCGGTAATAAATTGTATTTCGGGGAAGATGAGGAGTTGGTGGCAGAGGTTATAGACAATACCACCTCGCGCGGGCGTACCATGCGTTTCTTATACGATGGTCCTTACGACGAGTTTAAGAGGTTGCTCTTTTCCATTGGCGAAACCCCCATTCCGGAATATATGGAACGTCCGGCAGAAGAAGATGATGTCGACCGTTACCAGAATATTTTTGCCGTGAATGAAGGAGCGGTGGTCGCGCCGGCTGCCGGTCTGCATTTCAGCCGCGAGCTGTTGAAGCGCATGGAAATAAAAGGAATTGATTATGGCTTTGTAACCCTGCACAATAGTCTGGGAGCCTATCGCGATATCGATGTGGAAGATTTGACGAAACATAAAGTCGATTCCGAACAGATGGTTATTACCGAGGAAATCTGCGAGCGGGTGAACAAGGCCAAAGACGACGCACGCAATATTTGTGCGGTGGGGACATCCGTATTGAGAGCCATCGAAACGATGGTTAGCACCGACGGACATCTGAAACCTTTCGAGGGATGGACGAATAAATTTATCTTCCCGCCTTATGATTTTACGCTCAATAATGCACTGATTACCAATTTTCACATGCCTTATTCCACGTTGTTGATGATGGCGTGCGCTTTCGGCGGATACGACTACGTGATGGAGGCTTACGATGTGGCCATTAATGAAAAGTATCAATTCGGGGCATATGGCGATGCCATGCTGATTGTCGATTAGATTGATGAAGATTGATAGAGATTGATGAAGATGGGCAAGGAGCATACTGTTTTTTTGGCGCTCGGATCGAATCTGGGTGATAAGCAGAAAAATATGTTGACGGCTTGCGAGGAAATAGAAGAGCGGATAGGAACGATCGTTTCCTTATCCGCTTTTTATATAACCAAACCCGAGGGTTTCGTTTCTGAGAATCTTTTTGTGAATGCCGTCTGCGAAGTATCCTCCATCGTTTCGACAGAAGACCTATTCTTACTCACCAAACACATTGAAGAAGAGATGGGAAGGCGGCAAAAATCGGAAAACGGCGTATACCAAGACCGAATCATCGATATTGATATTTTAATGATTGATGATTTGATAATCAATATCCCGGAATGGACCATTCCGCACCCCCGTTTGCATACCCGTGATTTTGTGCTGGCGCCTTTCAACGAAATTGCCCCGCACGTTGTCCATCCTGTTTTCAAAAAAACGATTTCCGAACTGTATGCCGAATGGATGAGGTCGCAATCTCATGAAACAAGCGACCGCTATGTGAGAGACACGGATTATTAACTCTTCACCCCGAACATAAGAAAATTCGGCATTGGTCTTCGGAGGTGCGAGACTGGTCTTCTGAAGGTCAATATTGGTCTTCGGAAGTTCGACATTGCTCTTTCGAAGCTCGAAATTGGTGTCCGGAAATTCAAATCCGGACTTAAAAGCTTCGACAGAGGTCTTCGAAAGCTCGACATTGGTCTTCGAAAGGTCGACAGAGGTCTTCAATACTCCGAACCCGGGCTTCTGAGGGTCGATAGAGGTCTTCGGAACTCCGATTGCGGTCTTCGGATGTTCGATCCCGGGCTTCAGAGGTTCGGACTCGGACTTCGGAAGCCGGAAAATGAGCCCTATTGGCGGATAATCCTCTTCACGAATAAAAAAGAACCGGCCCTATGCTTGTACTCCGGGCTTGTTTCCTCCTGTTAGCCTCTTTCGGAAAAATCATTATAAATAACTACTTTATTCAAAAAAATCACTCTTTTATAGTATTTCAGAGACGGAAAACCATACATACCTTTGCACTTTATAAAAAAGTAAAATAACAGCATCGTTTAAAATTTAATTTATACGTATTATGGTTCGGTTATTATTCGAAGGGATCGTCTATTTACTTGGGCAGGCTGAATTTATCAGTTCATTCATTATATTAACGTTCATCGTCATCTTATTATCTAAGTCGATAAAGCGTCATGCCCGTTCTTACTATTGGTTTTTCGGGATTATTTCTTTTCTTATTCTTTTGCAATTTCTGAATGGCCTGTTTCATATCAGCCCGGTTAATTTATACCGGATTCCGGTGTTGGGTAAAATATTGGCGTCGAATATCCATATGGTCGGATTCGGCTTTCCCTTGCTGGCGATTATTATGTATGTCGGCGCGTTGAACCCGAAACGGCCTTGGGTGAAAAAAATATTGAATATCCGGAAAGAGTTGTCGATCATTTCCGGTTTTCCTATCTTATCGCATTCCTTGATAAGGATCACCTATAACTTTACTGACGCCCTGAAATTCTTTTCCGATAAAGATGCTTATATGGCGCAAAACGAGTGGGCTAAAAGCGAAATGGGAATATCCTTTAGCAATGCCGGATATTTGTTAGGCATTGTCTTATTCGTCCTTTTTATGATTCTATGGATCACGTCTTTCGACTCCATCCATCAAAAACTCGGGAAACATAAGTGGAAACGAATCCAAAAGTGGTCTTACCTGCTGTACGCACTTCTTTTTGTCCACTCCATTCTGCTGCACATCGGGTGGATGATAAGCCGCAGCATGGGAGAAGGCGGCAACGAGCATATTGTACAGGGCGTCATCGCCATTGCTTCCACCGTACTCGTATTCGGGTCTTATCTGATCCTCCGCATTCGGAAAGCGCAAAAGGATTCGAGAAAAAAGGCGAGGGTTCTCCTTCATTCATAAATCATATTTATCGCGAAAAAAATGATACAGATAGCAAGAGCCTCGTGGGCGTTGTTTTTTTTCATGACTTGCCTCACGATAACCGTCCATGCTCAAAGCCGCATGGGGAGGGTAACAGGTAAAATAAAAAATGAAAAAGGCGAGCCGTTGGAATATGCAACGATTGCAACAAAAGGGGTAGGGAACGTAACCTATTCCGATGGCGAAGGCGTTTTTAAACTTTCCCTGCCGGAAGGTACGCACACGTTCATCGTTCAATATTTGAATTATGCGCCCTTCGAAAAAGAGGTGCACGTTTCCGCAACCGTGCCCCTGTCGTTAGGGGATATTGCGTTGGAACCGGTATCGGTCAACCTGAAAGAAGTGTTGGTTACCGCCAATTCGACGGCCCACGAAATCAGTGTCGCGCCCATAAAAGCCGATGTGATAGAAACACAAGAAATAAAACAAAGGCCGATAACCATAACGGAAATGTTGAATCGAACCACCGGTGTCAGAATAAGGCAGTCGGGGGGATTGGGATCGTTTACCAATGTAATGTTAAACGGGTTCCAGGGAAATTCCATACGCATTTTTAAAGACGGTATTCCTTTGGATTATCTTCAGGGAGGCATCGGATTGAATAATGTCCCGGTCAATATTCTCAGCCGCGTTGAAGTTTATAAGGGTGTTTTGCCCGCCAATTTAAGTTCGGATGCGTTGGGAGGAGCCATCAATCTGGTGTCTCAAAAGAGGGAAAGCAAGCAGGTCGCGTTTTCTTATGAAGTGGCTTCTTTCAATACCCATCGGGCTACGCTAAACGTCGCCGCCACAAGTCAGGATAAGCGGTTTTTTGTAGGGGCGGATGCCTTTTTCAATTATTCCGATAATAACTATAAAGTCATCGCGCCCGTTGTGGATCCGGAAACGGCAAATATCACTCCCACGAAATTGCCGTTGTTCCATAATGCGTATAAGCATTATTTCACCGAATTATACGCGGGTATCGCCAATACCGTTTGGGCGGATGAGCTGCGCGTTTCGATGAGCTTGTTTTCTATTTTGCGGGAAAATCAATTTGGATCGTTAATGGAAAAACCTTTTGGGGCGGTATTATCCAAAAGGAATGCGCACTTTATCCCATCGCTTCATTACAATAAATCGCTTTTCGAAGAGAAACTGGCTATCGACCAATTTCTTTCTTTCAGTATTGTAAACTCGGCACAAGTCGATACCTTAAGGGGGAAATACGATTGGTTCGGAAACTTTACACCTCCCATCGATGCAAATACCATCGGGGAATCAAACGCCACGTTATCCGATATCAAAAGCCGGAATTTTATAAGCCGGACAAATTTGAATTATGCGCTGAATCATCATCATAAATTTGTTCTCAATGCGGTTTTACAATCATCCTCGCAAAAAGGGAAGGATGAATACGGTACGACAATTGTTGATTCCGAAGGCCATCGTATCGATTTACTGAGCATTCCTTCCGACTATTTCAAGTTAATCGGAGCAATCGGATATCAGGCTGATTTTTTAGCCGGCCGGTTGCATCAAAATACACAAGCAAAATATTATGCGAGTAAGTCTTCGGGCATGACGGTGAACTTAAGCACGGGGCGGCTGAATGATGAGAAAGTAGAAAGCAGCAACCGTCAATGGGGCGTGTCTACGGCTTTTAAGTGGGACTTGAATTCATTATCGTTTATCAGGACTTCCGCCGAACTTGCCACTCGTTTGCCGGAACAGCAGGAAGTGTTCGGCGATGCCGCTTTTTTGTTGCCGAATTTCGATCTGAAACCGGAACGCAGCATGAATATCAATTTAGGCTATGTCCTGAGCAAGCCCTCGGCTTATTCTTTCGAATTTAACGGCTTTTACCGTATAACGGAAAATTTGATTACGAAAGAATTGACGGGACTTTTATTTTCTCAAAATGTGAATGTGGAAAAAGTAAACGGACTGGGTGTGGAATTGGATGCAAGCGCATTTATCCTCCCGTGGCTTCGCTGGAATGGAAATGCCACCTATCAAAATTTCAGGTTGCAGCATCTTCAAGATCCTTCGGTAAAATACCTGGAAGGATCGAGGTTGCCGAACATCCCTTTCTTTTTCGCCAATACTGGTTTAAGGGCTTCCTTTAACCGGCTGTTCCTGACGAACGACCGACTCGAATTATTTTATCATTATTCGTATGTCCATAAATATTTCCTTCGCTACATTCCCAAAGATGCTGAACCGGCCGGTTTTTTGGGCCTTTTCGGGGAATCGAAAGTGAACACGAAGGATATTATTCCTTCACAAAACCTCCATTCCATCGGATTTTCATGGATACCCGACCCAAACGGATTGTGGATGTTCGGAGGGGAGATAAAAAACATCTTTGACACGGCGCTCTATGATAATTTCAGAATCCAAAACGCCGGAAGAAGTATCCATTTTAAAATCAGTTTCAAAATATAATTCAATGTCCTATAGCGGGTATGCCCTGCAATAGGTACAAATACTTTATAATCATTCATCAGAATATTTAAAATTATTAATTATGAGAATTCTAAACACTTTTGCTATTCTTTTCGCGACACTCTGTTTCGCGTTTGTATCTTGTTCAAAAAACGAACCCGATACCCCTGACAATCCTGATCAAAATAATAAAAAATATGTTTTACTGACGGCCGAAGGGATCGCAGACGGCGCCGGATATTATGCCGTTTATAACGAATTGCCGGCAGGCGATGTAAAAAATACGGCGGGATATTCGTTACAAGCTTCGAGTTACGGCGGATTCAGAACGTATAAAAACTGGATCTTCAACCGGTCGAATCTCCTCGGTGAATCGGGGGTCTTAAAATTTAGCGTCGGTAAAGACGGACGGTTAAAAGAAGACGGATTCATTAAATGCGACGGTTCCGCCCAATCCGTTGTGGTAAACGAAACCCTGGGCTTTTATTTCGATCCCGGAAGAGGCAAAAAGAGAATTCAGAAATTCAATCCTTCCACCATGCAGCGTACCGGTGAAATCGACTTATCTTCCGTGGTCGATGAGAAAATCAGTCCCAACGTATATACCGGCAACCAAACATTAGCGGTAAAAGAAGGCAAACTGTTTGTAAATATTACCTATTCTCCCGAAGGTTCTTCGGGCCATAACGATAACATCCGGCATTATGCATTGGCCGTGATCGATATCGCTTCGGAAAAAATCGAAAAGACGATTGTGCTGGATTTTTTGGATGTATACAATCAAGGACACAGCCCGTCGGAATATAAGGCGTGGTTGTTAGGCGAGGACGGACATCTGTATTTCTTGTCAACGGGATGGGATTTGGTCGATGGCGCGTATAACTTTCATCCTTCCTGTATCTTCAGAATTAAAAAAGGAGAAACCGATTTCGACAAAAATTGGCATGTCTATCCAAAAGATTTAAATTCTACACTATCCATAGGGGTGATGTGGTCGATGGGTTTTTACAAAGGGAAATTATATGTGGAAGCGTCGGATGAAAATATTACCAACTTCGGCGATTTCGGTAAGGTGGACGGATATCACGTATATTCATTGGATATCGAGAACAAGGCGGTTGCAAAAATCGAAAGTGTCCCTACGACGGTTTTCGGGCATTCCGCCGGCACTTTCTATCGGACAAGCGATAAACTGTTTGTGCGTGTAGTGAACGAAACTATCGGATATAACGGGCTTTATGTAATAAACGAAGACGGTCGGACTGCATCCCCGGCATTTAATGTGATTCAAGGCGGCCAGCCGATGGGCTTTGCCGAATTACACGATTAAATACGTAAAGTTGTTATAGAATATAAATAGAGCGGAAGCCTGCAATGGTTGTCCGCTTTATTTTTTATATAAACACAACGCTTTTAACTCTCGCTAAACCGTATCCCGTGTTATATATATGGCTGAATACCGAATTTTTAGTTAGATTCTGTTTAAATTTATTTCTTCTTTTTCCAAAGCTGCTTCTCTTCCGGAAACGATGGAAAGTTGGCAATCCTTCTTCGGAAGCCGGAAAATGGGCCCTTTCGGCGAATGAGCGTATTCACGAAAAAAACCGGCTGTATTCTTCTAAAAAATGCAGCCGGTTCCAGCCAAAAATGCTACTTACTTAGTCGCGCTTCTATTGGAGCGTCCGGGAAACCGCTTCTGCAATTCGTCGCAGATAGCCTGTACTCCGGCTTGGTTACTCCGGTTCGCCTCTTTCAGAAATCCGTAAAAAAGGAGCATCGCGTTGTAAGCCTCACTGCCGGCAACCATCTTGGTATCTTCCATACCACGTACCATTGGGGTGAACTCTTTCTGGATATCCGACAAAGCTTTCGCCAGAGCAAAATCTTTATTCGCTTCATCCAAATTGATATAACCCGGCACCAGCCCAGGATTTTGATTGGCAAATTCCAACGCCTTCTCGACAAAAGCCAGCGTCTTGTCGCCCATCTTCAGTATCTCTTTCCGATCTTTACCCGTAAGATTGATCGTCAAGACACCTGCCAGATCGGTTCGTAAGCCTGCCAGTTTCTCTTTGATTGCCGCAAGTTGAGTAGCATCGATAGCTGCGGAAACTTTACTTTCCTGTGCCATAATACAACAACTTTAAAATATTAATACTTGAAAAAATTTATCGCTTCTAACCATTGGCCAAATAGGTTCGGATAACGAATAAACATGTATAGAAAAATCCTATCTGCTATATATGTCAAAAATCGGGATATCAGGGTAACTAGGAAGATATCTTTACGTGAGAATTCAAATGTATGTATAGAAGATGATAAATGTGTACATGAAACGGATGATTTGTGTACCTGTCAAAATGAAAATAAGAGATAACGGATTGAAAAAATATAACTAACTTTGTCAGCAACGTTTTTCTATAATTGAATCAAAAGGAATTGAAACAGGTGGCAGCTGCTTATGAGACACTGAATTCAAAATTATATCTATTAGAAACGAAGCGAATCGACAAAGAAAACTAATTTTCAGAATGAGAAAGAGTACATACAATATGCAAAACAATCGACAAAATATCATCTTTCTAATGTTCATTAGCTTTATAGTAGGTTTTAATGCCCATGCTCAAAAGTCGGTGAATGATTTTATCCGGATAAGCAACGATCATAATGAACGCCGCCCTGTCGTGGTCTTTTTGCCGGGATCGAACCCAAACCCGCTATTGGTCAAGGAATCTAAAGGGAACTATTTTTGTTTATCCACCGGTAATTTCGATGTGAATAAAATTGCCGAAAAATATCATGTTATCATTCCGGCTCAGCCTCACACTCCGGTAATGGTCGAAGACACGTCCCATTTAAACGATCAGTATGCCTACATTACCGATCCTGAAAATCCGTACAGCTTTAACATCGATTTTTTAAAAGATAATCATTTGGAGAATCATGCGTGGAGAGTTCGGAATCTGATTAATTACCTGAAAACTAAAGAATACGTTGATAAAGGGCGGCTGATTCTTTTGGGGCATTCCCAAGGGGGAGAGTCGCTTTGGAAGTCGCAAAAAATACTTTCGGACTGTATGCTTTGGGACTGTTATCATCCGGTCTTGAAGGTCGTTTCGCAGCATTTATCACCAAAGAGTTGAATGATGCGAAGGCAGGCAAGCAAACGATGGAAAAAGCTTACGAAAATATAGAAGGATTGTACGATCAGTGGAAAGAAATCTGTTCGATTGATGAAAATGACGAAGATTTGACGAAATTACAGCGTGACCCGGCAAAAACGTGGAAGAGCTTTAGCTATCCTTCCTGGACGGATCTGATACATATAACTATGCCTGTTTATATCGCGTATGGCACGGCGGATCACGGAGCGGCCGGCAATGCATTGATGCCCGTTTATTTTGAGCTTACCGGTAAAAAAAATTACAAAATGAAGCCTTACATCAATAGAGGACATAACTTTGAAAAGATAATAAATGAAACTCCGGATTTTAACGATATGAAATGGCAGGAAGTGATGGATGATTTTATTCAATGGATCGAAGCTCTTTGAGATAGAGTAGAGTTAAAAACATTTCCAATCTCTCACGGGCGTTCCTGATTCTTGAGACGATATTCCTTGGGGGTTATTTTGTATTTTTTCAAGAACTCTCTATGGAAATAGGCTTTATTGTTGAATCCGCTCATATACATGATTTCAGAGATCGTTTTATTCGTCGTGATCAATAATTTTTCTACATGCTTCAACCGGACAGATCGGATATATTCCATAGGCGTCCGGTCGGTTATTTCTTTTATTTTTCGATAAAGCTGCATTTTGCTGATAGCTATTTCTCTGGCAATAAACTCAACCGATAATTCATCATTATCGATGTTGTCCGCAATAATTTTTGTAACGTGAAGCATCAATTCATAATCTTCTTTATGAATTATTTTACCTTCGAAAGATTCCATCGCCACGTAAGGAGAATCAGCGTAATCGAGAATTGTCTTCATCCGTCTCAACATGTTTTCTATTAATGCCATCAGATGTCTCGGATGAAACGGTTTGTTTATATACGCATCGGCTCCCACTTCTATGCCTTCGATCTGGTTCTCAATGGAATTTTTTGAGGACAAAAGAATGATGGGAATGTGCGCCGTTTGCTCTTGCGACTTTAATTTTTTCACCAATTCAACCCCGTCCAATTCCGGCATAATGATATCCGAAATAATCAGGGTGGGGGAATGAGAGTCGACGATTTCTAACGCTTTCATACCGTTTTCGGCTTCCAAAATAGTATACCGCTCTCCTAAAATATCTTTTAACATGGAGCGTATTTCCCGGTCATCTTCCACCACTAAAATGGTAATATCTTTCCTCGATAGCGTTTGGGGAGTATTCCCGGAGTCTATGCTTTTTTCTTCAATGCCGGTTATATAAGATGAAGGAAGAATTCGGCCGGAGGCATAAACGCTTTCTTCCGATAGGGAGGTGAACTCTAATTCCGGAATATGTACAATAAAAGAAGTAAAACTGATGCCGTCGCTTTCCACTCGGATACTTCCCGAAAGAATATCGACCAAACTCTTACAAAGGGCAAGACCGATGCCGCTTCGGGACTGTAATCCGACAGACACCTGTTTTTCGAATCGGTTCAACACTTCAAATCGATCAAAGATACTCTCTTGATATTCTTTTTTGATGCCGATACCTGTGTTGGTAACTTGCATGGCCAATTTGTTACCGGCAATTTTAACGGAAATGTGTATATTTTCTTCCGTGGGAGTATATTTGACTGCGTTCGAGAGCAGATTGATAATGATCTTTTCGATACTATCCCGATCGGTTTGCCATACAATCGTTTCCGGATCGCAAATAAGCGTATAACTGATTTTCTTTTCTTCCAGCATTTCGAGGAATAGATCCAAAGCATATTTTACAATTTCAACAATATCTACTTTTTCCACGATAATTTTCAAATGGCCTGTTTCGGCCTTTCGGAATTCGATAAGTTGCTGAATGAGCTTTTGCATTCTTTCGGAATTTAACTTTATCGTATTGACATATTTTTTTATGGATTCCGTTACCGGATGCCGTAATATTTGTTCGCACGGAGCATATATCAGCGTGAGAGAATTGGAAAACTCATGGGCGATATTCGTAAAGAAACGCAATTTCGCTTCGTGAATTTCCTCATTCTTTTGTTGCTCCATCTCTTTTAGGTTTAACTCCTCTTTTACTTTAAATCGATATTTCATAAACCGGTTAATCAACCAGATGATAAGAACAAACAAAAACAAATAAGCCGCATAAGCAACGTTCGAAGCCCACCATGGAGGATTGATTTTCACCGGAATGGTAAAATAATTGTCGCTCCATATTTTATTGGCATTGCTGCATTTTACTTTCAGGAGATAAGTTCCTTTGGGTATGTTGGTGAAGACAAGGGTGTTCGACGTTCCTAAATTGATCCAATCTTTTTGAAAATCTTCCAAGATGTAAGCGATCTCACATTTTTCTCCGGATACATAATCGATAGGGATAAATTTAAAACTGAAGGACTTGTTTCCGTAAGAAAATGTCAATTTGCCTTTGTGAAGATAATCGCTTACTTTGCGCGCTATATTATCCACAAAGAAAGCATCCAACCAAAGGGTAGGCATATACGTATATTCTTTGATTTCTGAGGGATTGAACCGGTTGAACCCGCTTATACCGCCGAAATATAGATTCCGGGAAGTCGGGCTGGCATAATATGCGCCGTCCGAAAATTCGTTATTTTGCAAACCGTCTTCTTTAAAATAGGAAATGATATTGCTTATTTGCTCTCCGTGCCGTATTAATTGTGCCAATCCATTATTGGTGCTAATCCAAAGATGATGCCTGCTATCTTCCAAAATACCATGGATGGTATTATTCGGCATTCCGCTGCTTTCGTTAATTCTTATGAACGCAGCATTTCCCCGCTCGTTTTTCACCAATTTATTCAATCCCATACTTGTGCCGGCCCACAGAAAACCTTCGTGATCTTTATGCAAGCATAAAACATCGTCGCTACTGATCGATTTTTTATTATCATTCGAAAACCGGTAGCTTTCAAACGTTTCGTCTTGAATATGAAATCGGTTAAGCCCGCCTCCCCGTGTGGCAATCCATAAATGGGCAGAATCGTCCCGGATGATCGAAAAGATATTGTTGTTGCTTATGCAAGAGGGTTCATTCGTATAAACATATTGTTTGTAACTTTTAATTTTGTAAGGCCGGGTCGATTTGTCGATATCCAACCGGAGCATGCCGTAGCCGTTTGTTCCAATCCATAACGTGTTGCTATCCGGCAAGATGGCGTAAACCGACGAAAGATTGAGCCTTGGTGTATGATTGTGCGCCACAGGATTAGGAGCCGATAAGGTGAAAATTTTTTCTTTTGCGGGGTCGTAATAATTTAACCCTTCGCCATCCGTTCCAATCCAATATTCATCTGTCCCTTTGCAGATTTTGAATACGAAGTCGCTGTTTAACCCATTTGATTGGGTGATATTTTTTACAAGCGTGAGCTCTCGGGTTTTCGGATTTTCGGAAAATAAGTAGATACCTTCCCCTTTTGTTCCGACCCACAGTACTCCTCGGTCGTCTTCCATAAACGTTCTCACGGCGTTCTCACCGAAGTTTCCCATTGTATCTTTTGAAAATTTTTGAAATTGCTTTTTGGGCGGTGAAATTCTCCATACGCCTTGCATATCCGTTCCGATCCAGATTATATCCTGGGTTCCTTTACATAAAGACAAAACGGAAATCTTAGGAATCAGGAGCGAACTGTTTATAAGATTCTTATCGGAGATGTATAATCCTTCCTCCGTTCCCAAAAAATAATGGTGTTCGGTAGAAGTAATGGCTTTTATTGTCCCGGGAACGGCCGGATATTTTTTCAACGAACGGGTTTCGATATCGAATACAAATACGTTGTGTCCTGCATTCTGGAAAACCAGTTTATCTTCAATATAAAAGACCGATTGTATGCTTTCCGGAAACGCATCAAAATGACTGACCGTAGTACGTATTTCCGGCGTCCTATCGTAAACGTTGAACTCAATTTTCATAAGGACGTTTTCATCGGTCACGATCCAAAGCCTGTCGTTTTTATCAAAAAACATTTTCTTTATGATAATGCTTTTATCAATGGGAAGAGGCTTGAAATCATTTTCGTCCTTATTATAATAATAAATTTTGTCGCGATAAACATAAGCAAAAAGTTGGTTCTTAGAATTTTTTGCTATTAAATAGGAATTTTCAACGATACTGTTTCCGTCTCTTCGATTTACGAAAAAACGATCGAAAGTCATGTTTTCCACATTCAATCGGTTGATTCCGAAATCGGTTGCAATCCATATATGATGAGCGTCTTCTTCAATGATGTCGCGGATAATATTATTACTGATACTGGTTTTATCCGTCGGAGAAGGTTTGAAAATCTTCACTTCCCGGCTGTTATACATATTTAATCCGTCCCACGTACCGAACCACATCAATCCGTTTGAACTTTGCAGTAAAGTCGTAATGGAACTATTGGACAAACCATCTTCGTTCGTCATTTGATCAATATCATAATTTTGTGCATCACTTGATATTGAAAGAAACAATAGGATTGATAATAATACCGTTCTCATGTTTTATTTATTGAGTACAAATATACATAATAAATAACGGATCGGTTGCATGACAATCTCTTGTAAAAGGTGTCTTAAAAACATTTTTAGGGTATCCTGATAAATGTATACTCTTTTGCAAAAAAAAGACACCCTGTTCCTCATTGGAAAACAATACATTTACACATTAAATTATTAACAAGAAAAATCAAACAGTATGGATATTGCAAAACGCACCTCAGAAAATCCTCTTTTACGTCCTTCCGATTTGAAGCCCTGTATCGAAGGTATGGAAATCGTCTGTTTACTTAATCCGGGCGTATTTAAAATGAACCGGAAAATAGGACTATTGCTGAGAGTGGCGGAAAGACCGGCACAAATCGAAGGAAAAATTAGTTTTCCTGTATATA
This sequence comes from Bacteroidales bacterium UBA5382, assembly GCA_002409745.1. Taxonomy (GTDB): domain Bacteria; phylum Bacteroidota; class Bacteroidia; order Bacteroidales; family Dysgonomonadaceae; genus Limibacterium; species Limibacterium fermenti. The sequence continues at coordinate 114,827 of DHOU01000039.1, forward strand.
ATGCTCAAGGGAAAATAGAAGTAGTGTCATTCGATAAAAATGATCCGTTATTGGATGCGACGGATCCGCGTGTAATCAAATATAAAGGGCGCGATTATCTGACTACCTTATCTTATCTCCGGTTGGTTTGGAGTGAGGATGGCATTCGTTTTTACGAAGATCCCGCTTTCCCTCCCGTTTATGGGGAAGGAATGCTCGAATCTTTTGGAATCGAAGATTGCCGCGTGGCGACTATGGAAGACGGGTATTATTTGACTTTTACAGAGGTTTCGCCTTTTGGGGTAGGAGTAGGATTAATCGTGACGAAAGATTTTAAACAATTCGACCGTAAAGGCATGATTCTTCCTCCTCATAATAAAGATTGTGCGTTATTTGAAGAAAAAATAAACGGTAAGTATTATGCGCTCCATCGCCCCAGCAGCCCGGAACTGGGGGGCAATTACATCTGGTTGGCGGAGTCTCCCGATCGCCTGCATTGGGGAAATCATACGTGCCTGGCTGTTACAAGGGAAAATCGTTGGGACGCGGCACGGATCGGGGCGGGCGCGGCACCCATAAAAACCTCCGAAGGATGGTTGGTAATCTATCATGGAGCCGATAATGAACACCGGTATTGCCTCGGAGCACTGCTGCTTGATTTAAACAATCCCTCAAAAGTGCTAGCGAGGAGCAAGGAACCTATCATGGAGCCGATTGCCGAATATGAACAAACAGGCTTTTTCGGCAATGTCGTTTTTACCAATGGTCATCTTGTAAATGGCGATAACCTGAAGATATATTATGGCGCGAGTGATGAAGTCATTTGCCGTGCGGAATTTTCGATCGGGGATATTTTAAACACATTAAAATAAGGAGGGTATGTTTGATAAACTTGCCGGTGAATATACGTTTTTCAAGACGCAGGAACTGAATGTGAGGACATTGCTTATAACAAATATGTTATATGCCATGATACTGCCGGTTATTGAAATTTTCGTGGGAGCATACATTATGAGGAATACGAATAATTCTTCTTATGTGTTTACTTATCAACTCAGCATGTATTGCGGTATTGTGGCGACTTCTGCTCTTAACGGATTGCTGATAAAGAAAATAAAAGCCAGCCTGTTGTATGGATTCGGAATCATCCTTTCCACTGTCGTTTTAATGGCCATGATGTTCTTTTCTTTTGTGGGGATCCTACATTTAAGCATTGCGGGATTCGTTTTAGGGGCATCCACAGGCTTCTTTTGGACGAATCGCTATTTATTGACCCTGAATGCAACGAATGATGAAAACCGCAATTATTTTTTTGGGTTGGAATCTTTCTTTTTCTCTCTGTGGAGTATTGTGGTTCCTCTTTTTGTCGGAGCGATTTTGTCTTGGACGGACGGACGAGTTTTTCTGAGTAAGATGTTGACGGTGAATAGCGGATATCAAATGGTAACGGTCATTGCTTTTATGATTGCCATCGGAGCTTGCATAGCCCTTTCGAAGGGAAACTTCAAAAATCCCGTTCAAAAAAAGTTTTTCTATATCAAATTCCATATCCTTTGGCGCAAACTATTGGCATTAGCTGGTTTGAAAGGATTGGTGCAAGGCTTTCTGGTGACGGCGCCTGCCGTGTTGGTCCTGAAACTTGTGGGGAATGAAGGTTCGTTAGGATTGATTCAGGGTATCGGCGGAGGATTAACGGCTATTATCGTGTATATATTAGGACGTGTGGCAAAGCCTCAAGACCGTATGAAAATATTTGGTTTCGGGTTACTGGTCTTTTTCGTCGGAACACTGTTTAACGCGATTCTTTTCTCTGCAATAGGAGTCATTATCTTTGTCCTTTGCAAAGTATTGTTTCAACCCTTGCACGATCTGGCCTATTTCCCGACCATGATGAAAACCATCGATGCCGTATCCGCCATCGAAAAAAGGAATGAATATGCCTATATTATGAGCCATGAAATCGGCTTGTTTGCCGGAAGAGCCACCGGAATGCTGCTGTTCATCCTATTGGCTTATTATATTTCCGACACCTTTGCGTTGAAGTATGCATTGGTCATTGTCGGTGCCGTTCAATTATTGTCATTGCCTTTGGCAAAAAGGATTATTAAAGATATCGATACAAACAAATATTCAACAGAAATTTAAATGGGAGAAGATAATATGAAAAAACATCGCTTGTATTTTGGACTTTTTTTACTCGTTGCTTTATTTTCGTGTGAGTCGAAGAAACCTTTCGGTGATGCGGTTATCCAAAAGCCGGTTGCCCGCATTGAATCCATGCCTGATTTCCCGAAACCGTATAAAATAATTGATTGGAAACAGAAAGCGATTGATTTCGATGAATATGTTTTTGATTTTAATACCGATAGGGAAACGGGGCCGTTGATTTGGCTGGATAATCATCAACGGAATATACCGCAACAAACATTCGGGCTTTATACCGCTATCAATGATTCCCGGCAAGGCCCCGATAATAATAACGGGGAGTTTCATGAAAGTTTGACTTCTTTTTCTGCGATATTGGGCGCCGGATTGATGGGGATTGACAAAACCAATCAAAACGGATATAATTACGTGAAAATGATTCAGAATTATTTTAATTCCGATATCGGATGGAATATCATGATGAATAATACCTGTCCTGAAACGGCTTCTTTAGGGGGCGGATATGGACGGGACTGGTGGTACGATATATTGCCGAATGTCTTATATTATAATATCTGCGATATATTCCCGGATGTAGAGAATGCGGATGAAATACAACGAGCTATTGCGGAACAATTTTATAAGGCCGATTCGGTATTGAATGGAAATTATGATTATTCTTATTTTGATTATGCTCAAATGAAAGGAATGGTCAATCATATCCCGCTTCAGCAAGATGCTGCCGGAGGCCACGGGTATGTCCTGTTGGCGGCCTATAAAAAATATGGAGATAAGCGTTATCTGGAACGGGCCAAATCGGCAATCAACGCCTTGAATAATCAACAGGAAAGCCGGTTTTATGAAATATTGCTTCCTATCGGAATATATACGGCTGCGCGTTTAAATGCCGAAGAAGGAACAAATTACGATATCCATAAAATGTTGGATTGGGTATTTGAGGGTACTAAAAATCCCAACGCCCGGCAAGGGTGGGGAGTCATTGTCGGCAAATGGGGCGACTATGATGTAAGCGGTTTACAAGGGAGCATTACAGATGGCGGAGGATACGCGTTTTTGATGAATAGTATGAAAATGGCGATGGCTTTGGTGCCTTTGGTTAAATATGCGCCCGAATATGCTCGGGCGATTGGAAAATGGATGCTGAATAATGTGAATGCCTCCCGTCTCTTTTTTCCCGCTGAAATCCCCGATGAAAATCAGTGGTTACCCGAAATGAAAGACTATACACATTCCATAATCGCTTATGAAGGGTTGCGTTATGAGGACGATTACGGCAACCCGTGGCTGAAAGGCGTTCATCCGGTTGCATTGGGCGATGGGCCGAAATGGGACAAGAATAATCCCAAGGAATCGATGTTCAGTGTTTACAGTACCGCGCCTGTGGGCATTATGGGTGCTATCGTGGATACGACGAATGTAGAAATGATTCTTAAGTTGAATTGTAATGCGACCGATTTTTATTCGGATAGAAAGTTTCCGACGTACCTTTTCTTTAATCCCTATAATGAGGTTAAAACCATAAGGTATAGCGTCTCGGAAAATCATTCCGATATTTTTGATATCGTTTCAAAAAGATATGTCGCAAAAAATGTGGCAAAACAAGTGGAAATAGCGTTGCCGGCTAATGAAGCTTCTATTTTGGTCGAAATACCCGCAGGCGCTAAAATAGAGGGGAAAGACCATCAATTCTTTAATCATGACCGATAATGAAGAGTTCGTTTTTTAAATTATTAATCTAAACAAATGTAAAATGAGATGAAAAAGCAAATTTTAAATGTAAGGAAAGCAACAGCATTCCTACTCCTGTGGATGTTTTCCTTGTGTATGTTTTCACAGAATGTTACCGTTAGCGGTAATGTGACCGATATAAAAGGAGAGCCGCTGGTCGGGGTGACGATTGTCGTAAAAGGGCAAACCTCGCTGGGTACCATTAGTGACATGGATGGCCATTATACCTTAACGGATATCCAACCGGAGGCAATATTGGTATTCTCTTACGTAGGATACGTGACGCAGGAAATTCCGGTTAACGGAAAGACCGTTATGGATGTTTCGATGGAGGAAGACACGGAGGTTTTGGAAGAAGTCGTGGTGGTCGGATATGGAACACAACGAAAAAGCGATTTGACCGGCTCCATTGCATCCATTACAGAAAAAGACTTTAAAAATTATGCGGTTTCCAATGCTTCCGAACTGTTAGTTGGGAAAGCTGCCGGGGTATTCGCTTCTGCACCGTCCGGACAACCGGGAGCCGAGACTGTTATCCGTATCAGAGGATTCGGAACCGTAAACGATAACAATCCGTTGTATGTCGTGGATGGACAATTCATGGATAATATCCGTAGCCTGAATCCTTCGGATATTGATCGCATTGAAGTATTGAAAGATGCCTCAGCCACGGCGATTTATGGATCCCGAGGTTCAAACGGGGTTATTTTAATTACGACAAAGGGTGGTATAAAAGATAAAATGACCGTTACGTTGGATGCTTATATGGGAGTGCAAAATAGTTATCAGGCTTTAGACATGATGAATAGCGAGCAATACTATCACTTCATTCAGGAAGCTTTTAAAAATGATGAAAACTTCCAGCAGTCTATGAAAGGTAAATTTACGAATCAATATAATAAAGGATACGATACGGATTGGTGGGATGAAGTGACACGTACCGCTTTCAATCAAAACTATAACCTCAGTATACGTAAAGGTACCGACAATTCGAGAACGGCATTGAGTCTCGGCTATTTGGACAATGAAGGGCCGGTGATTACGACACAATTTCAACGGGTGTCGCTCCGCCTTAACCAAGAATATGATTTGAATGATTTCTTGACGGTGGGCACCAATGTCGGTTTGGCTAAAATAACATCAAAAGATACCGGAGCGCTCCCGAGTTTCGATCAAATTCAGAAGGCGGATCCTTTTACACCTGTTATCAACTCGTTGGTCGATCCTGCTTCTGAAAATTACGAATATAATAAATATGCTCCTACGGAATGGTCTTTCGATCCCAATCCGGTTTCTATGCTGGAATTACCCGACAGACAGGATGATTTTTTTAATGTATTCGGAAATGTTTTTGCGAACGTGAAATTATTCGACGGCCTGACTTATCGTGTACAATATAGCTTTGAGAAGAATAATCAGGTATTCAAAGATTTCCGTCCCTTATATTCGGCGACTTTCTCCGAAGATAATCTGGCAAACAGGGAAAGCAAATATACGACCGAAACCAAATTGACTTATAATAATGAGCAGACATTCAATTACATTATCGAGCAACGGCTCAATTATAACAAACAAATAAACAATCACCGTCTCGATGTCATGGGGGCTATGACTTATGAAAAGAATGCATTGGAAACGATCCATGCCTACAAGACAAAAGCGCTCGGAAATGAAGACATCTATCGGGTGTTGGATGCCCAGACAATCGGTGATCAGGCTTCAGGAAAAAAAGAAACTTCGGCCATGTTGTCTTATATCGGGCGTCTGAATTATACGTATGCCGATAAGTATCTGGCAACTGTCAGTTTTCGTGCTGACGGCTCTTCCCGGTTTGCTACCGGTAACCGTTGGGGATATTTTCCTTCTTTCGCTTTAGGATGGAGAATTTCCAATGAAAATTTCTTTCAAAACATGAATATCGATAATTGGTTGTCCGATTTGAAGCTTCGCGCCGGTTGGGGACAAAACGGGAACCAACGCATCGACAGGGATGCGCCTTATACGTTAATCGGAACAAATAATGAAAACCAGTGGTATTTCGGTAATGGCTTCTCACAAGGCTACATTCCGGTATATACGGGAAACAGAGACATCAAGTGGGAAACCAGTCAACAGACCAATATCGGTTTGGACGCCGTCTTTTTCAGAAATAAAGTAGATATGTCTATCGACTTCTATATAAAAAGAACGAAAGACATGTTATTGGCCATGCCTATTCCCGCCTTCGGATCTTTTTCAACGGATCCCTTTTTTAATGCAGGCGACCTGAAGAATAAAGGGGTTGAATTTACCGCTAACTACCGGAATAGTATCGGAAAAGACTTTAATTACAATGTTGGTGTTAATTTGTCGACTTATAAGACGACCGTAACCGGCTTGGTCTCGGAATATTTAAGCGGTTCCGTCAGCCGGACGTATGTGGGAGGGCCTATCGGTCGTTTCTGGGGATACAAGCAAACAGGCATCTTCCAAAATCAGGAAGAAATTAATAAGTATGTGGATAAGAAAGGTGTGAAAATCCAGCCGAATGCGCAACCGGGAGATTTTAAGTTTGCGAAACTAACGGAAGAAGGCGCTTTGAATGATAATGACCGGACGTTCATCGGCAATCCGAATCCGGATTTGATTTTCGGAGTGAACCTCGGGTTCAATTATAAAAATTTCGATTTCTCTGCATTCTTCCAAGGAGCCGTAGGTAACGATATTTATAATGTTGCGAAAGGGAATTTAGCTACTGCCGGCAGACAAAATGCCCTTGCCGACGCGTACGCAAAGGCTTGGCGAAAAGAAGGCGATCAGACGGTTTATCCGCGCATTACCAACTCCGATACGAACGATAATTATCGCATTTCTTCTTTTTATGTAGAAGACGGTTCGTATATAAGGCTTCAAAATATCCAGTTGGGATATACCATTCCTAAACTGTTGGTTGAAAAAACAAAGCTGTTTTCAAGTTGCAGATGGTATGTTTCCGCGCAAAACTTATTTACCCTTACCGGCTATACGGGATTAGACCCTGAAATAGGAGTCGCGAGTCCTCTGAATATGGGAATTGATAATACACGTTATCCGACTTCCCGAACACTTGTCATTGGTTGTAACTTACAATTTTAAGAAAGGATTATGATGAAAAATTTAGGACTGATAGTGACTTTCGTAACGCTACTGTGTGTAAATTATAGTTGTTCATTGGATGAACCGAGTTACGGAAAAACAACAACGGAAAATTTCTATAAAAAAGAAAGCGACATTGATTATGCGCTTACAGGAGCGTATCTTCAATTAAGAAATACATGGAATGAATATGCTCTTAATTTTTATTTATTGGGCGATTGTACGACCGACGATGCCTTAAAAGGCGGGGGCGATGACGGAGACAGACGGGAAGTTCTTGATTTGTCAAACTTTATTGTGTATACGACGAATGCGGAAGTGGCGCGTCGTTGGACAATACTTTACGAGCTCATCAATCGTTGCAATGATGTTATTCAGTATGCACCCGATGCAATAGGCGATGCAGACAGGCTTACCCGGTATGCCAATGAAGCGAAAGCTTTGCGCGCCTTCGGCTATTATTCGCTGGTAACCACTTTTGGAGGAGTGCCGTTAATAACGAAACCGATGACACCCGCCGAAATATTAAAAGTGCCCCGGGCTGATATCGCTGCTGTGTACCAATTGATTGAGACGGACTTAATGGATGCGGCAAGCAATCTCCCGGCTAAAAGCCAATACAGTGAAAAAGACGCTTATAGGGTAACGCGTGGTTTTGCAAAAGTGATGCTGGCTAAATCGTATATGTTTAGAAGCGATTTTGAGAATGCCGAAAAATGGTTGAAAGAAGTCGTGGAGGTCGATAAAGATTATGAGTTACTGCCTGATTATGGGCTCAATTGGACGCCGGCTTATGAGAATAGCCGTGAATCGGTATTTGAAATTGCGGCTAAACTATATGATAAGAATATTGCCACCGGTACCAATGTCCCTCACTTCTTTACAAGCAGAAACGTATCCGGTTATCAGGGATACGGATTTCATGTGCCCACGCAGGATTTATACACGGCCTTCGATGCCGATGATCCCCGTATTACCTATGTATTTACCCGAACCGGAGACCGTTATGCGGGAGATACCGAAGACCAGGATAATTCGCAATCCGTTACGGGATATCATGATTATAAAATGACGGTTCCGCGGGTTGAAAAAGAAGGATATGATGTTTGGATGATTCCGTACAACATCCGGATGATCCGTTATGCCGATGTCCTTCTTTTGTATGCCGAAGCGCTTAATGAAAACGGAAAAGCAAGCAATGCCTTGGTATACGTGAACAAGATAAGGGAAAGGGCAAGAAATACGAATCCTGTTGACCCTCGCAGATCGAAACAGGCCTATATTCCGCCTACGACAAATAATACATTGCCGGATATCACCGCCACCGGGCAAACGGAGTTACGACAAGCGATATGGCATGAACGCAGATGTGAACTGGCGATGGAAGGATGGCGGCGCGATGATTTGATGAGGCAAAAGCGTTTTGGTGAAACAATGAGAGCGTATGCTGATAAATATAATACGACCAAAGGAGCCAATTTTACCGATTCGAGAGATTATTTGCTCCCTATCCCCCAAGATGAAATCGACAAATCCAATAATGTATTAACTCAAAACGAGGGTTATTAGTAATTGATCGGATAAGCGATTTCGAAATATGGATACCTTATTCGGCCAATAGTTTCGCCGAATAGAAATCGTCCATTGCCTGTATAGAAAACCGGCTGCCTGTTTCAAAGACATACAGCCGGTTTCTGTTGATCCTATTTACATCTGTACACCCGCTTGGTTGATCCTTGATCGGTTACTTCGCATAGATGCCCGAATAATATAGAACGAGAAAAGGGACTTACGATTTACTGTAAATCCCTCTGCCTAATTATTTCCAACTGTAGCGAGAGGGGGGCATGATCCCCCGACCTCGCGATTATGAATCGCGCGCTCTAACCAACTGAGCTATCTCGCCGACAATGTAAGTTCGTTTCCGTTTTGGAAGTGCAAAAGTAGTATAACTTTTCCAATTTTCCAACTCTTCAACGGAAATATGCAACAACGATGAAACATTTTTTAGAGGATTTCCCTACTTACTCTTTCATAATCATGGATTCTTACATAGAAAATGTTATTTTTGCAGTCGAATTAAAAACAATACACCCGGTTAAATAGTGATTTATCCCGAAAATTTTGAACAAAAAATAGAATTCTATAAGATCCGGCAACTGGTGTCGGATTATTGTCTCAGTCCGTTGGGAAAAGAAAAAACGGAACAGATGCATTTCTCCGCATCCTTTTCGGAGGTGGTGGCAACGCTGTCGCAAGCCGATGAGTTTGTGCGCATTCTACGCGAAGAAGAGTCCTTTCCCGCCGACCATTTCTATGATGTTCGTCCGACCCTGCGGCGTATTCGTCTCGAGGGGTCGTGGATGGATACGGAAACGATGTTTCAGCTCAAGCGGTCGCTGCAATCCATTCATGCCATCGTCGCTTTCTTCAACCGGCCTGAAAAAGATATGCAGTATCCTCACTTGACGGCCTTGGCGGAAAATGTCGTCGTCTATCCGGAGATATTGAAAAAGGCCGATACGATTCTCAATGACTTCGGTGAAATAAAAGACAACGCCTCCCCGCAATTGGCGCAAATACGGCGCGATCTGACCACGACCATGAACGGGATATCGAAAAGCCTGAATGCCATTCTGCGGAAAGCCCAATCGGAAGGATTTGTCGACAAAGATGTGGCGCCTACCATGCGCGACGGGCGGTTGGTAATTCCCGTGAATCCCTCTTATAAACGCAAATTGAAAGGGATTGTACATGATGAATCGGCTTCGGGCAAGACTGTTTTTATCGAACCTTCGGAAGTGGTAGAAGCGAATAACCGCATCCGTGAACTCGAAAATGACGAACGGCGGGAGATCATCCGCATTCTCACGGCGTTCACCGATTATATCCGTCCGTACCTGCCGGCTCTGCTCGAATCGTATGAGTTTCTGGCGCAGATCGATTTTATTCGTGCCAAAGCCAAATTCGCACTTCAAATCGATGCCATTAAGCCGGTTTTTGAAGATACGCAGCAAATCGATTGGGTACAGGCCGTACATCCTCTTTTGTTTCTTGCGCTGAAAAAGCAGAACCGCAAAGTTGTCCCGCTCGATATAACGTTGCAAGACGAACAACGCATCCTGATTATTTCCGGCCCGAATGCCGGGGGGAAATCGGTCTGTCTGAAAACCGTAGGATTGCTTCAATATATGTTGCAGTGCGGATTACTGATTCCTCTAAGGGAAAATTCAAAGGTCGGGATTTTCGAAAAGATTTTTATCGACATCGGCGATGAGCAATCCATCGAGAACGACCTTTCCACGTATAGTTCCCATTTGACCAATATGAAAATGTTTGTCAAAAACTGCGATGGCCGGTCGCTATTGCTGATCGATGAATTCGGTAGCGGAACCGAACCGCAGATAGGGGCCGCCATCGCCGAAGCCTTGCTCGACCGTTTCAATCAGCGGCAAGCATTCGGGGTCATTACCACCCATTATCAAAACCTGAAGCATTATGCCAATGAACATGAGGGGGTTGTAAATGGAGCGATGCTGTATGACCGCCATCAGATGCAACCGCTTTTCAAACTTTCCATCGGAAATCCGGGCAGTTCTTTTGCCGTGGAGATTGCCCGAAAAATCGGATTGCCTGAAGATGTGATTGCACAGGCTTCGGAAACCGTCGGGCAGGACTATATCAATATGGACAAGTATTTGCAGGATATCGCCCGCGATAAACGCTATTGGGAAAAAAAGCGCGATGAAATACGGCGAGAGCGTAAACGTCTCGAAGAACTTTCGGTGAAGTACGAAACCGGTTTGGATGAAATAGATACGCAAAAAAAACAAATCATCGCGCAAGCCAAACAGCAAGCCGAACAATTGATTGCCGAAAGTAATGCGCTTATCGAAAATACCATTCGGGAAATCAAAGAAACGAATGCCGACAAAGAGCGTACGCGCGAAGCCCGCCGTGAATTAAGTGATTTTAAAACGAATATACAGGCCGGCGAAGCGAAGAAAGGCGACCGTAAACATCACCCTAAAACGCCCCAAAAAATAATCGCGCCTTCCGATGCGCCTTTGTCTCAAGGCGATGCGGTACGGTTGAAAGGACAGACATCTGTCGGGGAGATTGTGGAGCTTTCGGCTAAAAAAGCGACGGTAGCTTTCGGAATGATTAAATCGACCGTCGAAATCGAAAAGTTGGAACGGGTGAGCAACAATCAGTTGAAAAAAGAAAAGAAAATGTCCAACACCCGGGATGTCATTTTCGAGAAAAAACTGGCTTTCCGGCAAGATATCGATGTGCGGGGGATGCGTGGCGACGAAGCGTTGCAGGCGGTGATGTATTTTGTCGACGATGCCGTCCAGTTAGGGATCGAACGCATACGGGTGCTGCATGGTACGGGTACGGGGGCGTTGCGGCAAATCATCCGCGATTATCTGAGGACGGTGCCGGAAGTGTCGCATTACGGCGACGAGCACGTGCAGTTCGGCGGGGCGGGTATTACCGTTATCGATTTAAAATAATAAACTCAAGTTTCGCAAGCCATATCGTTGCAACTCACCTTCGCCTCCCGATGTTTTGTGACCCGGTATCGTTCTCGTTCGCTAAAAGAGTAGAACTCGCTTCGCTCAAACAGCTCCTCTTTTTATGCTCATTGCGAACGCCGGGTCCCCCACAAAACATCTAAAGGGCTTCGTTTGAGTCGCAACGATTACAAACGCATTTGCGAAACTTGAATAACAAAAAGATAGAATAAATGATCAAATTTTCAAAGGCCTTTTGGGTCGCAAACTTTGTAGAACTTCTCGAACGATTGGCTTACTATGCCGTCTTCATCGTCATCACCTTGTATTTGTCGAATGTATGGGGCTTTTCCGATATTCAGGCCGGCATTATCGCCGGGCTTTTTTCGGCATTCCTCTATTTGCTTCCCACTTTTGCCGGAGCTTACGCCGATAAAATCGGTTTCCGGAATTCCATCGCGCTTGCTTTTACACTTCTGACCATCGGTTATGCCGGATTAGGGCTGTTGCCTACGCTGTTGGAAAGCGCAGGACTGGTCAATTACGATATGACCACGACTTTTTACGGTTTAAAAGAAAGCGTGTATCAATGGACGATAATTCCCGTACTGGTATTTATTGTAATAGGAGGAGCTTTTATCAAAGCGGTTATTTCGGGAACGGTTGCGCGTGAAACCACTTCCGAAACCCGCGCAAGGGGGTATGCGATCTTTTATATGATGGTGAATATCGGCGCTTTTCTGGGAAAGACGGTGGTCGATCCGTTACGGAAAAGCATGGGCGATCAGGGATTGGTCTATTTGAACTATTTTGCCGCCGGAATGACGCTGTTGGCCTTGATTCTGGTGTTTTTCTTTTATAAATCGGCGAAGCCCGAAGGGCCGCAAAAAAGTGTCCGCGAATTATGGCGATCGATGGGAAAGGTGCTCCTTAACGGACGCCTGATGATTCTTATGTTGATTGTCAGCGGTTTCTGGATGATACAAAGTCAAATGTACTCGACCATGCCCAAATACGTGTTGCGTTTGATCGGTGACGGGGCCACTCCCGGATGGTATGCCAACGTCAATCCGCTAGTCGTTTTTGTTTGCGTGAATTTCATTACCTCTTTAATGAAAAAACGAAGCGCGTTATCGTCTATGATGGTCGGGATGTTCATTATTCCTTTATCGGCATTGGTGATGTCGCTGGGCAACCAAGTGGGGGCGGAATATATCCTTGGCTTGCATCCGGTCGCTTTTTTGATGATGGTCGGAATTGCCATGCAAGCACTGGCCGAATGTTTCATTTCCCCGCGTTACTTGGAATATTTCTCTCTTCAGGCGCCCGCCGGACAAGAAGGACTCTATCTCGGCTTCAGCCATCTTCACTCTTTCTTTTCATACCTGTTTGCCTTCGGTATTTCGGGCTTTTTGTTGGAAAAATACTGTCCCGATCCGCGTTTGTTTTCCGATGCCAACGGCGTATTGGATACGGCGGCTTATGCTCAAGCTACACAACATGCCCATTATATATGGTATGTATTCGTCGCTATCGGCGCCGTATCGGCTATTGCACTCCTCCTATATGCGCAAGTCACAAAAAGAATGGAGAGACAGCGTGCGAGTATAGATAATCAAAATAATTAATAAATAAAACCGAAAGTCTTTTTTGTTTTAAAATAATAAACCTCCTTTCCAATATAAGTGTTATATTTGCATCTTAAAAATATCACTATAAATCAGCATGAATATGAGATTAGATTTAAGTTCGCACATTACGTTAGAAAGGACACCGAAGAAGTATTACAGGCCGGAAAACGACTTTGAAGAATACAATTTGGCGCGTTTTGAAAAAATTCCTACAGCGATTTATGAAGAGACGAAAAGAGCCGCTAAAAAAGTCGCTAATGACATTGTCGGCGACATGCTCAAAAAGCAGCAAGCTAACGAAAAATTTGTTTTAGGCATTACCGGGGGTGCATCCACCCAACCTGTTTATCAGGAATTGGTAAGGCTACACAAAGAGGAAAACGTCAGTTTTAGAAATCTGGTCGTTTTTAATACGTATGAGTATTATCCTGTTGTAGATGAAGCGGTCAGTAACTTACAACAATTAAAGGATCATTTTTTGAACTTAATCGATATCGATCCGGAAAATATTTTCTCTCCGGATGCGACGATCGAAAAAGATTTGATTTCCGAGAATTGCGAAGAATTCGAGGTCGACATGAAACGCTTGGGAGGATTGGATTACCTCCTGCTCGGATTAGGCAGCAAGGGGAATATCGGATTTAATATGCCGGGGAGCAATTTACATTCGCAAACCCGTCTGGTGATGCTCGATGGCGACTCCCGCAAAGATATCGTAACTCATTTCGGATCACTGGAAAAAGCGCCGGTAAGCGCTATCACCATGGGGCTCTCCGATATGATGCAGGCGCGTAAAATCACATTGGTCGCCTGGGGCGAGCAAAAGGCGGAAAGTATCCATGAGATTGTGGAAGGACCCGTGACCGATATGGTGCCGGGGTCGTTGCTGCAAACCCATCCGGAGATTCAGGTGTTTATCGATCTCGCCGCCGCTTCCGAGCTTACCCGTATCAGCCATCCGTGGTTGGTGACGAATTGTGAATGGGATAATAAACTCATCCGTAGGGCCATCGTTTGGTTGTGTGGGGTCGTAAACAAACCCATTCTCAAACTGACCAATAAAGATTATAACGATAACGGATTAAGTGAATTAATCACCCTTTACGGTTCTGCGTATAATGTAAATATCAAAATCTTCAACGATTTGCAGCATACCATCACCGGTTGGCCCGGAGGAAAGCCCGATGCCGATGATACCTATCGTCCCGAAAGAGCCAAACCTTATCCGAAGCGTGTGATTATCTTCAGCCCGCATCCCGACGATGATGTGATTTCGATGGGGGGGACATTCCAACGTCTCGTCAATCAAGGGCATGAAGTGCATGTGGCTTATCAAACTTCCGGAAATATCGCCGTGGGCGATGAAGAAGTGATTCGCTATATCTCCGTGATGAGAAGTCTGCTTAAGAAAGCCAATTCAAATGATAATGGCTTAATCGAAACTTACAGTAAGATGCGGAATTATTTGTTGAATGAGAAGACGAAAGAGGATATCGACTCGCCGGATATTTTGTTTATTAAAGGACGCATTCGCCGTGAGGAGGCCCGTTCGGCGGACCGTTATGTAGGACTGTCGGAAGAAAACGTCCATTTCCTCGACTTGCCTTTTTACGAAACAGGACGTGTTCAGAAGAACCCTATCACCGAAAAAGATGTCCTGATTGTAAAAGATTTTATCGAAACGATTAAGCCCCATCAGATTTATGTGGCAGGCGACTTGGCCGATCCGCACGGAACGCATAAAGTGTGTCTCGATGCTATTCTGGCTGCTGTCGATATCATCAAAGAGGATGAGTGGTTTAAAGATTGTCGTATTTGGATGTATCGCGGAGCTTGGATGGAGTGGGAGATAGACCATATCGAAATGGCGGTACCCCTTTCTCCCGAAGAATTGCGTCAGAAACGGAATGCTGTTCTTCGTCATCAATCGCAAATGGAAAGTGCTCCTTATTTGGGCGATGATGAACGGCTCTTCTGGCAGCGTTCCGAAGAACGGAATAAAGCGACAGCCGATATGTATTGGAAACTCGGATTGGCGTCGTATGAGGCGATTGAAGCTTTTGTCGAATACAAACCGATTCACTAAAACGTTTGTAAAGTAATTTATTTTTAGTGTCCATAAGTGAATAGCTCGCCATTGAGGGAGCCGAAGCTTATGGACTTTTTTATGTATGATGTATGATGTATGATGTATGAGGGATGAAGGATGAAGGATGAAGGATGAAGGATGAGTGGCAGACGAAAAAATAAACTCTTCGATTGCATCCATTTCAAAAAAAAGTCGTACATTGAGCGAAATTTTTCAGTAAATATATATGTCGAAAGAAAAGTTTCATATTGAATTTTTGATGGGAAACGCCTCGCAGAACAGCTTATGGAGAATGATCAGTCAGATTGACGGTCTTTGTGAGTGGTTTGCTGACAGGGTAACGATAGATGATACCGACACTATTTTTACATTTACTTGGGATAAAGATGATAGCCGGCGAGCTGAAATCATCAGTAAGAATCCTCCTACCAGTATCCGCTATCGATGGCTTGACGAGAACGACCCGGATGCCTATTTCGAGTTTTTAGTGCGTAAACTCGATTTGTCGGGAGATATAACGTTCGAAATAACCGACTTTTCCGATCCCGACGAAAAAAGCGATTCCATATCGCTATGGGAGTATCAAGTGGAAGAATTAAAGCGAAAGTTAGGAATATGAGTCGAAGCGATTAATTATCTTTACATTTTTAAAATCCTTTTGTACCGTTTGATTTTATTATCTTTGTGGAAAATTTAAAACGCGTTTGTTTTCACTCAATGAGAAGGAATTTCCATATAAAACGGTTATACAGTTATATAATAAGAACCTTTATTCCGCTTTTCCTCATGACTTTTGCCATCTGCCTTTTTTTGGTATTGATGCAATTTTTATGGAAATACGTTGAAGACATGGTGGGAAAAGGCCTTGGACTGAATGTGTTGGGCGAAATGTTTTTTTATGCCGCCCTTAATCTTATCCCCTTGGCATTGCCGTTATCGATACTGCTCGCTTCCTTAATGGCTTTCGGGAATATGGGTGAAAGCCTCGAACTGTTGGCGATAAAATCAGCGGGAATACCCTTGTTGAAGACGATGAAGCCGCTTATAATATTGATTATCTGTATATCTATCGGCGCCTTTTTCTTTCAAAACAACGCGCTGCCCAAAATACAAACCAAATTCTATTCGCTGCTTTTGTCTATACGGCAGGCATCTCCCGAATTGGATATTCCGGAAGGAGTATTTTACAAAGAAATAGATGGTTACAATTTATATGTGGAGAAAAAGAACCGGCAAACAGGGATGCTGTACGATGTGCTTATCTACGATGTCGGCAGCGGATTCCAAAATATGGCGGTTACCGTATGCGATTCGGCTAAAATGAGTATGACGGAAGATAAGAAAATGCTTGTGTTCACTCTTCATAGCGGACAACAATTTCAAAACTTCACACAGGGAACGCAAAACAGAAGCAGTGATTTTGTGCCTTACAGCCGCGAAAACTTTGATACCAAAACCATGCTGATTCCTTACGATGCCAATTTTAACCGCATGGGAGAGGAAGTCATCGAAGGTAATGCGGGAAGCAATTATCTGGCAAAAGACTTAGTCCAATTGACGGTCTCGATCGACTCGATGAAGCATGTTTTAGACAGCGTGAATCAAATCGATCGCAACACCATGCAAAACTATTCGTACTTGCGGTTCAGAAATTCTTATCCGGCCGATCGAAAAGATTCGATTATCCTTGCCGCTAAACAAGCGCCCATAAGCGTTAACGACCCCGATTCGCTCCTTCAAAGCAAAGACTTGCAGATGCAGTCGACGATCTTCCAGAGCGCCATATCGAAAGCCGAAAACAATAATAATGAGTTTATGTTCCGGTCAATGGATAAAACCGCGACAAGGCGCACCATCAACAGGCATTGGATCGAATGGCATCGCAAATTTACCATTCCGTTTGCCTGCCTCATCTTTTTCTTCATCGGAGCGCCTTTGGGAGCCATTGTAAGAAAAGGAGGACTGGGAACGCCGATTGTCATTTCTGTCATTCTGTTCATCATTTATTATATCGTGGAGAATGTCGGCTATAAAATGACGCGCGACAGCGTGTGGGTCCATTGGATCGGCATGTGGTTCAGTTCGATGGTACTTTTGCCCTTGGGGATATTTTTGACGTATAAGGCGATGAACGATTCGGTGATTATGAATCCCGATACCTATTCGAACTTTTTCCGGAAATTGTTCTTTATTCGGGAAAAGCGGAGATACCCTTATAAAGAAGTGGTGGTCGATTACCCGCGTTACGATGAAATAGATACGCTCTTGAAGGAGTTATCCGATGAAATAAATGCGTATCTGAAGAATTACGCGACATTGGGATATCGTACCTATTGGATGGATGGGCAGTACGACCGACAATTAGCTTCGATTAAAAGAAAAGAAGAGTTCGTTTTGAATCAGCTTTCCAATTCGCGTAACCGGTCGGAATTGGCGAAGGCCGAACAATTTCCGGTATTAATCAATCATTTGCGGCCGTTTGAAGCCGGTTCGCTTCCGGCAAAGATTTTTATGTATATTGTTCCGGTAGGCTTTATCTTCAAGGGATTATCCATTCCTTTCGAAAAAAGGATTCGGAAAGATCTTCTTGCCACTCGAAGGTTAAGCAAAGAATTGAAAGAAATAACCGATCATCAGGCGACGATAGATCAAAAGGCCGTCGCTCTCGGTTGAAAATAAAATTATTTAGTAAACAAGATATGCAGCAAGAAATTAAATTAGATTCGATAGAAGATGCGATAGAAGAGATTCGTAAAGGAAATTTTATCATTGTCGTAGACGATGAGGACCGGGAAAATGAAGGCGATCTGATTATCGCAGCCGAACACATTACGCCGGAAAAAGTCAATTTCCTCGAAACGCATGCACGGGGACTCATTTGCGCCCCCATCACGCAGGAACGTGCCGAAGAATTAGACTTGCCGATGATGGTAACCAATAATACGTCCGTGCATGCGACCCCTTTTACCGTTTCCGTCGACCTCCTTACTCACGGATGCACGACCGGTATATCGGCTTATGACCGTGCCCAAACGATTCTTGCTTTGACGCGTCATGACACCGCACCCGAAGATTTCGGCCGTCCGGGGCACGTATTTCCTTTACGCGCGATGAACAAAGGGGTTTTACGCCGGGCGGGACATACCGAAGCAACCGTTGACTTTGCCCGCCTTGCCGGATTATATCCCGCCGGCGCGTTAGCCGAAATTAAGAAAGAAGACGGCTCTATGGCCCGCTTGCCGGAATTAATGGAAATGGCCGAAGCTTTTCATTTAAAAATCGTGTCTGTGGCCGAGCTTATCAAGTACCGGTTGCAACGCGAGTCGTTGATTGAAAGAGGCGAAATGGTGCATTTGCCTACCGAATACGGGAACTTCATTATGATTCCTTTTTTACAGAAATCGAACGGTCTCGAGCATGTTGCCTTAATGAAAGGGGAATGGAAAGAAGAGGAACCGATCCTCGTGCGGGTGCATTCATCTTGCGTAACCGGCGACATCTTTGGCTCCCTGCGTTGCGAATGCGGAGAACAACTTCACAAAGCTTTGCAGTTGATCGAAAAAGAAGGGAAAGGCGTATTGGTCTACTTGAATCAGGAAGGGCGCGGAATCGGGCTAATGGCGAAAGCCGCTGCTTATAAGTTGCAAGAGAATGGGTTGGATACGGTAGATGCCAATCTGCATTTAGGATATCGCGCCGATGAAAGGGATTACGGCGTGGGGGCGCAGATATTGCGTAGCCTCGGCGTGACGAATATGCGCTTGATGACCAACAATCCTAAAAAACGCATCGGTCTCGAATCGTACGGCTTACGGGTCGTCGAGAATGTTCCTTTGGAGATTAAGCCGAATCAATATAATAAGTTTTATATGGAAACGAAAAAGAATCGTATGGGGCATATTCTTCATAATCTCAAATGATTGATGAGAGATTGAAAAAGATTGATGGAAGATTGATGGAAGATTGATGAATGATTGATAGATGAAGATTGGTGAAAGATTGAAGGAGATTGAAGGAGATTGATGGTCGCGGTTCACAACCTGTTTACTGACAAAGTATCACCAATTCGCTCATTTACTCATCTGCTCATTCGCTCATTCGCTCATCTGCTCATTTGCTCATTCGCTAATATGCTCATTTGCTCATTCGCTAATATGCTCATTTGCTCATTTGCTAATTAACTAATTTATAGATATCTAAAATAAATATATTATGTACGGAAAAATGCAAGAATACCTGCACGACGAATTAACCGCCATTAAAGACGCAGGACTATACAAAGACGAACGAATCATTGTATCGCCGCAGCAAGCGGAGGTAAAAATCACTTCCGGACAGGAGGTGTTGAACTTTTGCGCCAATAACTATTTGGGATTGTCGAATCACCCGAAGCTGATCGAAGCGGCTAAAAAGGCGCTGGATGAAAGAGGCTACGGCATGTCGTCCGTCCGCTTTATCTGTGGAACACAGGATTTACACAAACAATTGGAAGCGTCCATCAGTAAATTCTTCGGGACGCAAGACACGATACTTTATGCCTCCTGCTTCGACGCCAACGGAGGTTTGTTCGAGCCTTTGCTCACCGATGAAGACGCTATCATATCCGATGCCCTTAACCATGCTTCTATCATAGACGGCGTACGTCTTTGCAAGGCCAAACGCTACCGGTATAAAAATGCCGACATGGCTGATCTCGAAGAAAAACTGAAAGAGGCTCAGCAACAACGCTTCCGCCTGATTGCGACCGACGGCGTTTTCTCCATGGACGGAAATGTCGCTCCACTGGATAAGATTATGCAGCTCGCCGATAAATACGACGCGATGGTGATGGTGGATGAAAGCCATTCGGCCGGAGTGGTCGGGAAGACGGGCCGGGGGGTATCCGAACGCTATCAGCTTATGGGAAAAGTGGATATTATTACCGGAACATTAGGAAAGGCATTCGGCGGAGCCATCGGAGGGTTTACCACCGGCCATCAAGAGATTATCGATATGCTTCGCCAGCGTTCACGCCCTTATCTGTTCTCAAACTCTATTCCCCCATTGGTGGCGGCTGCCGGAATAAAGGCTTTCGAACTGCTCGAAGAATCGAACCGGCTGCAAGATAAGCTACACGAAAATGTTGCTTACTTCGTGCAGAAGATTAAAGAGGCCGGATTTGATATAAAACCTACTCAGTCCGCTATTTGTGCGGTAATGCTGTATGATGCCAAACTCTCGCAGCAATTTGCCGCGGAACTGTTGGAGGAAGGTATTTATGTAACCGGCTTTTATTATCCCGTGGTTCCCAAAGGCGAAGCCCGCATCCGGGTGCAATTGTCGGCCGGACATGAACGGGAATATCTCGACAGGGGAATTGCCGCATTCGTGAAGATCGGTAAGAAACTGGGAGTGATTCAGTAATTACAAATTACTAAATTCAAATTACAAATTACGAATTACAAATTACGAATTACAGATTACCCGTTACGGATTATGCATTGTCAATTGTTAATTAGGGTCTGCTGAACAAATGGTC
>DHOU01000019.1:0-18720 GCA_002409745.1 Bacteroidales bacterium UBA5382
ACAACCAATCTTCATTGTTAACCTTAAATCTAATACCATGAAAAACACAGTGCAAATATAGAGGTTTTTCATGGTATTAGATTTAAGGTTAACAATGAAGATTGGTTGTCGTGAGACAACCTTTCCTTTTTTATATACTTCCCATTCTCTAGCCTCTAATTTTCCAACCTCCAACCTCCAGTTTATTTATATTTCTCCCACAAAGCTTCCTGAATAATTTCTTTAGAACGTTCCACTAATTGCGGTATGTCGGTTTCGGATAATGACTCCGTCGGGATAGGCGGATGAATAACGAGTTCGAGCGTGCCGGGAGTAAACAGCAGGGTATTTCGACTCATTACATCAAAAGGCCCATTCAACGTGAGCGGAACGACAGGTAACTTCATATCATACGCAATCTGAAACGCACCGCGACGAAAGCGCCCCATTTTTCCGGTGTGTGTCCGGGAACCTTCCGGGAAAAGCATAATGGAAACGCCATCGACAATCTTCCGCTGTGCTTGAAAGATCGTTTTTGCACGGGCTCCGGGACTGGAGTTGTCGACAAACACATGTCCGGCCATCTCTGAGGCAAATCCCACAAAAGGAATATTCCTCAGACTTTTCTTTTGCACCCATTTAATATTTTGATTCAAGTAACCGTACACTAAAAAGATATCGAAAGCGCCCTGATGATTCGCGATAAAAACATACGATTGATTCGGATCGAGATGTTCCCGCCCACGAACTTTTATCCGGCACAAAGCTAAACGACACGTAATTTTCGACCACCATTTCGGCGGATAATATCCCCAGAACTTACTCCCGAAAACAGGTGCAAAAATCATGACGGTCAAGGCCGTCATGAACGTACTGATAATAAAAAGAGGAACAAAAACAATCCACTGGTATACAAAACAGAGGCCTTTTTTTAGAAATTTCATATTCTTCTATATTGATACGACACAAAAATAAACAATTTATATTCTCATCAAAAAAAATGAAGCTTTTGTTCTCGTACGGCTATCGTCCGTCCAGGAACATCCGCATGGTCATTCCTTATAACGAGAGAAATTCGGATCTCAGCAACGCCATAATCAAAGCGTCCCTATATTTTCCATTCACATAAAACGCTTCTTTCAACAAACCTTCTTTTTTGAAATGACATTTTTCGTAGATATATACGGCTTTTGCATTATCCGGATCGGCATATAAAAAGACTTTATGCATATTCAACACTTTAAACGAATATTCGAGGGCCAATTTCGTGGCTTGTTGAGCATAGCCTTTCCCTTCATATTCCGGTGCGATAATGATCTGAAATTCACAATTCCGGTGAATGGTATTGATATCGATCAATTCCACCAAGCCTACACGTATTCCGTGCCCGTCTTCTACTATAAAGCGCCGTTCTGCCTGATCCAGGATATGGAGATCGTATATTTGAGTTAGCTCATCCAACGAAAAAAAAGGTTCTTCAAACCAATATCTCATAATATTCGCATTGTTGTCCAACAAATGCACAAACAGCAAATCGCCTCTTTCAAGAGGCCTTATCTTTATTTTTTGAATATCACTCATATTCCAATTTTTATTTAACTTTCGAAAGAAGCCCGTCATTCCGCACCCGGCTCGATGCGGAATCCCTGATTAAAAACGATTACCAGCGGCAACCCTCTTTTTCCATTGCCAATTGCCAATTGTCAACTTCCCGCCTGCCGGCGAAGAAAGGCCAGTGCCTTTTCCATATCCTGAGGGGTATCGATCCCGATGGTTTCCCGCGCCGTAATTCCCGCTTTGATAGTGAATCCATTTTCGATCCAACGCAACTGTTCAAGCGATTCGGCCTTTTCTAAGGGCGACTGCGGCAGTTGCGTAATACGACGCAGCACATCGGCACGATAACCGTACACACCGATATGCTTGTAAAAAACATGCCTGTCGAGCCATTCGCTGTGATGTGCGTCACGGACATACGGGATAACGGATCGGCTGAAATAAACGGCTTCCGAACGATTATTCAACACCACTTTCGGGGATGCAGGATTGAATAAGGCTTCGAACCCGTCTTCTTGACGGAAAGGTTTTACCAGAGTCGCAATTTGTACGTCGGAAGAATCAAAGCAATCGACGAGTGTGCGTATTTGCTCAGGATGAATAAACGGTTCGTCGCCCTGTATATTTAAAACGACATCGAACGCACCGCCAACACGCTCCAATGCTTCCCGGCAACGATCCGTCCCGCTTTTATGCGCCGGGGAAGTCAGGACGGCTTTTCCCCCGAAAGCCGATACGGTATCGAGGATGCGGCGGTCATCCGTCGCAACCCATACCTCTTTCAACACTTTTTCCACTTGTTCATAAACCCGGCGGATCATCGGTTTGCCATCCATATCGGCCAACGGTTTGCCCGGATAACGCGACGAGGCATAACGCGCCGGAATAATCGCTACTATTTTCATTGTTTCATTACATATAATTGAAAGTTCTCATACCGTATCACCTTCACCGGTTCATCTTGTTCGATAAATCCCTTCACCGAAACGGCATCATACAACTCACCCTCGATACGTATCCGCCCCGACGGACGCAGGCCCGTGACCGAAACACCGGTTTTGCCCACCATCGATGCCGGCTGCATCGAAACCGAAACCGTTCCTTCCTGATCGGCCAGCAACGCCACCTTCCGGAAAAAACCCGGTTTACCGATACGGCTCGACAAATAAACGATCAACACGGACCCAAGACCCAATCCGGCGAAGACGATCACGAGCGCACGGAAAAGTTGCATCACGGGCAAACCGTCGAAATGAAACCGGATATTCCCGATAAGCGCTAATAATAATCCGGAGACAATAAAAAGAATGCCGACGATTCCGGTCACCCCGAACCCCGGCACCACCAACAACTCGAACACCATCGCTATCAGGCCCAACACAAAAAGCAAGACTTCCCAATTCTGGGCATATCCCGTCAGATAAAGCGGCGTAAAATAAAGCAAGGCCGCCGCGATGGCCACCGCCAAAGGAAAGCCGACTCCGGGCGATTGCAACTCAAAGTAAATGCCGCCGATGATGAGCATAATCAGCAGCGACTGTATAATACCATTCATCAAAAAGCCCTTTATTCTATCGTAAAAGGTCGCGTTATAGGTTTTTAGTTCATAATCGTTGTATCCGAGATATTGCACGGCGACGTGATGGAGAGTAGAAGCTATGCCGTCGCAATACCCTAATTCCATCGCCTGTGCGGGAGTGAGCGTGAGAATTTGCGTGGAATCGGCATACCCGGGAACCACAATACGTTCATCCACCATCGCTTCGGCGACTTTCGGATCCCGGATCCATTGTATTATCGTATCCTTTCCCTCGACAAGGGTATCGTGCCCGTGGCTTTCTGCGGTAGCCCGAATGATCGCGCGCATATACGATTGGTATTTATCGGGCGCCTTAGCCCCGTCGGCGGCATTTACCACCGTTGCAGCCCCGATAGAAGCGCCGGGACGCATGAAAATCCGGTCACAGGCAATGGCTATAAGGGCTCCTGCCGATGCCGCGTTGTTATTGATGAATACATAGACCGGCAAAGGCGACTCTAAGATGGCCGTCCGCATGGAATCGGCTTCAAGAACCGCCCCTCCGTACGTATTCATATCGAGGAGCACACACTCTGCCTGCAACTGCACGGCTTCATGCAATCCGTTGCGCAGGTAAATCCATGTATTGCTTCCGATATTCTCTCGTATGTTTATACGGTATATCAAGGGCTTAGCATTCTCTTGCGCCGAGGATACAAACCCTACGAAAAAGAAAATAAAAAGGATTGTCGCCCGAATATTTCTCATTCTTTAACATGTTTAAGGAACAAAGATACTATATTTTGAGGTTTATTCAATCTTTCATCGGAAAATGTGTTGTACATTTGTATTTTAAATCTCTTATTATGCATGAGATATTATTAAGCATCGGATCGAACATATACGCAAAGGCAAATATTGATAAGGCAAAAAGAATGCTTCATCATATTTTTCCTGAAATTAATTTCACCCCCACTATCATTAATATGCCTGGGGAAGGATTGTATCCATATCCCTTCAGAAACGCGTTGGCTATGTTTCAAAGCGATTTGACATCGAAAGAAATCATAGAGAAAGTAAAGCGTATCGAATCGGCATTGGGCAGGACTCCACAAGATAAAGAAATAGGCAAAGTCGTCATCGATATCGATGTCTTGAAGTACGACGACGAAATACTTCGCCCCTCGGATTACGAACGGAATTATGTCCAGTATCTAATGAATAAGTTCGAATCGGCATAGTCTCTTTGCGACGGGTGCACGATTCTATAGGGTTTTTGCGACCATCTACATAGGCTAAGGACAGATTCTTCGGAACGGCAACGGATACCCCGCAGTTCTTCTCCTTTCGGGGGAAGGTAGAAAGGGGCTAATTCAACCGGGTAACCGATTTGACACCTTTCACCGACTTGAGCTTCTTCATCAGTTGTTCCAGCATGGAAGTATTGGCCAACATCACCGTGATGTTTCCCTGAAACAAGCCGTCGTTGGAATCGATGGAGATGGACCGCAACTGCACACCGTCTTCTTTCGAAATGATCGACATTAAGTTGGAAACAATATTTATTTGATCGTTTCCGATAATACGCAAGATAGTGGCATAGTTGGAACTGCCCGTTTTGCCCGACCACCGGGCTTTAATGACACGATATCCGAACCGCGAAAACAGATCGTGCGCATTGGGGCAGTTTGTCCGGTGTATCTTTATTCCTTGCGACGAGACAAAACCGAAAATATCATCTCCGAAAATCGGGTTGCAACACTTGGCTAACTTATAATCGATGCCCGTAAGATGTTCGTCGATCACCAATTCATCTTGTGCTTGCTCAACGACCGACCCGGGCCTGACAACAAAATTCTCAGCACTTACGTTCGCCGCAAAATCACGCTGTTCGGACTCCTTGTTTTCGAGTTCGAGATAGCGGTCAATCACCCAATTAATATCTAACTTGTCCACGGCAATGTCCGCATAAAAATCGGTCACCGTTTTATATTTCAGCTTTTTAATAAGCTGCATCAATATGGAGTCATCCATATCGATCTTCCGGTTTTTCATCCGGCGGGAAAACGTTTCTTTGGCAATATCGACCTGTTTGGCGGCTTCCTCTTTCAGAAGCTGACGGATTTTGGTACGGGCTTTTGAAGTCACCACAAAACTAAGCCAATCCTGATTGGGGGACTGATGCGACGAAGTATTTATCGCCACCTGATCGCCGCTTTTCAACACATATTTTATCGGTACGTTCTTCCCGTTCACCCTTCCCGACACGCACGAAGCGCCCAGTTTAGAGTGAATAGCAAATGCAAAATCGAGTACGGTAGCGCCCTTGGGCAATTTGAAAAGATCTCCTTTCGGAGTAAAGACAAAAATCTCTTCGTCGTATAAATCCAGTTTAAAGTCCCCCAACTTTTCCTGAATATCGGCATCCTTATTTTCGAGAGACTCCCGTAGCGAACTTAGCCATTCATCAAGCGTCGATTCACCTTTTATTCCCTTATACTTCCAGTGTGCCGCCAGACCTCTCTCGGCGATTTCATCCATGCGGCGGGTCCGTATCTGCACCTCCACCCAGCGCGAGCCGGGGCCCATCACGGTAATGTGCAACGATTCGTAACCGTTGCTTTTGGGAATAGCCAACCAATCTTTCAACCGTTTCGGATTGGGTTGATACATATCGGTAATGATGGAATAGACCTGCCAACATTGGGCTTTTTCCTCGTCGAGCGGCGCATCGAGGATGACTCGAATGGCGAACAAATCATAAATATCCTCGAATGGGATTTTCTGCTTTTTCAGTTTGTTGTTAATCGAGTAAATCGATTTGGTCCGTCCTTTGATATCATACTTTAAGTCCGTTTTGTCCAGCCGTTCTTTCACGGGATGGATAAACTCCTCGATATATTTTTCGCGCTCGCGTTTCGTTTCGTTCAGTTTCGTGGCGATGTAATCGTACATATCACGGTCGGTATATTTCAACGACAAATCCTCCAATTCCGATTTTATCGAATACAAACCCAGACGATGAGCCAACGGAGCATACAGATAGGCCGACATGACGGACAGTTCCAAGCGTTCCGCTTGCTGGCCGTTACGCGCCTCGCGCATCAGCGCCAGATGACGGGCAATCATAATAAAAACCACACGAATATCTTCCGCCATAGACAACAGCAGGCGGATATAATTCTCCGATTCCACCGCCGTTTTTTTATCGCTGAATTCATTCACCTTAAGCAATCCGCGCAGGATACCTTCGACTTCGTTTCCAAAAAACTTCTTCGTCTCACGTAAAGAATAAACCTCTTTTTGAATCGGTTGGAAAAGTAAAACCGCACAAATAGTATGCTGCTTCAATCCAATTTCATCAATGGTAATAGCCGCCGTTTTCATACGGTGTATCAAGTCGCGTAAAGCCGCCTTGTCAAAGACGCCCTCCTGCGTGCGCAACGAATCGGAGACAATACTCTTTAACAGGCAAGTCTTTTCCAAAGTCCACTCGCGCCGTAAAAAGCCATATAGCTTACGGTAAAGCTGAATAAAATCCTTCCGTTCGATCAGTAGAGGTTCTTCCATTGCTTCTTGTTTTTGATTGCAATGCACAAATTTACTATTTTTTGTTCCAAACGATCACTTTTTGATGCGGAATATTGTAAAAAATGATGCGGCTCGGTTTGCTTTGCCTTTTGGCTTTATTTATGTATTTTTGCTGTGGATTATAGCGAACATGAAGAAAAAGGCGGACATTGGAAGGAAAGAAATAGGAAACACATACAATTAAATAATGCAACAGAGAATATGAAAAAAGTCATGATGATGATCCTCGGAGCTTTATTTTGCTTCTCGATGGAAGCACAAAAAGCGTCGGAAGTTTACTTGCCACTCAACGATGGCTGGCAATTTACACAAACCGGCAAAAACGATTGGCGGGACGCCGAAGTGCCGGGATCGGTACAACGCGATTTGATTCGCTATAAAGTATTACCCGATCCGTATTACGGCACGAATGAAAAGAAGGTACAATGGCCCGAAAAGGAGGATTGGGATTTCAAAAAAACGTTCTCTGTCACCGCCGAACAACTGAAGTACGACGATGCCGTAATCTTTTTTGAAGGACTCGATACCCATGCCGACATCTTTTTAAATGGCTCGCGTATTTTTCAATCGGCAAACATGTTCGTCGGGCACAAAGTGTCGGTGAAAAACGTTCTTCGCGAAGGAGACAACAAGTTGTACATTCGCTTTCATTCGCCCGTCACCTATATGGAGCCGGCGTATTTGACCAACGGCTATAACTATCCGGCCGGAAACGATCATAGCGACCTCAAGATGAGCGTTTTCTCACGCAAAGCGCCTTACCAGTTCGGCTGGGACTGGGGAATGCGGCTCGTTCAGATGGGGATCTGGAAACCGGTGTCGCTCACCTTTTATAATCAGGCACGCATCGAGGATTATTTCGTCAAGCAAACATCCGTCGGTAAAGAAAAGGCCGAGATAGAGCATCGAGTTGAAGTCTACTCCGTAACCGAAGGCCCGGCGACCTTGTCGGTCAGCGCTTCATTCGATAACAAACCGGTTGAAACGGTGCAGAAGGACGTGGTATTGCAAAAAGGAAAAAACATCGTTTCGCTGCCCATGACCGTCAAGAACCCTCATTTATGGATGCCGGCCGGCTGGGGAGAACAATATCTATACGATTTTTCGGTGACCCTCTCGATCCGCGACCAAGCGATTGCGCAAACAACCGAACGCACCGGCTTCCGTTCCGTACGTCTCGTACAAGAGAAGGACGAACACGGACGGTCGTTCTACTTCGAAGTGAACGGTATCCCTTTGTTCGCCAAAGGCGCGAATTATATTCCCGGAGAAATCCTGCGCACCCAACAAGATTCGGCTTACTACGAACGGCTTTTCGATCATGTCACCTCGGCAAATATGAATATGCTTCGCGTATGGGGCGGCGGTACCTACGAAGACCATTACTTTTATCGCCTCGCCGATGAAAAAGGCATTCTCATCTGGCAGGATTTTATTTTCGGATGCGTCCCCTACCCTTCGGATGATGCCTTTCTGGCAAACGTTGCCGAAGAAGCCGTCTACAATATCAAGCGTCTGCGAAACCACGCCTCGCTGGCATTCTGGTGCGGCAATAACGAAATATACGAAGGAATCAATTATTGGGGATGGGATAAGGAATATCCTTCGGAAGTGCTCGACGAATGGCGTCGCGGCTATGACAAGACTTTCCGCGAATTGATCCCCTCGCTGGTGACGGAATATGACGGCACACGCAGCTATATCCACGGTTCGCCCTACGATTCCAACTGGGGGCGTCCCGAAAAATTCAGCGCCAGCGACGTTCACGATTGGGGATTATGGCACGGACGCATGCCTTTCGAAGCGATGGCGGACAGGTTGCCCCGCTTTGCCAGCGAATTCGGATTCCAATCCTTTCCCGAAATGAAGACCATTCGCACGTTTGCCGAAGAAAAAGATTTCGACATCAACTCCGATGTAATGAAAACGCATCAAAAAAGCGGTATCGGCAACCAGGCGATCAAAGAATACATGGAAATGTATTATCATACGCCTAAAAACTTCGAAGATTTCATCTATGTCGGCCTTATCATGCAAGGCAACGGCATGGAGGAAGCCGTGGAAGCCAATCGCCGCGGACGGCCTTATTGCATGGGCGCCCTTTACTGGCAAATCAATGACGACTGGCCCGTAGTTTCGTGGTCGAGTATCGATTATTACCAAAACTGGAAAGCGCAACATTACAAGATGAGAAATGTGTTTGCACCGCTGGCTTTAGGTGTGGAACATAAAAACAATGTCCTCACCTACTTCACCATGTCCGATAACCTGCAAGATATCGACGGCTTGCAACTACACGTACAAGTGCTCGACTTTTCGGGAAAGAAACTGAAGTCGTTTACCGAAAAGATATCGGCCAAAGCCAATGCCAGCACTCGGGTAAAAGCGTTCAACACATCGGAGCTGGTTACGGAAGAGGAGAAACACCGTGTCGTCATACACGCATGGTTGAGCGATAAGAAAGGTGCTGTGATCTCGCAGCGGAACTATTATTTCTACTGGCCCAATAAACTGGAACTGCCGGAAACGGCCGTCCATCATACGGTGAAGTATGCCGATGGAAAATATACGGTCACCTTATCCGGTAAGAAACTGGCAAAAGACGTGTTCGTGGAAATTCCGGTACTAGGCGCATCGTTTAGCGATAACTTCTTCGACTTGCTTCCGGGCGAAAAGAAAACCATCGTCATAACGTCTCCCGAATTG
Source organism: Bacteroidales bacterium UBA5382 (assembly GCA_002409745.1). Classification (GTDB taxonomy): domain Bacteria; phylum Bacteroidota; class Bacteroidia; order Bacteroidales; family Dysgonomonadaceae; genus Limibacterium; species Limibacterium fermenti. Next base: position 9,353 of record DHOU01000019.1, read on the forward strand.
AAAGCTTCGGCTAAAACACCCGTCACGGTGAAACATTTGCGAGAGACGTATTAAAATGGAGATTGGAGATTGGAGATTGGAGGATGCGAAAATAAATTTGTATCTTTGCATCCTTAAATAAAAAATATTCAATCGATAAATAGTATATGGCAAAGGAATTGAAAGAACTTACGCCGCGAAGCAAAGACTATTCGCAGTGGTATCTCGACTTGGTTATCAAAGCCGACCTGGCAGAAAATTCGGCCGTACGCGGCTGCATGGTGATAAAGCCCTATGGCTACGCTATCTGGGAAAAGATGCAACGCCAACTCGACGATATGTTCAAAGAAACGGGGCATGTCAATGCGTACTTCCCGTTATTCATTCCCAAATCATTTTTCAGCCGTGAAGCCGACCACGTGGAAGGTTTCGCTAAAGAATGCGCGGTAGTAACCCACTATCGACTAAAGAATTCCCCCGACGGAAAAGGTGTGATCGTCGATCCGGCGGCTAAACTCGAAGAGGAACTCATCGTCCGCCCCACTTCCGAAACCATTATCTGGAGTACTTATAAGAATTGGATCCAATCGTATCGTGACCTGCCGCTGCTCATCAATCAATGGGCGAACGTCGTGCGATGGGAAATGCGTACCCGTCTGTTTCTGCGTACCGCTGAATTCCTGTGGCAGGAAGGCCATACGGCGCATGCCACCGCCGACGAAGCCGTGGAAGAAGCCCGACGAATGCTCGACGTATACGCCGAATTCGCGGAAAATTATATGGCCATGCCGGTGATCAAAGGCACAAAATCGGCCTCGGAACGTTTTGCCGGAGCGCTCGACACTTATACTATCGAAGCGATGATGCAAGACGGCAAAGCGTTGCAATCGGGCACTTCGCACTTCCTGGGGCAGAATTTTGCCAAAGCCTTCGATGTGCAGTTTACCGATAAAAACGGCAAGCTCGATTATGTGTGGGCGACTTCATGGGGCGTTTCGACCCGCTTGATGGGGGCGCTCATCATGTCGCACAGCGATGATAACGGGTTGGTACTGCCTCCCAAATTGGCTCCACATCAGGTAGTCATCGTTCCCATTTACCGGAACGACGAACAACTGGCGGAGATCGATGAAAAAGTTGCAGGCATTGTCCAACGTTTGAAATCGCTGGGCATTAGCGTGAAATACGATAATTCGGACAATAAAAAGCCGGGATGGAAGTTTGCCGAATATGAACTGAAAGGTGTTCCGGTGCGCTTAGCCATCGGCGGGCGTGATTTGGAGAATAACACCATCGAAGTGATGCGGCGCGATACCTTAACCAAAGAAACGGTTTCATGCGACGGCATCGAGCAAAGGGTCAAAGACCTTCTCGACGACATCCAACAAAACATCTATCAAAAGGCATTCGACTTCAGAGTCTCGCAAACGCGGGAAGTCAACTCGTATGACGAATTTAAAGTTGAGATTGAAAAAGGAGGCTTCTTGCTATGCCATTGGGACGGAACTCCTGAAACGGAGGAATTGATTAAAAACGAAACCAAAGCTACGATTCGCTGCATTCCGCTCGAAGGGGATAAAACTCCGGGCAAATGTATGGTAACGGGCAAACCTTCGGCCCAACGCGTTATCTTCGCCCGGTCGTATTAAACTGGAGATTAGAGATTGGAGATTGGTAAATGGTAATTCGTAATTCGTAATTCGTAATTCGTAATTCGTAATTTGTAATTTGTAATTTGTAATTATAAACGTGGCATCTGCAAAAGATTGGATAGAAGCATTCCGGCCAAGGACGTTGTTTCTTGCGGTAGGAGCGGTCGTTCTCGGCAATGGCTTGGCCTTTCACGAGTCCGGGCTCAACGCCGTTACGTTTATCCTGACATTGCTCCTGGCAATGAGCATGCAAGGGCTGACCAACATGGCTAACGACTTAGGCGATTACCTGAAAGGAACCGACATCACCGGTAAACGACAAGGACCCACACGCACCGTACAAGGCGGAAAGATAACCCCTTCTCTTATGAAAAGGGGAATCGGTCTCGTTATCCTTTTTGTTGCAGCTATCGGCGCACTACTCGTATTGCGGGTGGCCGAAGCCATCGGCTGGAAGTGGGTGCTGATTATGTTGGGCATCGGTGCGTGTGCAATTTTGGCGGCGGTGTTTTATACGGTCGGAAAGAATGCATACGGATACAAAGGATGGGGCGATTTTTTTGCATTCTTATTCTTTGGTCCCGTAGCCGTCATCGGATCTTATTTCCTGCAAACATTCTCCTTGGATTTCCAACCGGTACTGCCGGCAAGCGGACTGGGATTCATCAGCACCATGATCTTGAACATAAACAATATGCGGGATATCGATAACGACCGTTCATCGGGCAAAATCACTGTCGCCTCGCGCTTAGGATTGGCCAATGCGCGCATTTATCATGCGCTGCTCACTTTCGGCATGTTCACTTGTTTCCTGCAATATAGTTTTCTATTTGCCCCGGCTCCCTGGTACCGATACTTGTATGCAATCGTATTCCTTTTTCAATTGAAAATACTCAACGATCTTTTCCAAAAACAAAATAAGGCGATGGATCCCTACTTACGACTCACCTCTATGTCAGGCCTGTTACTGGCTATCGTCTTTTCGATATGTATTAATATCTAAAACCCGCTCTCATTTACGTCTTCTCACTTTCAGACTTGTGCCGGTTCCGTTTACGCGTCGGATAAAAAACAAAGAAGACAGGGCGAAGATCGCTCCCAGCCCTGTCCAAAATTCCTTTCAATAGAGTTTAATTTTTTGTAGAGTTTATGTAAAAAATTAATTGAAAGGTTTTATCTTCTAATGATTTTTCAATACCCTCATTTAAAACTGATCTTCCGGATAACCGGTGTAACGATATCCTTCAATCACATAAGGAATATCCAACGAAGGCTTCGGGAGTATCGACTCTACTTTCCATTTATATTCCGGAACGTTGGGATTAACCCTTTCTCCTTCGGGAATCTCATAACTCTTGTAAGTTATAGATGCTCCTTTTAAAGAAAACTTCAAATAGAGGCTGTCGACTTGATTACCGCCCAAACTTGTTCCTTGCTTCGGAAGAATTTTGCCTTCGAGTAAAACAGTCTTGATCATCCAGCGATCTTGAGACATGACGCTGTCAGAACGATAAACAGCAAGTTGAGGCAAGACGCTCAGAGAATCCGAATTGGAATCCAGGTCATTGAAATCGTCGCTTTTGGATTTAAATCCCGTACTGTTTCCTTCCAAGAAAAGCTTACTCTTGACACCCAGATCTCCATTTTTATGGAATTCTACCCATATTTCATTCGAGATATTTTGAGTCGTATTGTAAATCAACAATTCGGTGCCGTCATATCCCCAGTAAGTGGGCGTTTTATCATCCGGATTATATCCGCTGATCACATATCTGCCGGCATATTCTAACGTTTCACTGTCCCATACATCTACGTTCGGTTCGCAGGAGGAAATCAAAAGTGTGATTCCTAAGACAATATATACAATCTTATTTTTCATATCTTATAATCTTCAAATTTATTTTAAAACTACATTAAACGTCATGCCGGCATATATAGCAGACCACGAGATTTCCCCCGTTTCGGAAATGCTCCCCGATAGTCCGGTTAATCCGTCTTGCCATCCGGGAACTTTACTATCTATCAAAGTAAAATTACCGTCTTGATCTACTTTCATCGTTCCAGAAGCTGCATAACTACTCCCATAGCCAGCCCGCTGATCATAATAACCTCCTAAAAAATCTGAAACATAGAATTCGCCGTCATTAGCCGTTTGATACAAATAAATGCTGAAGTTTCCCCCATAAGTAGTTACCGTACCGGCTGCATTAATGCGGTGAGATTTAGTCCCATCAATACCGTAAGCCCCTGATGCCAGAGGAGAAGGAGCATTATTGGGTATAATTACCAAACGATTGGCAAAAGCAAATAACCCGTCATCCGTTTTAATGATATATTTTAACGGATAACTTCCCGTTTTATTTACGTTCAAAAAACCCTTTACCTCTACCCTCGAAGTATAATCTTGTCCGGCGAAAGAGGCTGTATATCCAGGCTCCACGAATTGTTCGCCGCGCTCCCATACGATCACACTGTTCCCTTCTATTGAAATTTCAGGCACGATCGCTTCCCGCGATGCATTCACAGCGTCATCTTCACATGCGGAAAACAGCACCATTAATGCGCTCAATAGCGTACCCAATACATATATACTCTTTTTCATATCTATATAATAATTATATGTTATAGCTTATTTCCCGGTTTTTTTATTCCACCATACTTTTTCGCCTACATTAGCTTTCTGCGGTAACGCATTGGCATTTCTTGTCAGAACCGCCGGAGGATACAAAGGGGATTGAGGTAGATTTCCGTTTAACTTTGCCCGCCCGTTGACGGAAATCGTCAGCTCGCCGACCGGAAAATTCATATAAGCCGTTTTCCTATCTTTCTTAATATCGATTTCATTCACCGAAGGATATTTAAGCCGATTTCTTTCAAAAAATGCTTCGATATGCTGATAATTTGCATAAGCCACCCATTTTTGCATAGCGATCTGTTTGATATTTTCTTCTTGGGTTCCGTTAACCCATTTAGCATATCCGTCGGTAATGATATCGTTCGTTACGCCATGTTGCTTCAACGAAGCTTTTACACCTGCTTCATAATATTCTTTCGCATTTGCAGTGTTACCCGCCCGGGCATACACTTCGGCAATATAAAAGTTTACTTCCCAATCGGACATGATGATCAAATCCATATCCGCAGTAAATCTAGCTTGGCTGTAAGCGTCCTCCTGATCAGATTTGCCATTGCCGTTCGAATCTTCTTTAGAATCGAAATCGCCGAAGAAAGCACCTTCATACAAGCTTCCTGAGGCCGGCGAAAATAATGTTGCCATACGAGGATCATTATTTTTCTTCAAATAATCGATGAAAGATTTGCAAGCGATGACATTGGTAGAAAGATAATTTGCACCACCTTGCTGAAATTCTCTCATCGGATGCCGTTTTCCTTCCACACCGTCCGACCAAGTATCTCCAGATATCATAGCGCTGGTTTCCAGGAAATCATTGGCTTCCACAAATGCAAGCGTCAAAGCATTATTATACTGATCGGTTTCGGAAAGCCGTAACATCAATTTCAATTTCAGGGAATTGGCAAACCGAACCCATTCTTCCAAATCGCCTGCATATACAAAATCATATTCTTCGTCCAAAGTAGCATTTTCCAAATCAATTTTCAAGAGTTCATCCACTCTGTTCAACAAGTCTTGGTAGATTGCTTGTCCTTCATCGAATTTAGGATTAAATATTCCTTCGTCCCCTTTTAAGGCTTCCGAATAAGGGATATCCCCCCACACATCCGTGAGTAACTGCCAAGTGAAAATCGAGAGCGCTTCGGCCACAAAATAAAGACCTTTGTCTTCCAAGTCAGCCGTCGTAGTTTTGATTCTTTTCAAATCGGTCAATACCCCTGCCGTCAAATCCTGATAAGCGGTAGCAAACTCTACTTCCTCATACTCACACAGCGTTTTAAACTGCGAGGCTGTATAATTCTGAGTCCAATATTGCACCCAGTAACCACCGCCGAAGCCGAAATCCCATCCCATTAAATTATTTCCAATAGCAACTTCTGCTCCCGGCAATAACACTTTGGCGTCAGGAATTTCTTCCAAATAATTGGGATCATGATTTACATCCAAATAATCTTTACATCCTGTAGCCAGAAGTAATCCCAAAGCGAATAATACCGTTATATATTTTTTCATAATTCTCATTATTAATTTTTATCTGTATTAAAAATCCAATGCCACTCCGAATGTATAATACTGATTCGTCGGGTTTCCATTAAATTCTCCGAACTTTGCACCGATATTGTTTCCGAAAGTAGTTGTTTCCGGGTCGATATAGGGGTTCTCGTCGGGGGTCCATAACAAAATGTTATTTGCATTTAAAGACAAACGAACGCTGTTTACATTGAGTCTTTCACATATTGAACGGGGAAGAGCGTAAGCAAGGCTTACATTTCTTAATTTCAAATAAGACCGGCTGATGACCGCATATTCAGCTCCTTCAAACCCTCCATTACTGTAAAAAGTATGCAAAGCCGTGGGATTGACCGGCGCAGTATTTTCACTGAAAGTGCCGTCGCCATTATCCACCACAGAGTTGGGAACAAGGAACGGTAGCCTGTCATTCAAAACACTCTCCGGCGAACTTCCCGTCCAATGCATATAGTCTTTTGTCTGAGAAAACAAATATCCTCCATAGCGATAGTCGAAAGTCCCCGCGAGAGATAATCCTTTCCAAGTAAAAGTGTTTGTAAATCCCATTCTGAATTTTTCATTCACATCTTTCCCTATGAATTCCTCATTTGCAGTAGCTTGAGGCATTCCGGTTCCATCCACGATGGTATATTCCTTATCATCGATAACCGTTTTCTTTACACGGGCAATCTTAAACTGTCCGATCGGTTTTCCTTCTACGGCGTATATACCCGCTCCGCCAAAACCGGCTAAAGATACTTCATTGATATCCAACCGTTCCACATTATTTTTATTGACCGTATAATTCCATAACACCGTCCATGAAAAATCTTTCGTACGAACCGGCGTTATATCGATTGCAAGTTCAATTCCCTGATTACGCACATCACCCAAATTGCTTATTTGAGAGGTAAAACCGCTGGAAGGGTCCTTGGGTAATACTTCAATCAAGCCCTTGGTCAACCGATTGTAATAGGAAAAATCAAATCCTAATCGATTATCAAAGAAACGAGCTTCCGCACCGACTTCAAACTCACTCGTAATCTCAGGTTTCAAGTCGGGATTACCTAATCGGTTAGCCACAGAGTAGCCGTTTACCCCATTTAAAGGAAATTTCAAATCTTCTACACTCGGATAGCCGGGATTATCGGAGACAGCCTGAGTAAACCGATTATAAATATAATAAAGATCGGCATCATTTCCCGTTTGACCGTATGCTACTCTTAATTTTAAAAAATCTACCTTCGCGGGATTTATATCCAACGTTTTTAAGTAGTCCGTCAGCAAAAAACTGAAAGTAGCTCCCGGATAGAAAAACGAATTGTTTTCTTGCGGTAAAGTTGATGACCAGTCGTTTCTGGCCGTAAGCGTCAGATAAGCGTAATCCCTGAATCCGATATCGGCATTAGCATAAATGCCGACAAGCCTTCTTTTTTGCCTGTATTGTTCGGAAACGGATGGAGACCGGCTATTCGTCAAGTTATAAAAACCCGGAACGTCGATAGAGGTTATGCTTCCGGATAACCAATTATAGGATCGCTCATTTGCATTAAATCCTCCGATCACATTAAGCGAAAAATCATCGCCTATATTGCCGTTGTAAGTCGCCATTACATCATGATTCATTTGTATTCTCTCCCGCTTCATTTCTTGATAACTGCCGGGATTAGCCGTACTCGATCCATCATTATAAGAGTCTGGTGTAAATGCTATAATAGCTTCATGTGTTTCGGCCGTAGAAACTTCGTAATCGCCCCCGAAACGATAGGTAAATTTCAGATTATTCAACAAATTATAATCGACTTGAAATTTACCGAAAATTTTATTTTTATCCTGAACCGCTCCGTTTTCATTAAGGATATAATAAGGATTTACTCCATAAGGAGTAAAGTAATTATCAAGATTGTACCATTTATTATGATAATCTTTCAAATCCACGATGGGTATATCGTTGGGTATTTCGTATAAAGAACGGTGCATGGAAGTGCCTTGACCGGAAGCAACCGATTTGGTTTTTTCGGTACTGAAATTGACCGAACTACTTATCGTTACTTTATCCGTTCTATGCGTACCACGCGTGGAAATCGTATACCTTGTATAAGAATCCTGATCAGTAGGGATTACGCCGTCCACCCTGTTTTGAGACAAGGAAAGATAGTAATCGGTTTTAGCCGTACCACCTGAGAAAGAAAGTGCGTTGCTATAATTGACACCGGTAGTATAGAAATCCCTTACGCGGTTTTGGATATATTCATAAGGTTTAACCAATTGAACCCCATCGATAATATTGCCCCAACCCCGGAGTTCTCCATCATAGGGAGCTCCCCAGTTCCCATTTTCGTCGAGGGCTCTGTCACCGCTCCATCCTTGTCCGAATTGAGTTTGTTCCAATGGCAATCGTCCTACCTGAGATAAGGAAATGCTCCCATCATACGATATTTTAATTTTTCCTTCCGTGTTACTTCCGGATTTGGTCGTAATCATAATGACTCCATTAGCGGCGCGAGATCCATATAAAGCCGTAGCTGCCGCACCTTTCAGTATCGTCATATCGGCAATATCATCCGGATTTAAAGCGTTAATACCCGATCCGAAATCGACTTGGGAATTCAAATCGCTTCCTTGCGGAGTACTCAAACTTTCCCCCGCTCTGTTTTGCGAGTTGGTAATAGGCACTCCGTCCACAATATATAACGGTTGGTTATTTCCAAAGGAAGAAGCACCACGAATGAGCACGTTCTGCGTTGCGCCCGGTCCGGGAGCAGCCGAGATATCAATTCCAGCAACCTTACCGGCTAATGCGTTCATGGGATTGACAGTTTGAGCCTGCGAGATTTCGTTGCCCTTAATAGAGGTTGCCGCATATCCCAGCGCTTTCTTTTCCCTTGCAATTCCCATCGCGGTAACAACAATCTCTTCCAACTCTTCCGCATTCTCTATTAATACGACATTTACGGTTTCCCTTACCGCTACTTCCTGAGAGTCATATCCTATAAAGGAAACGACCAATGTTGCATCTATCGGAGCCGACAGAGCAAAATGGCCGTCAGCATCGGTACTCGTACCCTGTGAAGTTCCTTTTATTAGGACGGTTGCCCCTATAATCGGATGCCCCGCCTCATCGACAACAGTCCCCCGCACCCGGGTTTGGGCAGTTGCCATCCCTATTCCTATAAGGAATACGGTTAAAAACAATACTAACTTCTTTTTCATACTCTACTTTTTAATTAATAATAAATTCATTGTATTCATTTGCGTTTAATTATCTATTACACCAATTTAATAGCCGGAAATTCATAAAAAAAGACTTCGGGCCCAACCACTATCCCCTGCCGGGGAAGATGCAATTCAGGCACTATTTTCTTTTAGAGGAAAGGGATAGTGTTGTATATAGGATGAGAATTTATTCCAAGAGGATCCGAATACTATGCTCCGGTTGAATGAATAAAAAAAGGAGACCACTCCGAAAAGAGATTCCGGAATGTAAAAAAGAATAATATAAAAAACAGATAAATGGAGTAGGGAAAAAGGTTCTGGAAGGATTAAGAAGGGTATACCCCCCCCCCCCCCCCCCCCCTTTTTTCGGGGGGGGG
>DHOU01000019.1:18831-26771 GCA_002409745.1 Bacteroidales bacterium UBA5382
GAAGGGTATACCCCCCCCCCCCCCGTTAACTTTTGTTAATAAAGAGGATACTAAAGTGTCAATGTATAATCTGAGTTCCATTTATAAAAACATTTTTGTTTTTTATCACGCAAAAATATATCATTTTACTTTACAACGGAAAAATACAGTGTTAAAATTATAAATTTAACATTGTAAAGACTCGAATAAATAGAAACGAAGTATATCAATACTCCCTTTTTTATTACTGAAATTGTTATTTATGTGAATCAGTAATATACGATAGGGAAAAATGATTCTCATAAGATATAAAAAAAGACAGAGCGGGGATCACTCGCGGCTCTGTCTAAATCCTTTCAAATAGAGTTTAATTTTATTGTAGAGTTTATGTAAAATTAATTGAAAGGTTCTATATTCTTAAGATGATAATTCATCAACGGTCAAACGGCAAAAGTATTTCAACAGATTCCAACACAATTGTATTATTACTATTGCTATTATCCGTCAATTTAATCCAAGAAGGCTTCTTATTATTATCCGTTGTTAATGTAAAGGTTCTGGGGTCCTGAAGCGAAACAGGATTTATCAGATAATTAAATTTCGCATTTTGAAAGTAATAAGCTCCGTTATCGGCCCCCTGCCCGCCAAAAGTATAGGTAACTTTATCTTCGCCGACAAGTTGATAATTATATAGTAAAGCGCCAATGTAAACACCCGTACCGGGCAGGAACGAACCGAAGCAAAACCCATATCGCCCATCAGAGTATTTTCCCATATAAGCGTAGTAAAGCTCTTCACCCATTGGATCAAGCCCGTTCGTTTTTGTATAATCCCAGTACTGTTTTCCAAAAGGCCCCATACCGCTATATTTGAAGTACCAATCTCCGTTTATCAACACCTCATTTATCGGAGGATACACAACAACCAATTTAGCAGAAGCTCCATTCACCGGAGAAAAATATTCGGTTTCTCCTTCTTTCACATATTTAAATCCTTCAACCGTTACACCATCAATTATAAGGGGTTTATAAAGTTTGTATCCGGTTGCTGTTTGGATATAAGACGCAACTTCGGACACTTCATTTCCGGCGTCATTGGTGTAGGTAAAATGAAGCGTGCGGTGAGATACGGAAACAGGAATCGATTTATTATTAATTTGATATTCGAATCCCGTAAAAGTCATGTCCTCTGCTGCATCTTCAATCTTCTGCAAATAATCCGTCCATGAAAATCCTTCTTTCAAAGACGTCATGACTATTTTATTCGACGTTTTCTTACCCTTTAAAATCACCGAATCGGGGGTCGCCTTAAGAATCAGAAATTCGAAATCGCCATCCATCCCGATACCATCTTTTCCAACACCGGGCACCTTACTATCGGGAGTTGAAAAAAAGTGAAAAAGAGGATTGTAGGTATTCACCGTAAGCACAGGGCCTGAACTTTGCTTTAAACCATAAAAACTGGTCGAGGTTTCATCCGTTTCACCACTCTCCCCCGCAATCGTCACCTTATCATCTTTAAAAGATAACAACAAGTTATATCCTCCGTAAGCTTGATCGGAAGCAGGATAATACTCCATTAACCACCCGTTTTTCGAGTCCGTCAATATTTTTTGATAGTTTTCCAAAGCTGCGTCTATTCTATTCGCCGACGAATCGTCAAAAATAGTTGTTTCTTCGGGAGAGCAAGAAAAAAAGAGTATTACAGCAATGAAATATATCATTCGCTCTGTTATTTTTCTCATACTATAAATTATTAATTTATTCATTATCAAACATGTTCATTACACAGATTTTTTAATCGAAAGATTGTAAATCGAGTGTTTCGACTTCATCACATCTCCGTAATACAATCTCCCTCAACTTTTTTATATCAATATTCCAGCTTGTAGCCAAATAGTCTTTTACAATAGCAAATTTTTCTTCTATTTTAGCCTTTCCTGTTTTGCCATTGTCGTCTTTATCCCATGGCTCACCAGCTTCAGCCAGCAATGCCTGCCAATGCGCTTCAGTATTTGTAACGTAAACAGCGATTAGTTCAACAAAGTCTTCCTGGGTTTCAGAACTTCCGTAAGGAGAAATAAAGCCCATGTTCAAAGCTGTCGTATCATTTACATTTACCCAACTTCCCGATTGGTAATCAGATGCAGAAATCAGATTAAAATCCGTTGTGTAATTCTTTGTCTGATGCAATATATGGGCAAATTCGTGATGCATGGTTTTGAAATACCAATAGTTAAGCATGTCAATATCAAGCTCCTCTAAGTCGATGCTATTTACATTGTATAATGTAATTTTCAAACCACCTTCGGCGGTTCCTAAAACGACAGATCCCTGGCTGTTATAAGCCTTTGAACCTACCAGAAAAAAGAGTCTGGGGCTATATTGGGCCAAAAAATCTTTTCCCATCAACTCATTATAGGAATCAATCCACAAATGCTTTACCAGTTTGGCTATTGCAACGGATTTATCATATTCCGCAGGAGACAAATTATAAGTGTTATCCGATTCTTTGTCGTCGAATTTATACTTAAACTGAATATTATAAGGAACGGTTAAATTTGTATATAACCATTTATCAAATTCATTTTGTTGCTCTTTTTCGGTTTCAAAAATACTGTTAGGATCCAGTTTTTCCTCGCTGCACGACCATAAAAATAAAGAAACAATGAACAGCAACACATATAACGCAAAATCTTTAAATTTTTTCATATTCTTCTTTGTTTATATTCATATAAAACATTTGTCATTTCCTCGGATTAGCTTGTAATCCGGCGCTAATAACATCTTGCGGCAATTGTATCGCCCTTCTCGGGTCGTCCTTTAAGATCACATCATCCGCTTCCCCTTCACGATTATGAGCAATTTCAATACCGTATCTTTTCAAATCATACCAACGGCCTCCATCGTGCATGGTTTCCATTCTCCGTAGGTGCAGAATACATTGGATAAGATTTTCCTGCACATCTTCCGTTACAGTAAATCCTTGAGGATTGATCTTTTTCTTGATAGACCTCTCATTGTCATTCTTTATCTGGACAGGCATATAAGAAAGTCCTTTATAGAAAGAGACGATTTCGTCTTGAGAGAAAGCTCCTACGGAGGGTTTTGCATTGGCTTTTATCCACGTATTGATATCAGCCGTCGCTTCAGCAAATTTCGATTGCAGAATATAGGCTTCAGCACGGCAAAGGAGCGTTTCTCCTACCGTAAACGGCACTAATACCGAGTGTATATATCCGATTCCGGCTACCTTATCGATATATTCGAAATAAGCTCCTACTTTGGGTAATGCAAATTTTTGATCGTATCCCCACATTGCTGAGGCAAGATAGACATTGTCTCTTGACGGCCCCCAGATTCCTGCTGCTCGAAAACTTTCTCTTTCGATAATTGGACGGGCGTTCCCATATCTTCTTCCGAGATTATAGGGTCCTAAAACATAAGGAAGAGAAGAATAAGCAGGCAGAATAAGGAAATTTCCGGCATCACTTGCTGAAATGTACATATCGTTTCTTACATCCCAATTACTTGCGGCAGAAAACATTCCCGTCCATTTACCAAGCAATGTAGCAGGATTATCGCCTAAAGCTGTCGTCGCATATTGAACGGCTTTATCAAATTTCAGATAAAATAAATTGAACCGAGCCGCAAATGCATACGCTGCTCTTTTATTGAAATGATACTTCGGTACGGAATATATTTCATCATTTATTAAAGACAAGCCGGCTTCTATATCGGTGCTGATTTTTTCATATAATTCGGCCATTGTTCCACGCTGATACTCCACCTTTACTTGCGTTTCCGGTTTTTCGGAATAAGGCAACCCCAAGTCGCTATTTGCTGTTTCGGGATTGTAGGGCATGCAAAATAAATTTGCGAGAGCAAAATGAGCATACGCACGAGCAATGAGCGCTTCTCCTTTTTGAGCGTTCAAAGACACAGGATTCTCCAATTCTTCTATTGCATTTAATGCCTGATTAGCAGCGGCAATAGCGCCATAGTGTCCATCCCATATAGCTTTTGGGGCGTCATTTCCGGTGGTAGTAATATCTCTCCATAGATAAGCATCTTCTTGTTCACGATTATATGGAGTATATAAAGTTCCATTATCCATTGCATTATCCGATGAGAGTTCGGCTATTAAAGCTCCACTATTGGTGGGATATGCCGATACAAGTAATTTCGTTACTTTCTCCACCGAATTTATTTCAGCTCTATTGTCGGGCATCGTATCCAAAAATTTTTCACACGAACCCAACCCAAATAATAAAGCTATCAATAGAAAGAAAATCGTATTTTTTTTCATATCTGTAAATTTTTATAATCCGAATCTCAATGTTAAAGTAAACTGTTTAGGGACTGGCGCTGCAACTCCTCCGGTATTAAAGAATTCAGGATCTTGTCCATTCAATTTTTTATCCGAATAAATTAAGAACAAGTTTGTAGCTTGCAATTTCAATGACAAATCGTTCATTTTTAAAGAAGCGATAAGAGACTTAGGAAAATCGTATGACAAGGAGATTTCTTTCATTCTGATAAAATCTCCTTTCGCCACCCGAACCGTAGAATAATTATAAGCATTGTATGCATAGCTTAACTGACTATCATTTGCATTGTGACGGCGATCGGCTATGACCGGAATATCGGTACGATTTTCATCGCCCGGTATTGTCCAACGATTTTTAAATTCCTTAGGCATGGCGTCCAAGTCATAATATCTGTTACTGAATACCGGATCGAGGCGAATTACATTTCCCAATGAATAAGTCATGAAGATATTTAACCGAAAGTTTTTATATGATAAAATGTTACCAAAACTTCCGGTAACGGTCGGGTCTGTCGGACCTTCATATACTAAATGAGACTTTTCCTCCCTTTCCTGAAATTCAATATCCGAAACGGTAACATCTCCTTTTTCATTAATGAATGTGGGCAACCCTTCTTCACTTAATCCTTGAAAATCCATTGAGAATAAAGATCTTACAGGATATCCTTTCATGGTAAATCCCGTCCCGGTAATCATATCGATAACACGGGTATTGGCATCTAATTCCGTGACTTCATTTTTAGTGTTCGAAAAAATAAAGTTTGTAGTCCAACTGAAATCGCGGGAAACAATATTTCTTGTCGAAAGAGTCAATTCTATTCCATGCGACTTCATAGAAGCCACATTGGCATATTTGGTAATTTGCCCCCCAACACCCATTGTATGTATTAAACCGATTAAATCGAAATTGTTACGCTTATACCAATCAGCAGCAAGATTAATACGGTTATTGATAAATCCAAGATCTATCCCTATATTAAGTTCATGTTTTTTTTCGTATGTCAGTTCACTATTCTCTAGATCCTGAATCTGCAGGCCCGATTCTTTTACCCCGGTAAAGGGGCGCCAAGGATTATAACTACCTATAACCACGTGTGAATTTGTAACCGATGCAGGCCCTCTGTCGGCAGTTAACGAGTAGGATGTCTTGAGGGTCAAATTCGATAATACAGGCCTGAGGTTATCAAAAAAGGCCTCTTCATGCGCATTCCATGCACCGGAAAGGTTCCATGTAGGCAACCAGCGGGCCGAACGGCTTTTTCCCAATTTATTGGACCCCTCATATCGTAACGTTCCGTTAATTGTATATCGACCCTCATAAGAATACGTTCCGGTTCCAAAAAATGAAACTTGACGACCTCTTGTTATACCCATATTATAATATTGTGCATTTTCCTCACTCAATTGTTTAAAATATAAATAATTAAACGCAGGAAGCATTCCCATTTCATATTGCATGGCAGTACCATCGAATTGAGTACTCTTACGATCAACGGCATTTACCTCCATCCCTCCGAAAAGATTGACAATATGCCTATCATTGTAGACGTCATTATAATTTAACGTACCTCTAAAATCATAGCTGTTCATTGAATATTTTCTTTCATTATAAAAACCCCCATTAGGCAATACCGTAACAGGAAGAGAATTGGGATTATCGGGATCGGTATATAACCAAGGATTATTATCGCGTATAGTAGCGTCATCCATAGCTCTGTAAGCCATTGCTTGATTAGAAAAATCTTTTACGGAATGACCTTGAGTAGTAGAAGAATATTTATAAGCAAATAGCGCGGAGGCTTCTAATTTTCTTAATACCCTCCATTTTAACTCACCCTGAAATCTTAAATCAACCACATCCAAATCCATGTAATTATTATTCAACTCGGTTAAGATATTGAATGGAGCGTAATTCCGTATATAATTTTCATTAGAGTCTAATGTCCTGGATGTATTCAGCGCGTAGGAATAAGGATTAATGTCAAAATCACGTTTAACCTCACCACTTACCACATCCACATTTTGACTTAACGTCCCCGGCGCTTTTTGTTTTCGATAAGATCCGTTCCCGATTAAGTTTAAGGACAGATTGTCAAATATACGATATAAGGCATTGATATTGGTCGTGTAACGGTTTACCGAACTTTGTTTAGACCATCCCGGATCATACATAACACTCAAAGAAGTATAATAAGAGGCCTTTTCAGTGCCGCTTGACAAACTGACAGCATGATTTTGAGAGATATTATTGTTAAATAATAAATCAAACCAATCGGTATTCCTATATTCAGCCTCTCTTAAATAAGAATTGCGAGCATCCTGTGTATTTGGCAATCCGAAAGTTCCATTTGTAGCATCATAGGTATTAATCAAATGGTACATCCTGCCATACTCTCCACTATTTGAAGCTCGGTACGTTTCCGCTAAATTTAAATATCCGTTCGCTTCCAATTCTTTGTACACGCCCATTTGCTCCTGAGAATTCATTATATTGAAATTCCTATAGTTTGGTTTTAAGCGCATGGAATATTCTCCGGTATAACTAATTTTATTTGTTCCCACTTTTCCTTTCTTAGTGGTAACAACAATCACTCCAGCCATAGCCCTGGCACCGTAAATAGAAGTGGCCGATCCGTCTTTCAATATCTGAAAACTTTCAATGTCGTCGGCATTTAGTCCTGCGATAGCAGAACTGATTAATGTAACAGCATCCCCAGAAGATAAATCGTCGGCGCTAACTTCTGTTACATCCTCCATAATAACACCGTCAACAACCCATAATGGCTTGGAACTTCCATAAATGGAAGTTGCTCCACGGACACGGATTTTAGGAGCCGTCCCAAAAGTACCCGAAACATTTTGAACACTAACTCCTGCGGCACGCCCTTCAAGTGCACGGCTTATTTCAGGGATTCCGTCAAGTTTGACATCCCCCGCGTCCAACTTATTTGTCGCACCGGTAAATAACCGTTTATCCATTTGTTGCATACCTGTTACGACAACTTCCTCCAATACTTCGGTATCGGGAAGCAATACAACTCGCAAGCTCGGTTGCACAGCTACTTCAAAGGTGATGTATCCAACGTAGGAGATAACCAATGTTCCACCTCCAGGGGCGGACAACGTAAAAAGCCCGTCTATGTCGGTAGTAGTTCCTTGCGAAGTTCCTTTAATCATTACGGTTGCTCCGATGACCGGATCGCCCGCCTCATCCGTAACTGTTCCCTGAACTTGTATCTGGGCAGTTGCGACACCTATTCCGATGAGGAACAGGGTTAATAGCATTACTAGCTTTTTTTTCATACTCTACTTTGTTAATTAAAAAACAATTCTATTCATTTATTATCTTTACATTTTCAATCGTATATTATTATTTATGTGACTGCACAGCAATAGACTACTTTGTTTTTCAGAAGAGAAAAACAAGCCTGTATATTGGATAAAACTCCTTTTAATAAGACGTACTGATTTGTACCGGCAATCGAATGAACCGGTAAAAAAAGAAAGATGCACACCGAAATTATACTTCGGCGCGAAAGAAACAAAATCTGTGATGTATTTGGATTGAGGTTTGAAACAAGCTTTAAAAATGTTATAGGAATAAAGACATTACCCCCCCCCCCCCCCCCCCC
>DHOU01000019.1:26947-27715 GCA_002409745.1 Bacteroidales bacterium UBA5382
CTTTCCCCCCCCCCCCCCGTTAACTTCTGTTAACCCAGAGAAGAGTATCCTATCATTTATAAATTTAAAAGCCATTTTCTATTTATTTTTTCTGTTTTATTTTGCAAATATACATCGTTTTATTTAATTAGAAGTAACTAATTTGTTAAAATTAGGTTTAATATTACGAAATCTTTTAGAAATAGAGAAAATGTTTAATGATTATTCTAATCCGTGTCACAACAGATGTTTACCGGAAGCGAAAAACTGAAAGTCCGCTATATTGAAAAAAGAACTACCCTAAATGAGTAGTTCTCCGTAATTTTGCATCAATAAACGTTTAGAAACTTCATCTTCCATATTCATATCTATTTACTGTAGTTCCAACTCCACGACAAAATCAATTGCATCAGTCGCTTCACCCACATTCAAGGCAATACCGCCGGGCACGACGGTATATTCGACGTTCTTTTTGCCGATAAACGTTTTGGCCGATCGAATAGTCTTCCCCGGTACCGGTAAAAAAAGCACCTCATCTTCCTTTTGAAGGATATGCACATACAACCTGTCCGCTTTTTGCGTGGTCACGCCCCAATGACGGGGAGCAACCGGCCCGCCGCGCGTACCGTAAATCGTCTCGCCGTACTGCCCGAGCCATTTCCCGATGGCCCGGAAGCGTTCCATGGCCGCAGCAGGGAACTCGCCATCGGGTTGCGGCCCTACATTCATCAACAAGTTCGCGTTATTTCCGGCTGCCTTCACCAGATAATGAATCAATTCTTTTTCCGA
>DHOU01000019.1:27850-51740 GCA_002409745.1 Bacteroidales bacterium UBA5382
ATAATGAATCAATTCTTTTTCCGATTTATAAGCGGTATCGGTCATACGGTATCCCCACGATTTATTCATTGTTTCACAGGTTTCCAACGGGAGACTGCTGATCGTGGACGAGGCCGAATAGCCGGCGGTATTCTGGCCCGGCAGGTCCCGTTCGAAAGTCTGGCCGTCTTCCCCTTCAAACGGCGTGAGGTGATGGTTGTTGATGATCATGCAAGCAGGCTGTAAACGATGTATCTGCGCATAGAGTTCGTCCAAACGCCAGTCGAACCCGGGATTCTGATCCTGATCCCATACCCCGTCGAACCAGATAGCTCCGATCTCGCCGTAACCGGTAAGCAATTCGGTGAGTTGGTCGAGCATGAATTGATGATAGGCCGGCCATTCACCGGTCAACGTGCGGCCGGCTTCGCGACCGGTACGCCCCACGGGATTATAGTCGGTTCGGTACCAATCGACCAGCGAATAGTAAAAATGCAACCGGATGCCCTGCTTGTGACACTCACCCGCCAACTCTTTGAGAATGTCGCGCCCGAACGGTGTCGCATCGACAATATTATAAGGCGACTTCTTCGTGTCGAACATCGAAAAGCCGTCGTGATGCCGCGAGGTAATGCAGAGGTACTTTGCCCCGGCGGCCTTTACATCGGCTACCCACCGGGCCGCATCGAATTTGGAGGGATAAAATCCTCCGGCGAGTTTCGCATATTCCCGATAAGGAAGATTCTTGTTATTCATTACCCATTCGCCGTCGGCAAGCATACTGTAAAGTCCCCAATGAATGAATACACCGAACTTCCGGTCGCGGAAATCTTCGCGGTTCCGGAGGTTCTCTGTTGTCGGGACATAACCCTTTTGTGCCGGCAGTACGACGCTGACACAAAGAAATAAAAGGAGGAAATAAACAGGTTTCATAACGCCATTCATTTATTCGATTCTACATAATGAAGCAGCCGAACAACTTCGTCGGGATTATCAAAATCGACTTTCTGTTGTTTGGTATATGCTTTTATCGCTTCTTTTTTATCTTTATAGATCTTCCTTAACTGATTAAGAGACGAGAAACTCTTCCACTCCCCTCCATGCCCGATCCGGTAAACCGTATAAGGCTTCACTTTGTACTCATCGGGCAATTTCAAGTCATAGACTCGCCCATCGGCTAACCAGGAGGAATAACTCTCTACGGAGGACGTTTGCGAAGTGCCTCCATAGGCCGCAGGTTTGCCGGGCGGAATAAGCTTGCATTTATACTCGACCAGTAACCGGGTATCTTCATTCACCTCGATCCATTCCATAAACGTTTGATCGATGCGGACAAAACGACTGTCCCCTATGAAAACGGTATCGATTTGCGGTAAGACTTGCTTGCCGATCGCCAAAAGGGAACCGTGATTGTTAAAGACGATCTCTTCAGACAATGAATTGTAGTTCAATAACGTTTCGTTACGAGCGCCGTTTTTCATAAGGACGGTGCCTTGACGGAATTCGGGGAACACATAATGCGATAGCCGCTGTGCATGCTGTGCCTGCGCAAAAGCGACCATAAAAAGGAAACAGACGGATAGTAAAGGTTTCATTATAAAATACATTCGTGACAAAAGTTTGCGATAAAGGTAAAAAATAAATTACAAATTGGCAAATTTACTAATTAGCAAATTAGCGACTGAAGACCGGAGACCGGAGACTGATGACCGGAGAACCTTACACCACGACTCTCCTCTTACATAAACCGATCGAACACCTCACGGTATCCCTCCGCCATAATCTCCCAAGAATAATGCGTACGCGTATATTCCCTTCCTTGTTGCGAGAGTTGGCGTAAGCGCGGCTTGTCGTTGAAGAGTTCTATAATCTTATCGGCCCATGCCTGCGCCTTTCCGCTCGGCAACAGATAGCCGTTATGCCCGTCGATAACCGCATCGGTAATCCCTTTGAGTTCGGAGGCCAACACAAACGTCCCGCACATGCTCGCTTCCAAGGCAACCAATCCGAACCCTTCGATATCGCCCGGCACGACGATATTGGGCATCACAAACAGGTCGGACATCGCCGTCAAATCCAACAAATCGGTATAAGGGACATTGCCCAAATGATGCACGTTGGGATGCAAGGCCAACTGCTCGAGGATGTCCTGCGAGTCGGACTCCACGCCCAACATCAACTGTATCTTATTATGCATTGTCGAAGATAAGGAAGATAACACTTTTTCGGCAACCGGCATTTCCTGCTTCAGCGATCCGATCATCAAAAAGACTACATTCTCCGGCAATAACGGCATCACGTTTTTGATAAACCAGGAAAAACCTTTCCTTTTCACCGACCGGCCGATGGTCACCAGCACATTCTTCCCCGCGACATCCACACCCTGTTTTTCTTTCAATTTGTCAACTATCCGAGCGTCGAACGACCGATCGGCAATGGAATGATCCACGCCGTTGCGCACCGTAAACGTGCTCTCTTCGCGAAAGCCCCTGTCGAGGCATTCCTGTCGCGTGGAATCGCTCACACAGATAGCGCCGTCATAAGCGGTTAAACGAGAGATTATCTTATGCTGATACAAGTCGAGGGGAAAAGTGATATCCAGCCCATGGTAGGTTACGAGCACCGGAACGTGCGTATATTTCTGCAACCACAGGCAGGCGGCGCCCATCGATCCGTCGTTGAGATGAATGAGTTTGATGCCGGGATGCTCTTTGAGTTTCTGCTGAATTTTCGACTTGAGGCTCTGAAACCACAATAGTTTGTTTTCGTTGTCTTCGTAGGCGATTTTATGCACCGTGTAATACTTTTCCAACCCCTTTATCAGCTCATAGCTTTGGCGTTCCATGCCGCCGATATGAGGCGGATATTTATGTGTCACGCAAAGGATCTCCGTCATTTCCGTATTTTTATTTGTTTTGTCTTCATTATCATCAGCGAGAAAACACCCGCTATCAGCACCCAAAATAACTGTCGCGCCCTTCGCATGATGGAAACCACCAGCCAGACTTCATTGCTCACCACGCCAATGGCTTCGAGCATGACTTTGTTGCCGAGCTCTTCAATACCCAACTGTCCCGGAACGACGGCGCCTATCATCTTAAATAAAACGACCCCCATTTCTACCGAAACGGCATCGGCCAACGACACTCCGACCCCCAAAGCATTGAGGACAATATAAAACTCCATGGCGCCAAACACCCATTGCAGGACGGATAAAAGCGAGGCGCCTATGAATTTGTTCCGGTGCTGACGGATGTACACCGACAACGCCTTGTTAACGGAATAGCACGATTCGATAAACTTATCGGAAAAGAGGCCCCATTTGGTTACCCGCCTCATCTTCTCCATCAGTTTTCCGAAATACAAGTTACGATGCATCAGAAACATTACCAGCACAGTCGCTATAAGAGCCAATACCGCAACGCCGGCCAGAATAACGAAAGCCGATTGCCCGCTGTTTATCTTACCGATGGATAGAAAAAGCACCGATAAAACGATGAGAAAGATACTCGATAGGATAGCTAACGCGCGATAAAGGAGAAGGGAACTGAAAATGGTGTCTTCTTTCACGCCTTTCCGATGCAGGCAAGCCGCTTTAAGGCCGTCTCCGGCTATTACGCCCGTGGGATTGAAGGCGCCCAGCATTTCGCCTACATGACGAAAGATAAAAATATCGACAAACGAGACTTTCTTCATTTCGTCACCCAGACATAACATCCAGGCAAACGATGCGGAAAGATAGCCCAAAAACGATACGAGCAGCACCCGGAGCATCATTTCCGGCATTTCGCGCAAGTACTTCAGCAGCACTCGAAAATCAATCCCCGAAATAAAGCGCGCAATGAAAAAGCCCACTATAAGCAACAGCCCGATAATGAAATAATGCCGGTATTTTTTTACGAACGCTATCCAATGATTCATTTATCTTTTTCGCGTTATATACCGGACAGCTACAGCGGGGCTCCCGTATTGATTTTATTGAAAATATCTTCCACTAAACCGTTATAAGTTTAAATGCGCCTTGATAAAGGGCAACATAACCGCGTTTGTTTTGTACGCTTTATCCCATAACAGACCCGAAGAAACTATCCGGAATAAAACGCCTTCGGACGGCAAAGGTACTATTTTTCCATTAAAGTTGCAATGCGTCGGACAGAGCAAAACTCCTCAGATATGCCTTATTCAATTTGATATAATGGTCGAAGGCCTCCATATTGCCGGTTTGGAGGGTGTCGATATCAAATTGCTTGTTTTTCAAATCCTTCAGACTTCCCATGCCCGCTTTTTCGAACAAAGCGATGAGCTCAGGATACTTAGCCTCATCCAAATTCATGAAAGCGCTGAGGCGATCTATTTTCCAATAACTGATATCGCGCCCCGTAAGGCCGGTTATCTGCTTGAGGCGCTCGCCTTCAGGAGAACTGTTATGGGTGATGAACAGGAAGGTGATAATGATAAAGCGGTCGTCGATTATGCGGGCTACCAGATAACCCACTTTTATGTCGTGCAGCAAATAGGGAAGCAGATAATATCCCTTGTACCGGTAGACTTGCTTAATGGATACCGTATTATTCCACAAAGTGTAATTGAGGACGTATTGGTCGAGGATGTCGAGCCGCTCTTGCAGGCGCTTCAGGGCATGAGACTGGATATACACTCCGAGCTGCTCCGAAGGCCCATGATAGGAATCTCCAAGCAAATGCGCATCGATATTGGTCCAATTGACGGAATGATGGATGGTGCCGGTGCCCATGGCATACACGGGCCGGGGGAAGTCGTGTATGTGGAGGATTTGTTTATTCGGTGGAAAAGCGAATACATCGACGGTCAATTTCACCCGGTTTCCTCCCACGGAGTTTGCCAACGAGGGGGTGAGATCGAGGGCGAAATACTTATGCTCCGGATTGCTCATCTGCGTAAGGATCTTTAGATGATCGAGCAAAAAACATTGCAAGAAAGCATCTTCACCTTTTCCGCTCACATCGGAATATCTTTTCAGCAAATCGTCATCCAGCAGCCCGTTCAGATGGTCTTTTTTGGCCAACTCGTACCTCGTTTTCAAATAACAATTCAATAGAAGGAGTTGGTAATGGCTTATCTTGATCTTTTCGTAGGGAATGACTTTCTGATGAAGTAATTCGCGTGTTTTAGCGTCAATATGATGAAGTTCGACACCGGTAACGAACTCGTTTCCTTTGGCGGGAGAAGTAAACAGATATTTCAGGGAAAACATTCTATGCCTGATATCGGCAGGATAATACGACATCCGGTCGGAAGTGTTCAATAAATCGAGCATTTTCTGCATTTCAGCGAGGAAGACCTTATAAGGGCCTTTCGACGATTGGGCTTCGTGATGGTTTTGCTTCGTTTTCGTTGTCATTGTACTCCTGTTTTAAGGAAAAAAGCCGGGGTAGCCGTACATGGCGGCGCCCCAGCTATTCGTTAAAAAAATCATGCCTTGGTTTTTTCCTTTGACTTGTCATCGGAATGGCCCTCACGATTAGCGATGATATTGCGGTATTTGGTAACGCGCTCGTTGAGTTGGCGGGCATAGGCGGCATACGCCGTTTCGCCTTCGATCAACATCAATGCGTCAAGACGCTTTATCATAGCCCGGTATGCTCTATCGACTTCGTGGCGCACCTCATGCACTTTCAGTAAGGTTTTGGCGGCAGCCTCGTCATATTGCCTATCCTCGACCTCCTTCACCGCTTTGTTGCGCTTCTCGAGTTCGTCCACCCACGCCGTGAGTCCCGTTTTGACCAAATCGTCGGCACGGTTGGTGCGCAACTCTTCGATCAATTCGGTGGTCTTCGACGTTTGGTCTTTTACCGGAAGCGGAGCGAGATTACCGTAATGATCCAATACCACTTTAATCCGTTCGCCCGCAGCGCGGACTTCAGGATCGAAATGGCGAACGGCGCTCCAATTGGAGCGAACCATACCGCTGAACAGCTCGTCGCGGTCATGATCTTTCTCGTCTCTTTCTTTGGCAAACAGACTTTTCGAAATCTTTTCGAGGGCTATCCGTTCATCATCGTGCCACTTGGTCAGATCCGCAAAGCCTGCCTCGAGTTTAAGGGTTACCGGATCAGACGCTGTGGTCAAATCACATATTTCCGTCATAAACTCGCTGTGAGCATGATTGGTCAGATAACTTAACTTTAAATTTAAAATATCCATTGTCTTTTACAATTATATTTTACAAATCATCGTGGCTACCGACACGTCGGCAAGTTTCATTTACACGTTAAAGTACCTTGCCGACTTGTCGGCAGGAGGTTTTTTCCCTTTAGAAAGGCTTGCCGAGCAGTCGGCAAGTAGTTTTCAGCCATGAGAAACCGTTACCGACCGCTCGGTAACGCATTTTAAAGGTTGGGAAGGGATTGCCGACGGGTCGGCGATGCATTTTCATGCAAGGATACGGTCTACCGACAGGTCGGCAGGCATGTCCAAAACAATATACCAGGATTTATGAATCGATAACAACAGCCACATAGGTCAAAAAAAATGAAACTTGTTGCGCAATTCTTTTGCGTAGCGATGGTAAAGGTACGAATATTTTTCGCAACCCGTGCAAAAAAATGGACCATTTTTTATCCGGCAAGAGGATATTTTCCCTATCTCTTATCCTTCTTCTTTTTGGGATTCAATTGTTTTTCTTGTTCCGTTCCTGTCAATTTTTTGATACTTTCCGCCGCAGGTAAGTTTTCGGGCATGGTTCCGCCTAACTCCCTTATAGTTTTACGGACCTTTTTACCTACCTCGTAATGAGTTCGATTGGCTTTCTGCTTTCATTTTATATTTTCCCTTTTCAGTTTTTCTTCGGTTTGAGTAGCCCGAAAAAGATTGGCAGCCAATTCGGTGCTACCCATGTGATCGAGTATTTGCAGGCTTTTCTTTAGTCCTTTCTTTTTATGTATGGCTTTCGCATCCAACCCTCCCTATAAGCCCTTATAGCCATGATTTTGAAATATCGCGTAATCCAAAGGCTCCACAACTCCGGCATTTTTCGCAGCAACCGCAAGTTGGGTATTGTGCTCCGCCATTTCGTTGCGGAGGAATAGTCGTCTTTCATCTTCGGTGTTCAAACGGTTGTATGCTTCCATTTGCTGTATTTCCTGAAGTCGGGTTTGAACAGCGAAATAGGTTTGCCCCAATGCGATCACTTCTTTGGATGGATCGGCATTTTGCACAATCAGATAACAGGCATAACGCGACAGTTTATAACTCGGCATGAGCCTTTTTGCGCCGGAACCAATCGAGACCATCTCGTTGAATTCAACGAGATGGTTTGCGACTTGCTGATGACTATTAATGCAAGCTTCTTTTGCTTTTTCTATTACAGCCAAGAAATTGCGAAAATCAGTATAATCCAACGCTTTCGCAAGAGTTCTTGCCGTCCAATATTCATTGCCGTTCTCGTCTGTTCTTTTTATCTTTTCAAAAATAGAATCCGGTCCTTTTGACACTTCGTTTTCCATAATTTATTATCTTTTATTCTTTTATTTTTGTCTGCCTCCGCTTTCCGTCGAATAGCGCGGCAAGCTTGTGCGCCAATAACAAATTCAGTACCACCGCCGCAAAACCGATAATGGTACACAATATAATTTCTTTCCAAGTAAATAAATCGTATAAAACGATAAAACGGAACGCCCAAACAGAATAAACCAATGCCAACAAGGTGGTATAGATACCGGGAATATAGCGGCGAAAGGCGATCCATTGCAACAAATGCACGAGGAGGTGGACGGAAAAACCCATAAATACTCCCAGCCACAACCAATAACAGTCAAAAACAACCGACAAGACCGTGACCACGCTCAACAAAACAAATTCTTCCGCCACAGCCAATACGAAACCTTCGGTGGATAAATGTCCTACCCGCACCAGTAAAAAGGCTGATACTTTGAGATATTTTTGCGATAGGAACACTTTGTTTTTATGCAGCCATTGCCTGAAAAAGAGGATTTCTTCAAACTCATGGAGCATAAAAACGACCGGCAAGAGCCAGACGATTCGAGTGAAGTTTTCCAGATCAATTTTCATTCAAAGGACTGCATTTTATATTTTTCAACAGCTTTTAGCAAGAACTCATTTGGATTTCGAGGATTGGTTATTTCTTTAAAAATAATTCACTATCCCTTTCCGAGACAATTATTTGCCGTTCCTTTACGATTTGAGGCGCCTTTTCTTCAACCGCCCGAAAAACGAAACCCGTTAAATTTCTATAGCCTTCGAGTACCATCGCTTTTTCCAAAAACTTTTTTTGCTGTTTAGAAGGACGTGCATCAAATCGTGCCTGTTCGTTTGTAAGTGGCGTCAGGGACAGACCCTATCATTTCCGGATTGTATATCTCAAAATTCCACTTTTCTTCCGGAAGCCCAGAACTCCCGGCACTTCTTCTGCCTGTTCTCGTCCGAAACTTTTAGAGTAAGAACTTGCAGACGTCCGTTTTTTTCTTGAACCCAACCGTCCAATGCCCGTTTTTTCTCTTCGGCATAACGCAGTAACTTGAAACCTTCTTGAAAGTTTTCACTATTCATATCCACATAATAAACCCGTGGAGAAGGAAAAAATCCAAAGCTGCATCGACCGGCTTCCTTTTCTATTTTGATATCGGATGGAGAAAAGAATTCGCGATACGAAGCCGAATCGGGAACTTCTCCAAATACGACTTCTTCCGGGATGCCTTGCTCCTTCATACTGACCGGTTCCTTTTTCAGGGAACGGCAAGAACTGCATAAAATGATAATGCAACACAAACTAATTTTGAAAAATGTTTCCATACTTTCTAATATTGATATTTATTCTTTTGTCTTTCAAAATCATCTTTCGGGCAATGGATCATAAAAGCGACCGGCAACAACCGGAGGACTATCGTGAAATTTTTCCACCTACTCAACAATAAAACTCACCTTCTCATCCACTTTATCTAAAAAATCTTTGTCATCCTCCAAAAGAGATTTGCATTCATTTATGTGAAAACTATTTTTCAGACAAAAATAAAAGTTTCTTTTTTAGGAAACAATAATTATCCGGATTTATTTTCTCCGGCAGGCAGAACATATCCGATATTGCGCCACAAGTATTTAATCCTTTATCGCTTCTTTCTCCTTTCTCATAAAGCACATCCGGCAGACATCGGCCGAAGCGAAAGTCACCGGCCTTACAAATTGCACACGATGCCGTTCGGGATCGATGCCGTTTATCCAGCCCAAATCCATGCGGCACAATATGGGTTGTAAACCGGTTCGGCCCAACACTCGAAGCGTTTCGTGGAAAAGGCATCTTTTTATATGGAGGATATATCCATAGGAGTCATCCATCAACCGTTCGAAGTCAAAACTATCACCGAAATACGTTGCTTCGCGTTCCTTCGAAGCGGCTACCAGCGTATCGAAAGGATCGGCGGAATAATCGAGCAACAGCCTTGTCCCTTCGACCAAATACTTCCGCAACGGCTTATTGATGCAATGGTCTGTCAATACAAACGCTTCTTCCTGCGATAGGCCTTGTTCCAGAAACAGCTCATAAACAGACACCGCAATCAATACAAAATACACATTGCCTTTATCGAGATCGTTGCAAATGAGCGATTGCACCTTCGGCAGAACCGCTTCGAATTTCTTTTGGTAAAGGATGGCAAACGTGTCCAACCGATCAGTTTCCAGTATTTTTTCATCGCGCAGATACTCAAAAACGCCTTGTTCTATCAACCGGTAATTGTCCAACGGGGAAGAGGCGCTTTTATCGTAGTCAAATATTTCTTTATCCATAATCGTCCGTACATAATTTATTTACGGCAAAGTTACGGCAGGGCGAGGAAGAAAAAATTGACAAAACGCAACTTCCGCTTACCGCCGTTTTTTCCGCAAGCGACTCAACGAGTAACGGGTAATGCCCATCAGGGAAGAAAGGTCTTTTTGTTTGGTTCGTTGGATATAATCAGGATGGGTGAACAATGCGTCGTAACGCTCTTCGGCCGATTGCGTTTGAAAAGAACGGACGACACCGGTAAGTTTCAGGATAATTTGTTGCTGTGTGTACAAGAGGAATTCCTTCCACCAATCGTATCGTGAAAGCAAGAATTCCATATCGGTTTTGGGTATCTGCAATAGCTTCGTATCTTCCGTCGCCACGATGCGGTAACGGGATGCCGTGCCGTTTGTGTAACTTTCCAATTCCGTAAAGAAATAGTTTTCGAAAGCAAACCAGGCAGTGTACTCTTCGCCGTCTTCCAAAAAGAAGACCCTCAGCGCTCCGGAGTCGACGAAATAATAATGACGGCATACGGAATGAAAATCCAGCAGGACTTCATTTTTCGAGAGCTGTCTTTGCCGGAAGCAGCGTTCCAACTCCGCCGGATCTATACGGGTATCGACTCTTTTTATTTCCCTTATCAAGTTTTCCGTCATAGAATCAATTGCTTGTAATTAAAGACCTAAACTCTTTCTGATAAGATTTAAATCGATAGATACGTATTCCGATTTATCATAAATGGCGACAAAAATAATTTTCTCATTTTCAGTATTAAAAATAATTTCATAGGTAATGACACGTCCCCCACTTCTTTTTCCTTTATTTTTGGAACTTATAGAGAAGCGTATTTTCCTAAAGCCTCCTCCTAATTCAATTCCTTGTTCAGGATTTTCAATAATACTTTGCTGTAGTTTCAGAATATCCGATCTAATAGAAGCATACTTTTTTGCAAGAGCTTTGAGTTCTTTGGCAAAATCATCCGTTATTTCAAAACTATAGTTCATTCAGCAGTTCATTTAACGATTTGCCCTTTCTAATTCCGGCAGCTATTTCTTTTGCTTCATGGGCAGAACGGTTTAATCTACCTAAAAAGGCCTTTTCTTTAGCCGTCAATTGGGCCTCTTCTTTTTCGGAAACAACAAGTTCCAACCCTAATTTTTCAGCGATGTCGATTAATAATTCCACATCTTTTTCATTTCCCTTCTTGAGCGTTAAAGTAATCATATCCTTCTAGTTTTATACCGGCAAATATACTGCTTTTTTCAATATGCCGGATAATGATTATTTATGGATATGTGATTCGGAATTTATTGAATGATTTCATCTCTTTTCCTTTTCAATCTGGCAGGCTCTTCTTGTGCTTTTTGATTTTCTTTATCGCCCAATCATAGTGGCTTGAAGTGGAAGAAACGCAATAACTTCCTAAACTGGTCGATCCCGTCCATGAAAAATAGTTGTTGGTAAATAATTGTTCGTTTGAGAAAGAGCCGATAAGCTCCATCGATTCGGCATGGCTTTGCCGGAGGAGTTTCACCGCCTCCGCCAAAGAAGTCTGTTGATGTTTTTTCCAAAATTCGACATTCATTTGGGGGTATGTTTTCCAATTATACGGTTCCGGGAGAAAGTTCATCTTCCGTCCCGCCTGATTGGAGCGGATCCATTGCAGCAACAACCGGTGCCACTCGTAAAGATGAATCAACACATCGCGGACATTTTTATCCCGGTCTTCAAAACCAAACGGCGTTTCTTGTTGCTCCGCGGTCATGGAACCGATAAGAGCGAATAACGTATGGAAATTTTCTTCGCTATACTGTAATAACTGTTCTTTTGTAGTTGGTCTTGCCATATAGTACGGTTTTATTTTAATTTTAGAATGCGGACTAATTCACATTCCAAATTCAAAAGCTATATCCGGGTGAGCATATGTTCCTCCATACCTGCCCGCCATTGCCTTCAGTCCGATAGCATTCGTCTTCGCGATCCACTCTTTTACACTTAACTTATAACTATTCAAACCGGCTTGACTTTTAATTATGGCGAATTCGCCATAATTAAAATCCGGATTATAAACAGATTCCCAAACACCTAAATATTCTACGGTATTTCTGTTACGTAGCCAATCGGAGATGAAAAAATCTCCGTCCTTAGCTTTTAGCATATCTGTAAGGGAACTAAAATCTTTTCCTTCCTCAATAAGGATGGTTATCTCTTTACCCTCGACTTCTATTTTCTTGTTCTTCGTCATATTATTTTTTGGCCGGCTTATCAATGAAAACAATTCTCTTAACTTATTGAATTCTTCCGAGCAACTTATTCTATTCATCAAAATGAACCAACATATCCTCAGAATCCCTTGCCCGGCTTAAAAACTCGTGCTTATAACCGGCACCCCACCGCTCCATTTCCTCGAGAATCGGGATAAGCCCGCGGCCGGCATCCGTCAGCCGGTACTCCACTTTCAGGGGGAGCACGGGATATACTTTTTTCTCCAGCACCCCCATCTTCTCCAACTCGCCCAATTGTTTGGTCAGCACTCTTTTCGGTGCGACGGCAATCGTCCGCTGCAAATCACACGGACGGCATACCCCTTTGTCGATCTCCGATATCAGCCATGCGTTCCAACTCGACGACAAAATATCGATGGCAATGCGCACCGGACAATCGGCATAGTCCATCGGATTTTTCTTTATATACATAAAAACATCTCTTTTTTCCCACTTGCAAAGATAAGCATTTATTACTCACACGGCGATAAATTCATCACCCCATGAATAAAAAATCCGTTATTGTCCAATCGATTACAACGCCGTATCTTTGCGCCAAACAACACGCAATTATATGGATCAACAGCCAATCACCGTCAGGGGAGCGAAAGAGAACAATCTGAAAAATGTATCGTTACGCATCCCCAAAAAGAAGATCACCGTTTTTACCGGCGTATCCGGATCGGGCAAGACCTCGCTGGTGTTCGAGACCATCGCAGCCGAATCACAACGGCTGCTGAACGAAACGTACGACAGTTTTATCCGCCACCGCCTGCAACAATACGGCAAACCCGATGTCGAAAGCATTGCGAACCTACCGGTTTCGATTATGGTCAATCAAAAAAAGATACAAGGCAACGCGCGTTCCACCGTAGGCACGGTCACCGACATTTACGCCTTGCTCCGGATACTGTTTTCACGGATAGGACACCCGTTTGTGGGGCATTCGACGCTCTTCTCGTTCAACAATCCGCAAGGGATGTGCCCCGTGTGCGAGGGATTGGGCAAAACCAATGTGGTGGATATCGACGAGTTGATCGATAAAGACAAATCATTGAACGAAGGCGCAATTCACTTTCCGACCTTCGAGCCGGGCGGATGGCGGTGGACACGCTATGCGTACTCGGGATTATTCGATAACGATAAAAAGATACGTGACTACTCGTCGGAAGAATGGCACAATCTACTATATGCCGACGGGATAAAACTGACCGATGCCGATCCGCGTTTCCCCAAAACAGGAATCTACGAAGGAATAATCCCCCGCTTCGAACGGAGCTTTCTCAAGAAAGAATCGAAGGAAATCGGCGGTAAAAATGCCGCCCGTTATCGCGAAGTCGTTCACCAAGGCCCCTGCCCGGCTTGTCATGGGGCGCGACTCAATCCTCAGGTATTGGCGTGCAAAATAAACGGGAAAAACATTGCCGAATGTTGCGCGATGCAAATCGATGATCTGCGCACATTCATTTCCACACTTCAAAACGAGTCGGTGGCGCCGTTACTCGAAGCGATACGAGCCAATCTGGATCATCTGATTGCCATCGGACTCGGATATTTAAGTTTGCACCGCGAAACGGCGTCGTTATCGGGCGGCGAATCGCAACGGATCAAACTCGTGCGCCACGTGGGAAGCAGCCTCTCCGACCTTTTATATGTGTTTGACGAGCCGAGCGTAGGGCTGCATCCGCACGACGTGCACAAACTCAACCGGCTGCTTATGGAACTGCGCGACAAAGGCAATACGGTCGTTATCATCGAGCACGATCCCGACGTGATCGCTATTGCCGACCATATCGTCGATATGGGCCCCGGCGCCGGTGAAAAAGGCGGCCGCGTGATTTACGAAGGGGATTATGCGGGATTACACGGGGCGGACATTTCCAAACTCACCGCTTTGTTTGATAAACTGGCGGACCTTAAAAACACGGTCGTGATCGTCGAGCATAACATGGACGTGCTCCTTCGTGCCGATTGGATCATCGATATGGGCCCCGGCGCCGGCAAAGACGGCGGCGAGATTATCTTCGAAGGGATTCCGTCCGATCTGCTCAACAAAAGACATTCCTTAACCGGACAGCATCTGAAAAAATATGTACGCGATATCCTTCATTCCTCTTCCGGTGTCGATGCCATCCGCAGAGCTTCCTTATGATGATTCGCGTGAATACCTATATGTCCGATCCCCAGTAACACAGCGAAGAGCATCATACAACCCACTTTTCCATACACTCCGAGAAGCAGGAATGCGGCGACAGGTAATACGGCAAGAGGAAGCGGAATACTCAGGAAAGGGCCGTAAAAGTCTTTCAATGTATGCTTTCCGGTAAAATACCGTATCCAACAAACCTCATACAATAACATACATCCGAAGGAGACGATCAACCATACGCTCCACGCGGAGAACGGAGCAAGATTGAAGTCGGTAAAAACCAACGCACAAGCCGTAACGCCGACTTGTCCCGCACGCTCAAGTAAAACCGGTATCTTTTTCTCTTTATCTTTTATCCGCTCGTATCCCGCCGGTTGATGCGCTGCCCAAAAAACATTCGGAATAAATAACATCAATAGATACATCAATCCGACATAAGAGAAGCCGAAATGTCCCGCCATATTATCGCTTTTGTTGTTCTGATTTTTTATTGCTCAAAGATAGTAAATAATGGACAATGGAAAATGCATAATGGATGATGAGGAAAACCACCACGTTGCCCATACAGTTCAAAATAATTCTTTACCTTTGTGCATTCATAAAACAATCAAATTCTTAGATGCATCATGTTCGATAACAGCAATCGCGCTTTTATAGCCCTAAACGATGACGCGGAAGTGTGCCTGACGCCTAAAATGGCCAACCGCCACGGATTGATTACCGGCGCTACCGGAACCGGAAAGACCGTTACCTTGCAAACTTTGTCGGAAACATTCAGCGAAATGGGCGTTCCCGTTTTCGCCGCCGATATGAAAGGCGACCTTTCGGGCGTAGCAAAAGCCGGAGGAAATAAAGACAGCGTAACCAAACGGGTGGAAGGCTATCAATTGGCCGAAAAGGGTTTCGAATACAAAAAGTTCCCCGTCCGCTTCTGGGATATCTTCGGGGAGCAGGGGCACCCCATCCGCACGACGGTTACCGAAATGGGGCCGCTACTGCTCGAACGGTTATTACAATTGAATGAAACGCAGGGGGCCGTCCTGTCGATGGTGTTTAAGATTGCCGATGATAACCAACTCTTGCTCATCGACCTGAAAGATTTGCAGAAAATGATTCAATATGTGGGTGATAACCGTAAGGAATTCACTACCGAATACGGAAATATTTCGCCGGCAAGCATCGGGGCCATTCAACGCGCCTTGTTGCGCCTCGAAAGCGAAGGGGCCGATAAGTTTTTCGGCGAACCCGAACTGGTCATTACCGATTTTATTCAAACGGAACAGGGAAAAGGGGTCATTAACATCCTTGCCGCCGACAAGCTGATGAACTCTCCGCGCGTCTATACGACTTTCCTGCTATGGCTGCTCGACGACCTGTTTGAAAACCTGCCCGAAGTGGGCGACATGGATAAGCCGAAACTGGTTTTCTTTTTCGATGAAGCGCATATGCTTTTCAACGATATGCCCAAATCGCTGCTCGAAAAAGTGGAACAGATCGTACGCCTGATCCGCTCGAAAGGGGTCGGCATTTATTTTGTCACTCAAAATCCCGCCGATATACCGGAAACGATTCTCGGGCAACTCGGCAACCGAGTGCAACACGCCTTGCGGGCTTATACACCCAACGATCAAAAAGCGGTGCGCGTGGCCGCCAATACCTTCCGCGCCAATCCGGCCTTCGACACCTCCGAAGCGATTACCCAACTCTCCACCGGGGAAGCATTGGTCTCGTTCCTCGACGAAAAAGGCGCGCCGCAAATGGTTCAACGGGCTTTTGTGCTCCCTCCGCAAGGACAAATCGGCCCCATCACTTCCGCGGAACGCGACCAAATCAACCGCGAATCGCTGATCTACGGGGTATATGAAAAACTGATCGACCGCGAGTCGGCTTTCGAGATATTGTCTCAAAAACAGAACCTTCATGCCGAAGAACGCCGTAAAGCCGAAGAAGAGAAAGAACGGATAAAACAACAGAAAGAGGGCGAAAAGGCTGCCCGTGAAGCGGAAAAAGCGCAACGGGCCGAAGCGCGCCGCAAGAAAGAAGAGCGCGGCATCATCGGCGAACTCATCGAGCAGGTGGGCCGTAGCGCCACACGGCAAATGACGAACCAATTGGGACGAAACATCACGCGGAGCATCTTCGGCGCTTTCTTCGGAAAGAAAAGATAAGCCTGCACTCATCTGTTTATCAGATAACCGACATGATTACATTCGAACTATTCAAACATCAATGGCTGAAAACGTATCGCGCTCCGGGATTTCACCGAAACCTGGTAGTGAACATACTCTTAGCGATTTCAGGACTATATTTCGCCGCCATGCTCGTCTTGATGGGGTTTATCGCCCCCTCCATCTTGCATGATGCGCTGCCCGATTATCAACCGGTGGAAGCATTTAACGGCCTTTTGCTTTATATCGTATTGATTATATTCGCCTTGCGTTTTTTGATGCAACCTCTGAACGCGCTCGACCCTACTCCTTATCAAATATTGCCTATCAAGCGCACCAGGTTGATAAACTATCTGTTACTGCGCCCACTCTTCAATCCGGTCAATTACGCCGCCTTATTGTTTATGATTCCTTTTGCGGGGAACATTGCATGGAAGGCGCCGTATCACTCGGGATGGGCGGCGCTGCGGTTGCTCGTTATCACGGTATTATTCGTGTGGTTCAACATCCTCACTGCGTCTCTTCTCAAGCGCAGATACGGAAGCAATCCGTGGGCGATGGCGGTCATTATGCTGGTTGCCGGCATCCTCTTTTTATCGGAGTATTTTCACGTTTTCTCCTTGTTCGATATTTCCCTGCGCATCTTCGACTTTTTAATCGGCAATCCTTTCGGATGGTTGATTGTAGCAGGCCTGGCAGGACTCTCTTTCGTCCTGAACAAACGATTCTTCTCGCAACATCAATATGCCGAAAAAGCATCCAAACAGGCTTCCGGCGGCAAGAGCTATCTGAAAAAATTCTCTTTTACAGATCGTTTCGGGAAAGAAGGCTCTTTCATATCCCTGATATTAAAATTGATTACGAGAAACAAACGAACGAAATCGACGCTATTCGTATCCATCCTCTTTCTCCTTTACGGTTTATTCTTTTATCCTAAGAAAATGTATGACGACAATTACGGCTTTACATTTTTTATCGCCATGATTGCGACCGGATCGCTGATGCTGATGTTCGGCCAGTGGCTGATCAGTTGGAACGGTTCACACTTCGACTGCCTGATGACAAAAAAGATGAATGCCGACACGTATATTCGAGCCAATTACACGTTGATGATGCTCTTCAATATCTTGTGTTTTATCGTCACGACGCCTTATTTCTTTTTCGGCACAAAGGTGATCTTTTTACAAGTATCCGCTTTCTTGTATAACATCGGGGTAAACATCTTTCTCCTCCTTTATTTTGCCTCCTACAATACCAAGCGGCTGAATCTGAATGAAGGCTCGGCTATGAATTACCAAGGTACCACCTATAAGAATTTTCTGATTGTCCTGCCGGTCATGATCGGCCCCATGGCAATTATCGGCATTGCATCCATTTTCGGAGCGGAACAAGTTGCTATATGGGTGTTTGCCGCACTCGGGGTTATCGGCGTCATCTTCAGCAAGCCGTTACTCACGCTTTGCCAAAGACGGTTTATACAACGCAAATATGCCTTGTGTGAAGGATTTAGAAAAAAGGAATAGAATAAAAATCAAATTACTTTATAACAGATGATAGAGGTTACCGAATTAAAAAAGTTCTACAATGGCGTTGCCGTACTTGACATTCCGTCGTTGGTTATCGCGAATGGGGAAAGTTTTGGGCTAGTAGGAAATAACGGTGCAGGGAAAACCACTTTCTTCCGCTTGATTCTCGATTTGATAGAGGCGTCATCGGGAGAAGTCCGGGTGAATGGTGAGACCGTCGCCCGCCGTGACGAATGGAAATCCTATGTAGGCTCTTTTCTCGATGAAGGATTCTTGATCGATTTTCTCACGCCGGAAGAATTTTTCTCTTTCACCGGAAAGGTCTATGGAAAATCAAAAGAAGATATAACTGTTTTTCTCGAATCGATGACGGAGTTCTTCAACGGCGAAATTTTGGGCAAACGCAAATTCATCCGCGATCTTTCAAAAGGGAATCAAAAGAAAGTGGGCATCGCCGCCGCTCTCATCGGCGACCCGCAAATACTCATCCTCGACGAACCCTTTACGGCGCTCGATCCGTCTTCCCAAATCCGCCTGAAAAGGATGTTGAATGAGTTGAAAGCGACCCAAAACATGACGATGCTTATTTCCAGTCACGATTTGAATCATGTAACCGACGTCTGCGAACGTATTGTTGTCCTTGAAAAAGGACATATTGTGAATGATATTTTCACCAACGAAGATACCTTAAAAGAGTTGGAAGCGTATTTTGCCGTCTAATCCACAATTCGTAATTCCTAATTTGTAATTCGTAATTCGTAATTCGTAATTTCTAACAGACTTGCCTCGATTAATTCAAATCCGGATCATTAAACGGGTCGCCCTGACGGATGTCGCCGCTTTCGTATCCTTTACGGAACCAATAGGTACGCTGTGCCGCCGTGCCGTGCGTAAACGAGTCCGGAACGGTATAACCCATCGCTTCTTTTTGCAGCGTATCGTCACCGACGGCTGTAGTAGCGCTGATGGCGGACTCCAAATCGCCCGGCTCCAGTAAAATGATATTCATTTTCTGCGCCTGATAGGCCCAGACCCCAGCGAAGAAGTCGGCCTGCAACTCCACCTTTACATTCAACTTATTGGCTTCCTTTTCACTCAGCCGCGCCCGTGCCTGATTCACCTGATCGATGATCCCCAACAACTTCTGCACGTGATGCCCCACTTCATGAGCCGTCACATACGCCATCGCCAATTCGCCTTTCGCACCATACTCGCCGGACAACTGATGAAAGAAATTCAAATCGATGTAAACCTTCTCATCGGTAGGACAATAAAAAGGGCCGGTCGATGCGGAAGCTTCTCCACAAGGGGATGTCGTATGATCGGTAAACGTAACCAGTGTGGGCGGACGATAGGTTTCGCCTATCTGCCGGCGGAATATTTCGGCCCATACATCGTTTGCACTGTTGAAAACGCCCAATGTAAAAACCTTAAGTTCTTCATTTTCCTTCGCCCGCGACGGGTCGGTCACCTCTTCCGTAGAAGAAGAAAGGCCGGTACCGGCCATATCCAATAGTTGCAGGGGATTTTGCCCGAGCAATAAGGCAATGACAACAATCACAATCGCTCCCACTCCTCCGAAAGCCATTCCTCGTTTCGTACCTCGGCCGCGGCGGTCCTCATAGTTGCGCTCACTATCGTTTCTGTTGATCCATTTCATATTCGATGCGTTAAAGGGTTATAGGGTAAAAGTCAGGCCGCTCCGGAGAGCAGCCTGATTATTTTATTTCAATTTGTTTTCTTATCGCGATCGGGAAGAGCGGCTCGAACCGGAGTTATCGCTCGAACGACTTCGTGAAGAAGAGGAAGAAGAGGCGCTCCGACTGCTACTGCTACGCGACGAAGACGGACTTACCGTTGTTTCGTTGCGGGTGCTTCCGGAAGAAGAACCCGACGAACGCGTGGATGGCGCAGTGCTGGTGCTCCGGCTGGTGCCTTGCGAACGAGTGGAAGTCGCTGAATTGCTGCGGCTGGAACTGCGGGAGGTACTCGGCGGAGTCGTTACGTTATTATTCTCTCGACTACGGTTACTCTCCGACCGCGCACGACTATTATTTCCGGAAGATGAGGGGGGCGTACTTCGGTCGACATTCGAACTACGGCTCGAAGGCGTGGAAGTGGATCGCGTACTGCTCCCGCGGGTAGAACTTCTGTTGTTGTCTATCGTACCCGACTGCGATTGGCGAGTGGTGCTCCGACTGGTATTGTCGATGGACCGGGTCGTGCTGCGAGAACTGCTCGAACGGCTTGAACCTGTAGCATCACGGTTGACGCTGCCGCTCCGGCTGTTCGAAGGAGTTCTCTGATTGACCGACGAACGCGAACTGCTCGAACGGCTGCCCGATGCATCGGGGCGATACACACTTACCGAACGGCTGCTCACTTGAGCGCTACTCCTTCCGGAACGGCTGCCGGTTGCTTCCAGCGTGCGGACACTCACCTGACGGCCGGTGGTTCGTTGATAATCCCGTGCAGAAGGGCCGCTGTAATAACGGTTATCATTATATATATACGTATTATTGATGATCGTCGTATTGTTATAAATGCGTGTATTATAGCTTCTGCCTGCATAATAGCGGTGCATATTGCTGCGATACATGTAACGATCGGGAAGGAAAACCCAATAATTCGCGGGAATGTTTATACTGATGCTGATGCCGCCGCGAGGCTCCATCGGCGCCCAACCGTAATAACCGCCGCCGCTTCGCCAATTGACCCATGCCGGCGCCCATTCGTAACCGGGAACCCATGCCCAACCGTAATAATCATCATAAAACCAACGGCCGTAGTGGAATGGCGCCCATCCCCATGAGTAACTCGACACCCAAGTGTTTCCGTAATCGGTCATTACCCAATAGCCGTTTGTCCCATAGGGATGAAAATCATTGCCCACCCGGGGAACCCAAACCTGTCCGTAATTGCGGTCTTGTACCCACGTACCGTAAGGATTCAACTCATTATAAAATGTCTGCAAACTGATGCCGCCGCCCGAATAATTATCACCGTAGTAATAATCATCGTTATAGCCATCATTATCGTAGTTGCCGTAATCCGATTGTGAGTACGCCCAACCTTGAAGAGAGGTGCAAGAGGAAGCGACCAGAGCAACCCATGCAAACAGTAAGGTGTATTTAAAATTTTTCATATCAATAAGTTTTTAAAGAGTGGGACTTCCAAACATTTAACGTTCAGACCGCACATTGTTCGGATGGTTTAATCAGAAGAATCAATTACAAATGACAAATTACGAATGACGAATTACAAATTACGAATGACGAATGAAAAGTCGAAAGTCGAATATCTAAAGACCGGAGACCTCTCTATCTACACCGTTTTCACAAGATCCATATCGAACTTCACCATCTTTTCGACCAATTCTTCAAAGGATGTCTTACGAGGATTCCATCCCAACACGGTTTTGGCTTTTGTGGGATCCCCCAACAATTGTTCCACTTCGGCCGGACGGAAATACTTCGGATCGACCTCTACCAGCGTCTTTCCGGTAGCCGTGTCGATTCCTTTTTCGTCTATCCCCTCGCCTTCCCAGCGCAGCGGGATGCCGGCATAGGCAAAAGCCAGCGTGCAAAAGTCGCGTACCGAATGCTTCTCGCCGGTGGCAATCACGAAATCTTCGGGTGTATGATGTTGCAGCATCAGCCACATACATTCCACATAATCTTTGGCATACCCCCAATCGCGACAGGCGCCCAGGTTACCCAAATACAATTTATCCTGCACTCTCCGTGCAATGCGGGCGGCGGCCAGCGTAATCTTGCGCGTGACAAACGTCTCGCCCCGACGCTCACTCTCATGATTAAACAAAATACCGTTCACCGCGAACATATTGTATGACTCACGGTAATTCTTTGTGATCCAATAGCCGTATAATTTAGCCACCCCATAGGGACTGCGCGGATAAAACGGCGTCGTTTCTTTCTGCGGCACTTCCTGCACCAGTCCGAAGAGTTCGGAGGTAGAAGCCTGATAGATGCGGGTCTTTTTTTCGAGATTGAGAATGCGCACCGCTTCCAGAAGGCGCAAGGTTCCCACGGCATCCGTTTCGGCCGTATATTCGGGCACATCGAAACTGACTTTTACGTGGCTTTGAGCCGCCAAGTTATAAATTTCATCGGGTTGCACCTGTTGGATGATACGAATCAGAGAGCTCGAGTCGGTCATATCGGCATAATGCAGTTCGAGGGTCCGTTGCTGCTTCATATCGCGTATCCATTCGTCGAAATACAGATGTTCGATACGGCCGGTATTGAACGAGGAGGAACGCCGCAAGATTCCATGCACTTCATAGCCTTTCTCCAATAAAAATTCCGCCAAATACGATCCGTCCTGGCCGGTAATTCCGGTGATTAATGCTTTTTTCTTCATCATCTGTCCTATTTTGTCATAAGGTCTCATCGCCTAATGGGTGCAAAGATAATGCTTTGTTTTTTAAATAATGATAGTTGGGGAAATAAGAAACTGTTTTGAATTTTCCGAATGATATGATTTTGAGGAAACAAAAGCCCGGAAGACAAGGTTAAAGTATATTAAAGATGAACAACGGAACATCTTGTATTGTACCTTTGCAACAATCGACTTTCCCTCCATGAGAAAGTATCATACCCGTCAGTAAAAAGGGTATCTCATCCTGAGAAAGCCACCGTATCTGTAAAATGGCGCGGCTGGTTGATAGATCCACGCAACTATTTTTGAGAATGAAATGTTCCGGCAGTTAAAAATCGGATTACACGTCGTGCAACAGACTTTCGGACGTTCCGAAAGAGTCCAACACGTCATGTAACGGCTTTCGGATAGCGCGAAAGTGTCCGACATGTCATGCAAAAGACTTTCGGAGAGTCAGAAAGTGTCCGACACGTCATGCAACAGCTTTCGGAGAGTGCGAAAGCACCCAACATCTCATGTAAAAGACTTTCGGAGAGTCAGAAAACACCGAACACATAAGGGAAGTAAGTTTATTAAAAATTTAAATATTGATGAGTATGACACTAATTAGTAAAAAGAATTTAGATGAAGTTCCTGTAATGGATTTTTATCAGGTAATGACAAACACAGACAATCATTACAAGAGTGTAGATTTGGAAACACTGAAGTTGAAACCTACGTATGACGAGCATTTCGCACCGGCTTATACCGCATTGGATATTGCCGTAAAGCCCCTCTATTCCAATGTCGAAACGAAGGAAATATGGGAGTTGGACAAGAAAACCGACGATACCATCGTGGGATTGCGGCAACATCTTAAATCGCAATTGCGGCATCCCGATCCGGATGTGTCCAACGCCGCATCCAAGTTACTGACACTGATGGATAACTACGGCAAAAACATCTATCGGAAACCCATCCTCGCCGAAATCGGAATTGTCACCAATCTGATGCAGGATTTTGCCAAACCCGAATATGCACCGCTGGTAACCACCTCGGCATCCGATCCGTGGGTCACGAAGTTGGGCGAATACAACGGAGCGTTAGGCGTTATTTACAACGATCGCACACGCAGCAAGGCGCTCGTGGAGATCGGC
The DNA here is from genome assembly GCA_002409745.1 of Bacteroidales bacterium UBA5382. GTDB lineage: Bacteria > Bacteroidota > Bacteroidia > Bacteroidales > Dysgonomonadaceae > Limibacterium > Limibacterium fermenti. The sequence continues at coordinate 51,237 of DHOU01000019.1, forward strand.
CAGGTGAAAAAAGCCCGCACCAAAATGCAAAAAGCCTTTACCAAGATGGCCGACGTGATAAACGCCCTGGCTCTGTTGGAAGGCGAAGCGGCCTATAAACCGATAGCCGACGACATCAACGAGGAAATCAAACAAGTATTAACTTCTGCAAAAATCAGTCGGGGATTGAAGAAAAAAGGCGGAAAAACTTCGGACGGAAAATAACCCGATTCCTGCGGCCCGTAAATCCAATACGGTACGCCAGTCCCATTTTGCGGGATCGGTCTTCACCGGGGATGCCGGAAAGTGACATCCCCGGTGACTATTTTACGCCTTCGTGTCAGCCAGTCTGTTCCGCCGTTCTTTTATGATAGTCGCCAACTTTTCCATAGTCACACTATACTGTGATTTGATTTTTCTTACCAAGAACGGAGCTCGAAGCAACGTCCTCAGTCACGATAGTTTTTCTATTTCTTCGGCAGAAAGTCCACTTACTTTAGAAACTGAAATTCCCGCATTTTCTAA
>DHOU01000013.1 GCA_002409745.1 Bacteroidales bacterium UBA5382
ACAGTTTCAACTACTGATTCGCATTAATTACTGATTACTGACAGCTATTTAAAAGAACATATATGAGAAAAATAAAAATATATTTGATCACCCTACTGTTAATGGTAACGATCGGCAGCGCGGTTGCGCAAACCGACTCGCTGAGTCATTACCTGGAAACGGCCGCTCGCAACAACCCGGGCGTGAAAGCCGATTTCACGGCTTATCAGGCTTCGTTGCAGCAGATACCGCAAGCCGGAGCGATTCCGGACCCGCAACTCGATATGGGCTTCTTCCTGAAACCGATGGATATTATCGACGGAAGGCAGATTGCCGACTTCACGCTCATGCAAATGTTCCCTTGGTTCGGTACGCGTAAGGCAGCGCAAACCGAAGCGGGACACATGGCCAATATGGCTTTCGAAAAGTTCCGCGAAAGCAGGGACAACCTCTATTTGCAGGTCTATACGCAATGGTTTGTCTTGTGTAGCTTGCGGCAGCAGTTGGCCAACAACCGCGAGAACAAGGATTTGCTTGCTCAACTGGAAACGTTGGCCCTGAGGAAGTTCTCCGCTTCACCTTCGCAAAGCGTCCCGGCATCCGGCAACCGCATGCAATCATCTCCGGCAACCGCTTCCCCGGCGACAAGCGCCGGCGGCATGGCTTCGATGGGCGGGAACATGGGTAACATGGGCTCCACGGCAACCGCATCATCCTCACGCAACGAACCGATGGCTTCGATGAACGCCGGCGCAGGGATGTCGGCAATGGGCGCATCCTCCGGCATGTCGGACGTGCTGCGCATCCAACTGGAGATCGCCGAAGTGGAGAATACGATCGAAAGCCTTTTATCGCAGGTCAGCGCCGAAACGGCGGCTTTCAACACGTTGCTCAACCGCTCCGCCGAAAACCCCGTGCATCTGCCCGACTCGATACGCCAAATTCCTTTTTCACTCGATCTTCCGGCAACCGTAACACAGATCAATCAAAGAAATCCGATGCTGGCCATGCTCGATCAGGAAGGATTGGCCTACAAAGCGAAAGCCGAAATGGATAAAAAGATGAGTTACCCGATGGTGGGCATCGGCCTTCAGTATTCGCTCATCGGCAAGCGCATGGATATGGGGCACGCGGGAATTCCCGTAACGGAGATGAACGGCATGGATATGATTATGCCTATGATTTCCATCAGCATCCCCATCTATCGCAGCAAATACAAGGCGCAGCAAAAAGAAAGCCGTCTTCGGTGGCAGGCAAGCCGCGAGCGCTACGCCGACGTCCAGAACAACATGCAGGCCGAGTTGTACCGGACCCGACATTTGCTCGATGATGCTTCGCGAAAGATTGCTCTCTACGAGAAACAGTCGCAATTGGCCCTCACTACGTACCGCCTGCTCGTACAGGAGTTCGTTTCGGGAAAAAGCGATTTGGCCGGTGTGATACAAGTGCAGCGTCAACTGCTCGACTACCGCCTGAAGAAGGCTCAATCCGTCGCGGAATATAATACGATGGTCGCGACGATACAAAAAATGATCTCTTTTCATGATAACGAATACGAAATAACAAAATAATATGAACGTCAATATAAAAAACAGATTCAATAATCGCTATGTCCGTTACGGACTGGTGCTGGCAGCCGGATTGTTCCTCGGATGGCTGCTGTTCAAAGGCTCGTCGCCGAAAGGAGAGAACGCTCAACACGTGCACGAAGAGACTGAAAAGCAGGTATGGACCTGTTCCATGCACCCGCAAATACGAATGGATAAACCGGGCAAGTGCCCTATCTGCGCCATGGATTTGATTCCGCTGAAATCTTCGGGCGGAGGCGATGCATCCATCGATCCCAACGCCATACAATTATCGGTGGAAGCGGTTGCGTTGGCAAACGTTCAAACAACCCGCGTGAGCCGTAAAAATCCCGTCAAGGACGTACGGTTGTACGGTACCATTCAAGTCGATGAGCGCTTGTCGCAGTCGCAGACATCGCCCGTCAACGGACGCATCGAGAAACTACAGGTTTCCTTCACCGGCGAAAGCGTGAAGCGCGGCCAAACCATCGCAACAGTGTACTCGCCCGAATTATTGAGCGCGCAACAGGAGTTAATCGAAGCAGGCAAACTGCAATCGTCGCAACCGTTGCTGGTCGAAGCGGCGAGGGAAAAGTTGCGCCTATGGAGACTGACCGACGGACAAATATCGGCTATCGAGCAATCGGGTAAGGCCGATCCGCAGGTCGAAATAAAGTCGACGGTCAACGGAATCGTCACGAGCAAAAACGTGAATCAGGGAGATTATATCAATCAGGGAAGCGTTTTATTCGAGATTGCCGACCTGTCGCGGGTATGGGCCCTGTTCGATGCGTACGAAACCGATTTGCCGTTCCTTAAAAACGGCGACAAAGTCGCTTTCACCTTGCAGGCGATACCCGGAGAAACGTTTTCGGGAACGGTTACGTTTATCGATCCGATGCTCGATCCGGCGACACGCACGTCGAAAGTCCGCGTGGAAACCCCCAACGGCGGCATGCGCCTGAAGCCGGGGATGTATGCCGGCGCCACGGTGTCGGCACCGCTTAAACAATATAACGACGAAATCGTTATTCCCAAGTCGGCCGTGCTGTGGACGGGAAAACGGTCCATCGTATATATAAAACAGGCGGGGACGGACACGCCCGCGTTTTTGCTCCGCGAAATCGACCTCGGCCCTTCGTTGGGTGACTCATACGTCGTACTCTCGGGGCTAAACGACGGCGACGAGATTGTCACCAACGGCGCCTTCACCATCGATGCGAGCGCGCAACTCGAAGGCAAACGCAGCATGATGAATACCGAAGCCGGACACCCTGTCACGGGGCATGAAGGTCACACAATGACGGGAAGCGAAGGGCATTCGCACGCACAAGCGGCCGCCGGCGACGAGCATGCGATGATCACAGCGCAGGGACTTTGCGAAATGTGCAAAGACCGCATCGAGAAAGCCGCTAAAAGCGTAAAGGGCGTATCGCTCGCTTCGTGGGATCTGTCGACAAAGCAATTGCATCTGCATTTCGATCCCCGGCAAACCGATGCCGACAAGATCACACAGGCGGTTGCCAAGGCCGGGCACGATACGGATAAGTACAAGGCCGATAAAAAGGTGTATGATGCCTTACCGGACTGCTGCAAATACCGGGAATAACGTCGGTGGAGAAAGGAATGACGGCTTACGTTGTTGAACGGGCAGATATAGCGCTTTTAGCGCATACTTTTTAAAGCGGACTCAATAATGAAGAAGAATAAAATATAAAGCAATATGAAGCATACTTATAGTATCAAAGGTATGAAGTGTGACCATTGCCGGACGAAAGCGGAAAAAGCATTGAACACCGTAGAAGGTGTCCGTGCAAAGGTCACCCTAAACCCTCCCGAAGCGATTATTACGATGGAGCAACATGTCTCCACGCAAATATTGCAGGAGGCTTTATCGAAAGCCGGAGAGTACACGATAGAAATAGCCGGCGACGATGCCCCCGCCCATCATGGAGACTTTCAGAATCATCACCATCATGGGGAACATCACGATCACCATACGCACGGCTCTGCGGACGGACATATGGCACATAGCGGAAATCTAAAAACCCGATTCTGGATTTCCCTCGCCGTAACGATTCCCATTATCCTGCTCTCGCCCATGATGGGCATACGGCTTCCTTTCAGCCTTTCCTTCGAAGGCTCTCACTGGATTGTGCTGGCGTTGGGTTCTTTCCTCTTCTTCTATGGCGGAAAACCGTTTCTAACGGGTGCTGCCGGAGAACTGAAATCGAAAAAACCAGGCATGATGACTCTTATATCGATGGGCATTACCGTTTCTTATATCTATAGCGTCTATGCTTTCATCGCCAATTATATCCTGCAAACGGCGGGGCACCGCATGGATTTTTTCTGGGAACTGGCTACACTGATTGTGATCATGTTGCTCGGCCATTGGCTGGAGATGAAGGCAATCGGCAATGCCGGAAACGCTTTGCAAAAAATGGCGGAACTGCTGCCCGGAAACGCTCATTTGTTACAGCCGGACGGAAGCGTTCGCGATGTGCCGCTCCGGCAGGTACAACAAAAACAGCAGGTGATGGTAAAACCGGGCGAAAAAATACCGGTGGACGGAAAGATTATTTCCGGTGAGACGACCGTCAACGAATCGATGGTAACGGGCGAAGCCAAAGGGGTAGCGAAAACCCCGGGAGCGTCCGTCATCGGCGGGTCTCTTAACGGACAAGGTACGATAACCGTGGAAGTAACGGGCACGGGGGATTCGGGTTATCTGGCACAAGTAATGAAACTGGTCGGGCAAGCGCAACAGGAGAAATCGAAATCGGAATCCATATCGGACAAAGTGGCGGGGGCTCTCTTTTATGTAGCGATTGCGGTCGGGGTGGTTTCCTTTATCGTGTGGTATATCGCCACAAAGGATATAAACAATGCATTGGAAAGAATGGTCACGGTATTTATTATCGCCTGTCCCCATGCATTAGGCCTGGCGATACCTCTCGTAATAGCCCGCTCCACGTCTTTGGGAGCAACCCGCGGGCTATTGATCCGCAACCGCAATGCACTCGAAAAAGCAAAAAAAATATCCGTAGTAACAATGGATAAAACAGGAACAATCACCGAGGGCGACTTCCGAGTATCGGCTATTAAAAGTTTATCGGACGGATGGAGCGACACGGAGATTTTAAAAACGATGGCCGCCATGGAAGTACATTCCAATCATCCGCTGGCTATCGGCATTCTGAATAAGGCGAAAAAAGATACGATCGACATTCCGAAAGCGGAAAATGTCACATTGATAAGCGGAACAGGCTTATCGGGAATCGTAAACGGGCTGCAAGCGAAAATCGTTACCGCGGCATACTTGGATAAGAATACATTGGCTTATGATAAGGACTTGTTTAACGAGTTTGCCGAAAAAGGCAATTCGATCAGTTATCTGTTAGTGAAAAATGAAGTGGCCGGACTGATTGCCCAGGGAGATCAGATTAAAACGGAAGCCAAACAAACGGTGGAGGCGCTTAAAAAAGACAAGATCATCCCTGTAATGCTCACCGGCGATAACAAGGCTTCGGCGATGGCGGTAGCCCGGCAAGTCGGCATCCGCGATGTTCATGCGTCGCTCTTGCCGGAAGACAAAGAAAAAGTGATTTCGGAATATCAACAAGCCGGGAAAGCCGTCATGATGGTGGGCGACGGGGTAAACGATGCTCCGGCGCTTGCCCGTGCCGATATCGGCGTAGCTATCGGGGCGGGAACGGATGTAGCGATCGATTCGGCCGACGTAGTGTTGGTAAAAAGCAATCCGTACGACATCATCCATTTTCTTTCGCTGGCCCGGAATACAACAATGAAGATGATCCAGAATCTTTGGTGGGGTGCGGGATATAACATTGTGGCCATCCCGTTGGCCGCAGGCGTTCTCGCACCGGTGGGAATCATTCTGAGTCCCGCAGCCGGAGCAATATTGATGTCGGTGAGCACAATCATCGTAGCAATAAATGCGTTGACGCTCCGTATAAAGTAATTCTTTAATTCTTAACCGGTACATTTCCGGTTAATCCTATTCAATAATCATTTTAAAAAGAAAAAACAATGAAAAAGTATGTATTATCAGCATTAATCGCCGCAACGGTATTGTTTGCGGCCTGTAATTCAAACAAATCGAAGAGTGGTTCCGAAGAATCTCAAACGGAAGCAACCGTCGCAACGGAACATCACGACGAGCATGCCGTCCTCGGAGTACAAGGGCTCTGCGAAATGTGCAAGAAAACCATCGAAACGGCCGCCAAAAGCGTTGCCGGCGTGTCGACCGCCGATTGGGATTTAGATAAAAAAGAGTTGCATTTGAATTTCGATCCGCAGCAAACCGATGTCGATGCCGTCAGCAAAGCCATCGCCGCAGCGGGATACGACACCGATAAAGACAAAGCCGATCAGGCAGCGTATGATGCTCTTCCCGATTGCTGCAAATATCGGGAATCTTTGTGATATTACCGGGGAAGGCAAAGACGTAAAATTTTGCGTCTCTACCTTCCCTCAAAATTATATCAAAAAACACAGTTCTAATATCATATTTACTACCGCCTCCTTCACCGGTAATCTGTATTTTTGCGGCATAAAAATACTGTCTAATCGTTTTTTAACCTCATCATGAGAGAAGAGAAAAGAACATATTACTTGGCTATCGATATAGGAGCGACAAGCGGAAGAGCCATTCTGGGCACTCTGGAAAATGGCCGTTTCGAGATGGAGGAGATTAACCGTTTCCCTAATCCGATTATTGACATCCACGGATTCCTTTATTGGGATTTGTTTCATTTATATAGTGAAATCATCGCCTCGTTAAAGGCTGTCAAAACGCGCGGGATCCCCCTTACATCGATCGGAATAGATACTTGGGGCGTGGATTTCGTATCTTTCGGAAAAGACGGCGAGCCGCTACGCATGCCGTACAGCTATCGCGATACGCATACTTTCGACACACCCGAAAAGTTTTTCACGAATATATTATCGAAGAAAAGAACTTACCTGAAAACAGGCATTCAGATCATGAATTTCAATTCCCTTTTTCAACTTTTCGAACAAAGAGAACGCCATACGTCCATTTATCCGGTCACCGATAAGTTTCTGTTCATCCCCGACGCCTTGTCGTATTTGCTGACCGGAAATATGGTCACCGAATATACTATCGCATCCACTTCTCAACTACTAAATCCTTTTGACCGGACATTCGACAATGATTTATTAGCGGAACTGGGGCTCTCGGAAAAGAACTTCGCCCCGATCGTTTTTCCGGGAACGCTGATAGGCGCTCTTTCTGAAACGATTTGCCGCCTGACGGGACTGGATCCGGTCCCCGTTATCGCCGTAGCAGGACACGATACGGCTTCGGCAGTGATCGCAACGCCTGCCGAAAATAAAAATTTCGCCTACCTGAGTTCGGGAACATGGTCGCTCATCGGTATCGAATCAAAAGAACCCGTAGTGACCGAAAAGACATTCGCGCTTAACTTTACCAACGAAGGCGGAGCGGACGGATCGATCCGTTTACTCAAAAACATTTGCGGCATGTGGCTCATCGAACGATGCAGGAACGAATGGGAACAGGAAAAAACGATCTCGTATGAAGAACTCATCAAAGAAACGGAAAAGGCGCCTGCTTTCCGCAGTTTTATCAATCCGGATGCTTCGCGTTTTACGAATCCTAAGTCGATGATCGAAGCCATACAGTCCTACTGTCGCGAAACAGGGCAACCTGTTCCCGCAACCGTCGGCGAAATCGCACGGTGTATCTTCGAAAGCCTCGCCTTCCGCTATCGCCAGGTATTGGCCGATCTGCAACAATTGGCAGACTTTCGCATTAAAACACTGCATATCATAGGGGGCGGGTCACAAAATAACTTTCTGAACCGTTGCACGGCTAACGCGATCGGGATGCCGGTCATTGCCGGGCCGTCGGAAGCCACCGCCATCGGAAACATCATGATGCAGGCCAAAGCAGCCGGAATTGTAGGCGACATCAAAGATATCCGGAAGGTCATCCGCGATACCATCCCTCTACACACTTTTATCCCCGAACGACACGACGAGTGGAAGGCGCATTATACCGATTACATCCATCATTTTCAAGAAAAATAATCATTTAAATAATAGTTATCATGTCAAAAAAAGAAAAAATCGCTCAGGCATACGGGCACGCTAAAGAACAGTATGCCGCATTGGGAGTGGACGTGGAAGATGCCGTCCGTGAATTGGATAAGTTATCGTTATGCATCCATTGTTGGCAAGCCGACGACGTAAGCGGCTTCGAAGTGCCCGACGGACAATTATCGGGAGGTATCCAAGTGACGGGAAACTATCCCGGTAAAGCTCGCACAATAGAAGAGTTGCGCAAAGATATCGAAAAAGTACTGTCGTTGGCGCCAGGCAAGCACCGGTTGGGACTGCATGCTATTTACGGCGACTTCGGCGGTAAGTTTGTAGATCGTGATCAAATTGAACCCAAGCATTTCCAAAGCTGGATCGATTGGGCGAAGAAGATAGGGATTAAGCTCGATTTCAATTCCACTTTCTTCTCGCATCCCAAATCGGCAGACGGTTACACCATCTCGCATTTCGATCCTGAAATCCGCGAATTTTGGAAGGAACACCTACGCCTTTGCCGGAGAATCGCTGCCGAAATAGGGCGCCAACAAGGCGATCCTTGCGTACACAACATCTGGTTTCCCGACGGAGAAAAGGATAAAACCGTTTCGCGGTTCGAACACCGCAGATTGCTTAAAGAAGCGCTGGATGATGTCTTCACCGAAAAAATCAGCACCGATTATCTGAAAGATACCGTCGAATGCAAACTTTTCGGCATCGGCAGCGAAAGTTATGTGGTAGGCTCGCACGAGTTTTACACGGGATATACCGTAAAAAACAATATGATGTTGACGCTCGATGCCGGACATTTCCATCCTACGGAAGTCATTTCGGATAAAATATCCTCGCTACTGTTATTCGTTCCGGAATTGATGTTGCATGTAAGCCGTCCCGAACGCTGGGACAGCGATCACGTGGTTATCCTCACCGACGAACTCTCGGCGCTCTTTCAAGAGATCGTCCGTTCGGGACAAAAAGAGAAAATTCATGTAGGATTGGATTTCTTCGACGGATCCATCAACCGTTTGGGCGCTTATGCAGTGGGAATACGATCGACACAGAAAGCGTATCTCCAAGCGTTGTTGGAGCCGACCGACAAATTGCGCGCCTTTGAAAAAGAGGGGAAGAACTTCGAACGGATGGCTTATCTGGAAGAACTGAAAGCCTTGCCATGGAACGCGGTCTATAATTATTATTGCCTGAAGAATAACGTTCCGGTAGGCGACGAATATGTGTCCGCGATTCAATCGTATGAAAACGATGTCACATCGAAACGAGAATAAGGAATGAACACACTTATAGGACTTTTGATTATTGCAGTGGGAAGTATGGGCCAATCAAGCTCATACGTTCCCATTAACAAAGTGAAAAACTGGTCGTGGGAAAACTTCTGGCTGATGCAGGGAATTTTCGCATGGCTGGTTTTCCCTGTATTAGGCGCACTTATCGCCAATTCCCTGCCCGATTTGATAACCATTTACGGCGCAAATTCTGCAGCGGCGTTCAAGTCGGTCGGTTACGGCGTATTATGGGGAATAGGCGGCCTTACTTTCGGATTGAGCATGCGCTTTTTAGGAATTGCCTTGGGACAATCCGTAGCATTGGGCACCTGCGCCGCCTTCGGTACGCTTATTCCTGCTGTTTTGGCGGGCGACAATCTTTTCTCGCCTAAAGGTTTGATATTGTTATTGAGTGTGATTGTCACCCTGACAGGTATCGTATTGGTAGGATATGCCGGAAGTTTGCGTTCTAAAAACATGTCGGAAGAAGAACGCAAGAAAGCCATTAAAGATTTTGCATTGAAGAAGGGTTTGCTTATCGCCCTGCTTTCGGGGGTAATGAGCGCATGTTTCAGTCTGGGGCTAAACGCGGGCATACCGGTAAAAGAGGCTGCAATAGCATTGGGAGCAAAAGAATTGTTTGCCCAGAATCCGGTAACATTACTAGTCACCATCGGAGGTTTTATAACCAATCTGGTATATTGCGTCTATATGAATCGCAAGAATAAGACATCGGGGGAAATAAGTAAAACACCAAAAAAAATATTCGTCAACAACCTGCTTTTTTGTGCGCTGGCCGGTTTGCTTTGGTATTCCCAATTCTTCGGACTGGGGATGGGACAAAGTTTTTTTGAGCCGGAGAGCGTCATGATGGCTTTTTCATGGAGTATACTCATGTCGTTGAACGTCGTGTTCAGCAATGTGTGGGGTATCCTGCTCAAGGAATGGAACGGCGCCGGCAAAAAAGCGGTCGCTTATCTGACTGTCGGTATGGCCGTACTGATCTTTTCTTTAATTATTCCGAATTTATTTTGATGACAAACGGATATAAAAAATTATAGGTATATTTGCAGGGAGCTATGAAGAATCCGTTTCATCTTATATAAAAACAGGCACCATGCAATTCAATAACTTAGGAATAAATTTTAAATATCTGATCGTTAATGGAAAAGATAAAACATTCGGATTAACGGTCAATACGGTGGGATTTCAACCCATCGCAGAAAACACCTTATATCCTTCGATAAAACATCCGAAGGCCTATTATTTCGATCCTCTGAAAGGTCGAACACTCTGCGAATATCAATTCATCTATATTAGCAAAGGAAAAGGGGTGTTCGAGTCCGAATCAACCAAGAAAACGTCGATACGGAAAGGCCAGGTTATTGTTTTGTTCCCGGGACAATGGCATAGTTACCATCCGTTACAATCTACGGGATGGAATGAATATTACATTGGTTTCGAAGGGCCTTTTGCCGATCAATTGTCAGAAAACGAATTCATTTCCAAGAAAACCCAAATATTGGATGTGGGTTTTAACGAGGACTTGGTCAATTTATTTATCACTGCCATCAAAGTAGCGAATGAGGATAAAATCGCCTCACAACAATATTTGGCCGGAATCGCGTTACACATTCTGGGAATGATCTTGTCCCTTTCCCAAAACAAGAACTTTGAGATAAATGATACGGGACAACTTATTGAACGGGCTAAGATCATCATGAATGAAAATATCTCAAGAGAAATTGATTTCGATCAATTGGCCAGAAAGTTAGGCACAAGTTATTCATGGTTTCGGAAGGTCTTTAAAGAATATACAGGCTATCCCCCGGCTAAATATTTTCATGAAATCAAATTACGAAAAGCAAAGGAACTGCTGGCGGAAACCAACCTATCGATTAAAGAAATTGCTTATCGGTTGAACTACAGCTCGTATGAATATTTCCTTTCCTTATTCAAAAAGAGAGTCGGGGTTACTCCTCTGGATTACCGGGATGCAGGAAATAATCATTCCTATGCAAGAAAGAACAAAACGAACATAATGCAGGAATAATACAGTTACAGACAAATGAAAGTTACATTTTTACCTATCGTCTCTTTTTTATTTTGCGTAAATATTCTTTTCGCTCAAAATAATATTTTACGAAATAATTTCGATGAACAATTACAGGACGACCTAATATCGAAAAGTTATGTTACGCCGAAAAAAATCGTATGGTTATCCGATCAAGACAACAAGTATGTAAAAAATCAGGATGTTTTACTCTCCGGATTCGACGGACAATTATCTACAAGCGGTGAAGGAATGTGCATCCTGCGATCGGACAAGGACAAACAAGCTTCGATTCTATTGGATTATGGAACCGAACTGTATGGTGGTATTCAAATTGCAGCCGCCATACGAGGCGAGAAGAAGCCTGTCAAAATACGGGTGCGCCTTGGGGAATCCGTCTCCGAAGCCATGAGCAATGCCATAGACAATACCGTACCCGGCATGAACTCGGCAACGAATGACCATTCTCTGAGGGACTTCACTTTGGAAGTTCCGTGGCTGGGAACGGTGGAAGTGGGTAATTCGGGATTTCGTTTTGTCCGTATCGATCTTCTGGACGAAGATGTAGAGTTCCCTATCCGTTCGATACGTGCCATTTTCCGTTACAGGGATATCCCCTATTTGGGATCCTTTACCTGCGACAATGAACGGCTCAATAAAATATGGCAGGTAGGGGCTTATACCGTTCATTTGAACATGCAGGAATATTTATGGGACGGAATAAAAAGAGACCGCTTGGTATGGTTGGGCGACTTGCATCCCGAGGTATTGGCCGTAAATACGGTTTTCGGTGAAAATGAAGTTGTCAGGAAAAGTTTGGATTTCGGCAGGAATACCACTCCGTTGCCCGGCTGGATGAACGGCATCTCTTCTTATTCCCTCTGGTGGGTGATTATTCATCGGGATTTATATCTGCGTCAAGGAGATTGGGAATACCTGAAAGAGCAACAACCCTATCTTACATCCCTGATCGATCAAATAGTTTCTAAAATTGTCGATGGAAAAGAAAACCTGGACGGAGGTCGTTTTCTCGATTGGCCTACGGATGGAAATAAGGATGTCATCCATTCGGGGTTGCAAGCGCTGACCATCTTAACGCTCGAAGCGGGAAAAGATATCGCCGGATGGCTAAAGGATAAAGGATTGGAAAAAACATGTACGGATGCGTTGGCTTTATCAAAAAAACAGCAGCCTAGTCATCATGGTAATAAACAGGCTGCAGCCCTTTTGTCATTAGCCGGAAATTTATCACCCAACGCAGCTTCGGAGGTTATTCTGAAAGACGGAGCGAAAGATTTCGCCACTTTCTACGGATATTATATGTTGGAAGCGTTGGCTAAAGACGGCAAATATCAGGAAGCGATTGACCTGATCTCGAACTATTGGGGTGCTATGCTCGACTTAGGTGCGACCACATTTTGGGAAAACTTCGTATACGAAGAACGGATAAACGCTGCCCGAATCGACGAAATCGTTCCCGAAGGCAAATACGATATCCATGCCGATGGAGGAGCGCATTGTTATATCGGGCTACGGGGAAGTCTCTGTCATGGATGGGCGTCGGGGCCGACAACCTGGCTAACGGAACATATATTAGGCATAAAAGTGCTTGAACCCGGTGCCCGGGTGATTCGGCTACAACCTCATCTGGGATCGCTAAATTACGCAGAAGGCACCTATCCGACATCACACGGCGTACTGTACGTAAAACATGTGAAACAACCGGACGGAAAAATAAAAACGATCTACAAGGCACCTAAAGGAGTGAAGGTGGTACATTGAAGATCGATATAGATTGATAAAAGATTGATGTAGATTGTAAAATAAATGATGAAATCGAAATTCCGTAAAAAAATAGTTACTCTAAGCTGTATCCTGGCTTTCTTTTCGTTGCTGCAATTGAATGCCCAGGAAGTAAATAGCGATCTGTGGACGGCAACGGATGCTTTGGGGCGTAAAATCAGGGATTTTAAAGATGCCGGAAAAGAAAAGGAAAAATACGTGGCCATGTTTTACTGGACATGGCATCAAGGCGACGACGATACCACAACAATCGTAAAAAATATCACGGAAATAGTACGGAAACATCCGTCGGCAATGAAAGATTATAACCATCCGGCATGGGGCAAACAAAAGCCCGGATTTTTCTTTTGGGAACAACCGTTACTGGGATATTATAAAACGACCGATCCGTGGGTATTGAGAAAACATGCCGAAATGCTGGCCGACGCAAAAGTCGATGTCGTCTTCTTCGATTGCACCAACGGTTCGTTGACATGGCAGGATTCGTACGAAGCGTTGATGAAAACATGGGATCAGGCGCAGAAAGACGGGGTGAAAGTGCCGAAAATAGCTTTTATGCTTCCTTTTGGGTATTCTCATTATTCGTTGACTTCGCTCCGCCAATTATATCGGGATGTCTACAACCCCGGAAGATACGAAAACTTATGGTTTTATTGGAAAGGGAAACCATGTATCATGGCTTATCCCGATAACCTTTCCGATTCACCGGAAGACAAGGAGATCGCCTCATTCTTCACTTTCAGGCCGGGACAACCCGATTATGTGAGCGGGCCGGCAAGAAACGACCAATGGGGCTGGCTGGAGAATTATCCGCAACACGGGTACATAAAAACCAACGACGGCGCTTATGAGCAAGTCACGGTAGGTGTAGCGCAAAATGCCGCCCCGGAAACCAAAGGACATTGCAGCGCCTTTAACCTGCCCGGATCGCAAGGCAGGAGCTTTTCCAAGCAAAACGGCTTCGATCCCCGCGTAGACGGCTATCTATATGGTTGGAATTTTCAGGAACAATGGGACCGGGCTTTTGAGCTCGATCCGGAATTGGTTTTCGTAACCGGATGGAATGAATTCACCGCAGGCCAATGGCTTCCTAAGCATGGATGGACCGGCGATCCTTTTTCATTCGTCGATCAGTTCGATTGGGAACATAGCCGGGATATCGAGCCCAACAAAGGTTGGGGTGACAAAGGGGATGTATATTATTTACAATTAATCGATAATGTCAGGAAATTCAAAGGTATGTCTCCTCCTGAAAAAACATCGGCTCCTAAAACGATACAAATAGGTAAATCCGCCGAACAATGGGAGAATGTGTTGCCTTGTTACCGGCATTACAAGGGAAATACATTTCCTCGCAATCATCGCGGCCGGAACGACACCTATTATATAAATAATACGGGGCGAAATGATATCGTTCTAACGAAGGTAGCCCGAGATGACCGGAGTATCTATTTTTATGTAGAGGCAGATGAAAAATTGTCTCCTTCATCCGACAGGAACTGGATGATGCTTCTCATCGATAGCGACAGAGATAAATCAACAGGTTGGTATGGTTATGATTTTATCATTAACCGCCAGAGTCCAGGAAAGAAAAAAGCCGTTATGGAAAAGAATATCGGCAATCGTTGGGAGTGGCAAAAAATAGCTGAATGCTCATACGCAGTAAAAGATAAACATCTAGAAATCAAAACCGACAGAGCTTTTCTTCTTTTAGAAGATAAAGATATTGATATCGAATTTAAATGGAATGACAACATGCAGGAAAACGGTAATATCATGGATTTTTATGTAAACGGGGATACCGCTCCGGGAGGAAGGTTCAATTTTGTATATACAACAACACAATAGAGAATAAAAAACAATAGAATAAAGGGAACTAAAAAGAAGGCATTTATAATGAAAAAGAGAATATTTAATTTAGTGACAATCGTGATGGCATTTACTTTTTGCGCTTCGCAATGCAGCGAAGAGAAGCCTGCCTTATCACCGGAATCGTTGGAAAGCGGCTTCGTGACACCTCCCGATTCTATTCAGACAAGTGTGTATTGGTATTGGATCTCCGACCATCTCTCCAAAGAAGGAGTCGTGAAAGACCTCCATGCGATGAAAGAAGTCGGAATAAACCGCGCGTTCATCGGCAATATAGGCATTAACAACCTTCCTTTCGGAAAAGTGAAAATATGGAGCGACGAGTGGTGGGACGTTTTACATGCAGCGCTGAAAACGGCGACCGAATTAAATATCGAGATCGGCATCTTCAACTCTCCCGGTTGGAGCCAATCCGGCGGGCCATGGATTAAACCGGAACAGTCCATGCGATACCTGACGTCTTCTAAAACAACGGTTAAGGGACCGCAAAAAATCTCTATTCCATTACCGAAACCCGAAGGATTTTTCCAGGATGTGAAAGTCATCGCTTATCCCGTCACGACCGGTAATCAAAACTCATTAACGGTTCAAAATACGGCAATCAGCTCTTCTCCTTCCATAACGGAACTTGCAAAAATTATCGACAAGAACAATACGACAGGGATCAACATCCCCGAAAGCGGTGAATTCAGTATTTTCTTCGATACAAAAGAACCTTTTACGGCAAGAAGCTTATCCGTACAAGTAACGGAACGTCCGGTATCAACGCAGGCTATTTTACAAGCAAAAGGCGCGGACGGCAAGTTCAAAACCATTTCGGAGTTTACGATTGATCGCTCAAACATAGACCTGAATGTCGGATTCAAACCCTTTGCTCCCGTCGTGATTTCCATTCCTTCGATTTCATCGACAGGCTATAAATTGACCTTTAAAAACAGTAGCGCCCCGGTACATTTGGCGGAAGTGGAAATCAGCTCCTCTCCCCGCGTGGAGAGATACGCCGAGAAAACGTTAGCGAAAATGCACCAGACCCCGCTGCCCTATTGGAATGCCTATTTGTGGCCTTCCCATCTTGAAGGCGATGAGGCGAATCTTGCCATCAAAAGCGGAGAAGTGAAAGATATTACGCAAAACATGTCTGCCGATGGCGTACTGACGTGGAATGTTCCCGAAGGGGAATGGACGGTGTTGAGAACGGGCATGGCCCCGACCCAAGTGACCAACGCCCCTGCCTCGCCGGAAGCCACAGGGCTGGAAGTCGACAAGATGAGTAAAAAATGGGTCGCGGAACATTTCGACCGGTTTATAGGAGAGATATTAAGGAAAATCCCCGAAGCGGATCGAAAGACATTTAAAGTCGTCGTACAAGACAGCTACGAAACGGGCGGGCAAAATTTTACGGATGATTTTCTCGCGGCATTCGAGAACAAATACGGTTACGATCCCGTTCCTTACTTACCCGTTTACGAAGGACTTGTAGTCGACAGCCAACTGGCCTCCGACCGCTTTCTATGGGATATGAGAAGGCTGGTCGCCGACAAGGTTGCGTATGATTATGTAGGCGGATTAAGAGATATCAGCCACAAACACGGCCTGAAGACATGGCTGGAGAACTACGGGCATTGGGGATTCCCCGGAGAATTCTTAATGTACGGAGGGCAGTCCGACGAAATCGGAGGCGAATTTTGGAGCGCGGGCGATTTAGGCAATATCGAAAACCGGGCAGCGACTTCCGCCGGGCATATTTACGGGAAGAAGAAAATATCGGCCGAATCCAACACGTCCGGAGGTCCTGCCTATTCCCGGTATCCCGCTATGATGAAACAACGCACCGACCGGTTCTTTGCCGAGGGGATCAACAATACGTTGCTGCATGTATATATTCATCAACCTTATGAAGACAAGGATCCCGGAGTAAACGCATGGTTTGGCAATGAATTCGACCGGAAAAACACGTGGTTTTCCCAATTGAATATCTTTACAGATTATTTAAAACGGGCGAATTTTATGTTGCAACAAGGACTGAATGTTGCCGATGTGGCTTATTTTATTGGAGAGGATGCGCCTAAAATGACGGGCATCACCGATCCGCCTCTTCCGGTAGGATATCAATTCGATTATATGAATGCGGAAGTTATCCTGCGGGATATGAAAGTAAAAGACGGCCTGCTCACGCTGCCGCATGGAACGCAATATAAAATATTGGTTCTGCCGAAGCTGGAAACAATGCGCCCGGAAGTCCTTGAGAAAATTAAAAAACTTGTTTATGAAGGAGCAGTCGTTCTCGGCCCCGCTCCCACCCGATCGCCGAGCCTGCAAAACCAACCCCAAGCCGACGAACAAGTCAACAAGCTGGCAAAAGAGTTGTGGGCGCAAGCCGATGGAGAGAAAGTGAAGTATCGCCAGTACGGCAAAGGATATATTATGAACGGGCTGAGCCTGGAAGAAGCCTTTGAAATCATCTCCTGCATTCCCGATTGCAAACTTCCCGAAGATCATTCCATCCATTACGGGCATAGAACGATGCCGGGGATAGATATCTATTTTCTTTCGAACCAAACGGACGAAGAAAAAATCATTTATCCCGAATTCAGAATCACCGGCAAACAACCCGAATTATGGGACGCAACCACCGGCTCGATAAGGGATCTTCCGGCTTACGAGCAAAAAGGACAATCGACGGCCGTCCCGTTAAAACTGGCGGCCAACGAAAGCGCTTTCATTGTATTCCGCCGCTCCGCGGCATCTCCCGTGTCGGGAAATATCGTAGACAATTACCCCGACCCGAAAGTGATTACGGAATTGAAAGGCCCCTGGAACGTCACATTCGATACCGCAAAGCGGGGCCCTTCCGAACCCGTGGCTTTCGAAACGCTCTACGACTGGGGCACTTCTTCCGAAAAACGGATTAAATACTATTCGGGGAGCGCGGATTACCGCATTCAGTTCGATCTTCCCCAAAAACAACCGGATCAACGCATACTGATCGATCTGGGCAATTTGACGGCGATGGCTAAAGTTTTCGTCAACGGCGCGTATGCAGGTGGCGTCTGGACGCCGCCCTACCGGCTCGATATTACCGAACAGGTAAAAACGGGAACCAACGAGTTGAAGATAACAGTGGTCAATACCTGGACGAACCGCATGATAGGCGACCTGAATCTGCCCGAAGCGGAACGGGAAACATGGTCGCTGGTTAATCAGTATAACTCCCAAAGCCCGTTGCAGCCGTCCGGACTTTTCGGACCGGTAACAATCAATAAGATAAACAGAATGGGCGTTTTTAAAGAAAACAATAATTAGATTGCTAACCATTTTTATATTTACAATATGAAGAAAAAATATTTATTATTATCATTACTCTCTCTCGGACTAACACTATACGGAAAACCCATACTGCCTGAAATTTTAAGTGACGGAATGGTCTTGCAACAAAACGCCAAGGTGAAGATATGGGGTGAAGCTGAGAAAAGCAAAACTATCGAAGTGAGGCCTTCATGGAATAAGACAGCAATACGGACTACATCAAATGATGAAGGTTATTGGTTAGCCGTAATTGAAACTCCCAAAGCGAGTTTTAAGCCGCAATCCATTGTGATTTCCGATGGTGAAGAGGTGACACTCCACGATATCTTAATCGGAGAAGTGTGGCTGGCATCGGGGCAGAGTAATATGGAGATGCCACTTAATGGATTCTTTAATAATCCGGTCCGGAAAGCAAACGAAACAATTGCTTTAGCCGGACAATACCCTGCCGTTAGGTTTGTGACGATCCCGAATACTCAGTCGTTTGAGCCGCAGAAAAGTGTTAAGGGACGTTGGCAAGCATGTAATCCGACGAACTCGCCGAATTTCAGCGCTACCGCTTTTTTCTTTGCCGAGGCACTTTATAGATCACTGAATGTTCCGATAGGCATCATTGTCTCTGCTTGGGGAGGTTCCAGAGTAGAATCCTGGACGAATAGAGAAGAATTGAACAGATACCCTGATATCAATTTGACGGAAGAAACGGTTAACAAACTGCATCCCGCAGCACGTCCCCTCTTAATGTATAATGGTATGATACACCCCATCTCGAACTACATCGTCAAAGGTGTTATATGGTACCAAGGGGAATCGAACGTCGGTAGCTATCAAGTATACTCCGAACGATTTCAGAATATGGTGAATTCTTGGCGTAAGCAGTGGAACAATCCCGAGCTTCCTTTTTATTATGTAGAAATTGCCCCCTATGAATATGGAGAAGGAAATTGGGCTGCTTTTTTGCGAGAAGCGCAATTTAAGGCGCAAAAGCAAATACCTCATAGCGGGATGATTTCCACAAATGATCTGGTGGAACCTTATGAAATACATAACATCCATCCATGCAACAAAACCGATGTGGGGAAGCGGCTCGCATTCATGGCTCTTAACAAGACTTATGGCTTTCATCAAGTGGCAGCCCATGGGCCGGAATATCATTCTATGGAAATCCGCGATGGGAAAATAATTCTTTCCTTTGACTATGCTGAAGGAGGATTCAATCGAACAGAGGGCATCGAAGGATTCGAAATAGCTGGACAAGACTCCATTTTTCTCCCTGCGCAAGCAATTATACATGATGGTAAAGTAGAAGTATCCTGTGCGGGAATGGATCAACCTGTCGCCGTCCGTTATTGCTTCAAAGATTTTCAAAAAGGAAATCTTGCCGGAACACGCGGGCTACCGATGGTTCCCTTCCGAACAGATTCTTTTGATAAATAAACAGGATATCGATGGAAGGCTTATCTAAAAGCTCTTTAGGGTATTCTATAAAAGGAATAGGATGGATATGATTTTCTAATCAATAAAGAAATTCAGAATCAGACTGCCACCACACTCATGCAATATGACCCGAGGAATACAAAGGCTGCATGGAAAGAAGTTTCGAAATTGGACTATCGTTGTCAAGACTCGAAATTGGAATTGGCGATTCCACGGGAATTGATTGGATTAAAAGGCAATCATTTTATTTTTGATTTCAAATGGTCGGATAATCCTGCTGAGTTGATAGATCCAATTTCTTTTTGTACTATGGGAGATACTGCTCCCAATAGAAGATTCAATTATCGATTTATCTGGGAAAAATAATTAATAAACAGGAAAAGACATGTCATTCAAAAAAATATTGAAAATAAAATCGATAAGGCCAACGGCGTTTATGCTATTATTTGTCGTATATCTATTTACCTTTCGACCCGGCAATGCATCAAACAAACCGGTTGAACCTAGTAACCGGACCGACACTGTTCGATTACTAGGTGGAAATGATTTGAAAAATTGGTACACATTTATTAAAGACAGAGGAATCGATAACGATCCCAATAAGGTTTTTTCTATCACTACGGAAGGCTTTCTTCATATTACCGGAGAGGAATGGGGATGCATCACTACAAAAGAAGAATTTAAAGATTATAAAATTATCTTAGACTATAAATGGGGCAATGCAACCTATTCCCCGCGTAAAGATAAAGCCAGGGATTCCGGATTGCTTCTACATTCTACCGGAAAAAACGGAGCATATTCCGGAACTTGGATGTATGCCTTCGAATGCAATATTATCGAAGGCGGAACAGGAGATTTTATTGTTGTCGGCGATGGAACGGACAATTTTTCATTGACCGGTCGAGTGGCTCCTGAAAAACAAAACAACTCGTATTTGCATCATCCCTACGGAACGCTGAAAACAATTCATAAAGGACGCATTAATTGGGTTTTTCGAGATCCTGAATGGAGAGATGAGAAAAATTTCCGGGGAAAATATGATGTTGAAAACAATGCGGGCGATTGGAATCGATTGGAATGTTGGGTGAAAGGCGACGAAATAAAAGTCTTTCTTAATGGAAAAACGGTAAATCATGCCTTAAGGGTTGCTCCCAACAAGGGCCGAATACAAATCCAATCCGAAGGTGCAGAAATATTCTTTAGAAAAATTGATTTAATTCCTATTTATAATAATGAGTATCTGTAAATAGGGCTTTATAATTTATAAATGTAATACTTGATCTTGAAATGAAAACGAATAACAAAATTTTATGGGTTATAATTAGCCTGTTAGTTCTGTGGAGCTGCAAAGATGATGTAGAAAACACCAAACCGTTAACGGGAATTGCAGTTACACCTCAATCGGTTAACTTGGTAATCGGCAGTTCGCAGCAGATAACGGCAACTTCCGTTCCGGAGGATGCCGACCCGAATGAAATGCCCTTTAAATGGGAGTCGAGCAATACAAAGACTGCGTCTGTGTCTTCTTCAGGATTGATACAGGCATTATCTGTAGGGAAGACGAATATTATCGTGTACGGACGGGTAAGCAACAATATTCATACGACGATCCCCGTCACGGTGACGCAAGTCAGCGTTCCTTTGACGGCGATTCATGTTACACCTGAAAGCTTAACGCTTACGACAGGCGAACTGAAACAACTGACCGCCCGCCCGGAACCGGAAAATGCCACAGGCGTGTCATTCATTTGGAATTCCGATCATCCGGATATCGCAACGGTATCCATTAACGGCCAGGTATATGGGAAGTCGGCCGGATTGGCGCTCATCACGGTGAAATCGGGCGATATCGAGAAAACCATACTTGTTACGGTCAAGCAACCCCCTCTTAGAATACCCATAGGTTCCACGAGTTATGCGGTCGACACGTTGAATTATGAAGAAGTATCGCAGGGGGTGAAATGGTTTAAGTTCAGTATGCCGGAATTTGTGAACGGATTCGGGACTTTAGGAAAGGGACTGGTCGTTAATTTACTGGAAGTGGACCTCACCTATCCCGGTAACAGAATAGAAGTTGTTCCCGCATCGACGGCTACGTGGGGAAACATCGAACGTCCTTCGGCCATGTCGGCTCGTAAACAGAAAGAATTTAGCGGTACAAGTAACTACCCTGCCGCCGTAATCAATGGCGATTTTTACCTTTTATCGAGTGGAAATTCAACGGGATATGCTTATATCAACAACCGTCCGATTGGTATTGAAATAACCAACGGCATGGTGGTTCAAACACCTTATTCATCCAACAGCGGATTTATCATACACGATGACGGAACACCCGATTTCAGCAACAACATCTCTTTTTCGGGAAAAGTGGAAAGCGGCGGCAAATCATTCACCTTAGCCGAGGTGAACGGGTATGCCGGTGCCGGCGAATTAGTGTTATTCAACAACCAGTCAAACTCGTACCCTACGGATTCGGCATTCGCATGGTCTCCCTACACGAGTACCATGGTTTCTTTATCGTATCCGGAAAAAGGATGGCGCGTAAATGACCGGATGGAATTTACCGTCACGGCTGTTGATTATAACATTGAAACAACCATACCTGCGGCAGAACCTTACAAAGGGAAAGATTTTAACGGGCAGGGAGCCATATTGGTTGGAAACTCTTTCGGTAATCCCGAGCAAACTCTCCGATTCGCAGACAAGCCTGAAAAACCAAATTCCCTGACCGTTTCCGATAAAGGCAATTATTGGGAACTGACAACAACCGGCAGCGATCCCAATTCTTATACAACGGGACTGACCTCCAGCGTGACGGGTGCGCCGGATGCATCGTTCTCCTTTGATTACCAAAGTGCGACAAGTATCAACGATTTCCAAATATTCTACGGCAGACCCAGCGCCGCTGTGGGAGTATCGACCGGCGAAAACTTACAATTAGTAAATACCGGCATCGACCCTGAAAACGAAAGCAAGTGGAAAACATTCACGCACGAGCTGAAAACCGCTATCAACAACCATCAATGGGGAAAAACCGGACATACATTCAGACTGGATATAGGCAACGGAACGGGACATCATGTGCTTATCCGCAACATGAAAATCAAGGGAAAGACTTCAGGGAAAGATTCCAAAACGTTCCTGAGCAACCTTAGCGTAGGAGACAAAGTAGATGTTGCGATGGATATAAAGATGAACGGCACCAAACAGGCCGACAAGCATTTGCACATAATCGGTTCGCAAGACTTGCTCCTTAAGAACGGAACACCGGTGAACACCTGGAATGAGGTACATCCGCGTACCGCCATCGGCTACTCGCAGGATAAGAAAAAAATTTACCTAATCGTCATCGACGGACGGCAGACAAATTATTCAGTAGGAGCGACAACAGGGCAAGTGGGAGCGATCATTAAGGCCTTCGGGGCTTACAATGCAGCCAATCTTGACGGTGGCGGCTCTTCGTGCATGGTAGTTAACGGCGAAATAAAAAATAAACCATCCGACAAGTCCGAGCGAGCTGTCGCTAACGGTGTAATGGTAGTGGTGAAAAAGTAATCGAATATAAATAATAAAGAGACGACAAAGAGAGTGCTTATCAAAAATCGTAGTATTTGTATCATTTTTTGCAATATATATTCGATTGTAATCCTTATTTTTGCGTCGTTCAATAAAAAGAACTATGATACCAGCGTTTTACAACATTCAATTATCAAAGAAATAAATTAAAAACATAAGCATGGCATGAACTACAAAACATTATTTTTTGCGATTTTCTTAATACCGGCATTTTTTTTATTACCCGCCTGTAAAAATAATCATAAGAAAAATCAAGAAACGCCGGAATACACCGTCGCGGCATTCTATTGGCCGGCTTACCACTACGAACCTCGCGCAGAATTCCTCTTTCCGGAAAAGAAAGGTGAATGGGAAATCATTTATAATGCCAAAGCGAAGGAAGAAGGACACCGACAGCCGAAAGTCCCTTTATGGGGTTACCAGAATGAGGCAAATCCCGAAGATATGGATAAAAAGATAGAGACCGCCTTAGAATATGGAGTGAATACTTTTATCTTCGACTGGTACTGGTTCGATAAACAACCCTTCCTGGAGGATTGCATCAATAACGGCTTTCTGAAAGCCAACAACGGGCGCATGAACTTCTATCTGATGTGGGCGAATCACGATGCGACCACTTACTGGGATGTGGATAATCCGCGTAAAGACTCGGTCATCTGGGACGGCGAAGTAGATCGCGAACAATTCAATATCGTGGTGAACAGAGTGATCAATCAATATTTCAAAGACCCGTCCTATTACAAAATAAACGGCGAACCGGTCTTCTGCATCTACGAACTGAACACGCTCATCAACGGCTTGGGAGGCCCCGAACAAACAAAGGAAGCGTTGGATTATTTCACACAAAAAACCAAAGAGGCCGGATTTCCAGGACTGCATCTGCAAAGTATCTTATGGGAAGCGCTACCAAGCTCGATTGAAGGCGTACCCGGCGACAGCATTCAAAGCCAGAGCGAAGTATTGTCGTATTTCGGATTCAAAAGCCTGACGAATTATTGCTGGGCTCACCTGCAAAATCCCGATGGGGATTATGAAGTATGGGGTGATGCTTCAACGAATATGTGGAACAAATTCGGGAACGATTTTTCCATGACCTATTACCCGAACATAACGGTTAGTTGGGATGCCAACCCCAGATTTCCCTTCAAAACGGGTTATATTACCAATTCCACTCCGCAAAAATTCGAGAAATATCTTGTCAAAGCCAAAGAGTTTATCGATAAAAACAACATACAACCCAAAATAGTGACGATCAATGCATGGAACGAATGGTCGGAAGGCAGCTATCTGGAACCGGACACTATTTGGAAATATCAATATCTGGATGCAGTAAAGAACGTTTTCGGCACACCATCTTCTAAAAAAGAATGAAAACAATTTATTATTTTTTATTGATTTCGGCATCCGCTTTTCTCTGTGCATCTTCGTGCAAGGAAAAAAACATCGAGAACTTTGAAGAGGGAACTCCCGCCAACGAACAACCATCGGCCGAGGAGATCGCGTTCGTTCAACCGTACGCGGGCGCAGATGAACTGGGACGAGTTTTGCCCGGTAACAAAGAAACCGGTAACTTGAGAAAAAACCGGCAAGTGGCTATGTTCTATTTCCTATGGCAAGGCGATCCCATCTCGAAAACATCGGAACATGCGTGGGATCTGAGTAAAATAATTCCGGCACATCCCGAAGCGCTTGAAGACGGAGACAGTCCGCACTGGGGTTCTGCTTCGCGAGGATTTTATTATTTCTGGGGAGAACCTATTTACGGTTATTACAGCGGAGAGGATTATTGGGTACATCTTAAAAGCATGCAGTTATTGACGGATGCCGGGGTGGACTTTTTAGTGCTGGACGCAACGAACACCGTTATTTACGAAAAACAATCGGCAGTCCTGATGAAAGCGATCAAGTCTCTGCAGGATCAGGGGAAAAACCCTCCCCGAATCGTCTATTACACGAATACGGCTTCGGGTGATACCATGCAACGGATATACAATGCTTTTTATAAATCCGGAGCGCCTTATTATTATCCGTCGACATGGTATTATCTGGGAGGAAAACCCTTGATCATCGGAAAGACAAAAGAAGCCGAAGGAAAAGATTTCGAATCGTTCTTCTCTTTCCGGGAAGCCCAATGGCCCAACGAACCCGATCAACCGAACGGTTGGCCGTGGATTGATTTCCGCCGCCCGCAAGCTGTTTACACAAACTTGAAAGGCGAACGGGAAATCATCAACGTGTCGGTAGCACAGCATCCCAATCCGGCAGCCGGAATGGGCGGATCGGCCTTTTACGGTAATATGGATAATTGGGGAAGAAGTTATCGAAACGGATCGCACGGAAATCCGGAAACCGATATCCGTTACGGCTACAATTTCCAGGAACAATGGGATTACGCCCTGAAACAAGATGTCCCCTTTGTGTTTGTCACCGGATGGAATGAATGGATTGCCGGGCGCTGGGGAAGCACGGATGGGAACCCTGAACATTCGTATTTCTGTGACCAGGCCAGCCCCGAATACAGCCGCGATATTGAACCGACTTTTACGGCAGGCCTGAGAGATAACTTTTACATGCAGTTGACAGCAAACATCAGACGATATAAAGGCGTAAACGCGGTGCCGTCGGCGAGCGCCCCTAAAAAGATCGAAAACTTTTCGGATTGGAACGGGGTGAAGCCTGTCTTTACGGATTATGTAAATGATACGGCGCACCGGAATCATCCGGGAGCCGAATTGAATCCCTCAAAAACATATACGAACACAACCGGCAGGAATGATTTTTATATTCTGAAAGCGGCACGCGATAAAGAGAATCTTTATTTCTATGCCGAAACGTCCGATGATATCACAGATAATCCGGGGAGTAATTGGATGAGGCTTTATATCGATAGCGACCGTAACCACCACACAGGTTGGTACGGATATGATTACCGCATCGATGGAGGCACGCAATTACAACGTTACGATAATGGTAAATGGATTACCTTTAAAACCATTGCTCTTGCTCAAGAAGGGCAAAAGCTGATGATTTCTTTTCCTGCTTCTACCATCGGCTTAAAGACATCCGATCTTGATTTTGAATTCAAATGGTCGGACAATATGCAAGACGAAGACGACCCGATGGACTGGTACCTCAATGGCGACGTTGCTCCCGGAGGGCGCTTCAACTATGTATATCGGACAGGGAGAAGTGGAAAATGAGAAATTAGAAGTGAGAAAGATGTATAAATACTGGATATCCGTTTTTTTGTTTCTTTTTACATGGGGTTTACATGCGCAGGATACGGATTTTTACAAAGATTATCGTGTCAGTTGGCTGGAAAAAGCCGAAGCAAACACCCCTCAACTCGTCTTTACCCAAAAAGCGCCTTTGCAGACGGTAAAGATTGTTCCCGATCAACAAGCTTTTCAAGGATGGAAAGTTGAGCCGGCTTCGAAAGAAAATATACTCTCGTTCTATGGGAACTCCTTTCGTGATCAAACGGAAATCATTCTTGATTTCGGAGAACACGTGACGGGATATTTCTCTTTCTCTCTGGCCCCCATCGGTACTGTGGCGGACGCTCCCGTACGGTTGAAATTCACTTTCGGCGAGACTCCTTCCGAAATAATGACGCCGTTCGATCCGTTTCCGGGAGGCCTTTCCCGGGCATGGATGCAGGACGAAACGGTAACCGTTATGACCCTGCCTTCCACAACAACTATTCCACGACGGGTATCTTTCAGATATGTAAAAATAGAACTGACGGCAAAACCATCTTATGCTTTCGGATTCACAAGCATGTACTGCAATGCCGGCACTTCGGCTGCAACAGCGGTCGCGCCCCTACCCTCCGGCGTTGATCCGATGATCCGGAAAATTGATGAAACGTCGTTAAATACATTGAAAGAGTGTATGCAGACGGTCTTTGAAGACGGCCCGAAAAGAGACCAGCGCTTATGGATCGGTGACCTGTATCTTCAGGCAATGGCCAATTACTATTCGTTCAAGCAGATCGAATTGACTAAAAGATGCCTGTATCTGTTAGCCGGATTGAGCCATCCCAACGGCTATCTACATCCTTGTGTATATGAAACTCCGGAACCTCACGGCGATTCCCGGTTATTCCTTTTGGAATATGCCTTGCTTTATAACGTCACACTGAAAGATTATCTGGAAGCCACCGGCGACAAAGAAACCGCCGGCGATTTATGGGTGGTCGCGAAAAAGCAACTCGATATTATTCACACGTATTTGCAACCCGACGGATTAATGGATTTTAAAAAGGCTAACAAAGAATGGTGGATCCATATCGATTGGAAAGATAATCTGTATA
The DNA here is from genome assembly GCA_002409745.1 of Bacteroidales bacterium UBA5382. GTDB lineage: Bacteria > Bacteroidota > Bacteroidia > Bacteroidales > Dysgonomonadaceae > Limibacterium > Limibacterium fermenti. The sequence continues at coordinate 27,295 of DHOU01000013.1, forward strand.
AGGAGGTTTCGTTGCATGGAGTGTCGGTATTCGCATTAAAAAACACCTATGAGTTAGCAAAACTGCTCGGAAAAGAACAGGAAGTATCCGAACTCCCCGCTTTAATAGAAAAAATGACTAAAGCCGCCTACCGCCGTTATTACGATAAAAAGACAGGTTTTTTCACCGGGCTTGAAAACAAACAAATATCGTATGCCTCCCAAATATGGATGGTATTAAGTGGAATCGCATCGAAAAAAGACGCCCGGAGAGCTTTGCAAAATTTAAGCCGTTCGGAAAACGTTACGACTCCGGGATCGCCTTATTTGTACCATTATTACATTCAGGCACTCATTGACGCCGGATTGCAAAAAGAAGCAAAGGAGATACTGACCACTTATTGGGGCGGAATGATTGAAAAAGGAGCGGACACGTTTTGGGAAGTATATGACCCCGGCAATGATTATCTGTCGCCTTACAATTTTCATCCGTTAAATAGTTACTGCCATGCATGGAGTTGTACTCCCCTATATTTTATCCGCAGATATCCTGAAATTTTCCAACATTAAATTATTTATTTATCCATTATGAATATCAAATTAATCTATCTTTTTTGTCTTTCATTTTGCCTGCCACTTTTTGGCGGGGCACAGGAACTGCCTATCGTCCCAAAACCACTGCATGCACAGGTGAAAGGTGGTGATATTGCGTTAAAAAATGGCCTCCGTATTTATCTTGATCCGGACGCCCAACTGAACAAGCTCTATATTTCGTCTATCTTTTACGAATTGGGTATCCAGACTTCTTTCACATCCAAAAGCGATGCCGATCTTGTCGTAAAGCTCAACGAAAAAGCATCGCCAAGCAACGAAGGATATCGATTGACGATAGGAAACAAACATAAAAACCGGATCACAGCCGAAGCTTCAACAAAAAACGGATTATTGTACGCATTGCAATCGCTCCGGCAGATCATAAAGAACGATCAGGGAAAATTCAGCGTCCCTGTTTGTACCATCGAAGACGAACCGGCCTTTCCATGGCGGGCATTTATGCTCGACGAAAGCCGCCACTTCCACGGAATGCACGTAGTAAAAGGATTGCTCGATGAAATGGCCCGCCTCAAACTGAATATCTTTCACTGGCATCTGGTGGACGACCCGGGATGGCGTATCGAGATAAAACAATATCCGGAGTTGACGACCATCGGATCCAAACGCGACTTTTCCCATAAACAGGTGGCGGAAGAATGGGATAAGCTATATCCAAATCGCAAAATGTTTTATACTCAGGACGAAATCAGCGAAATTGTACGCTATGCCGCCGACAGGGGCATCCAAACCATGCCCGAGATAGAAGTCCCAGGACATGCTTCCGCAGCCATCTATGCCTACCCTTGGCTCGGATCTTCGAGCCGCTCGCAGGGATACGGCGTATGGGGCGACTTATACAACGTAACCGATCCGAAAGTGGAGGAATTCCTGCATCATGTGTTGGACGAAGTGATCGCCCTGTTTCCCTCCAAGCTTGTCCATATCGGGGGAGATGAAGCGAATTATACACACTGGCAGAATAATCCGGAGATCGTTGCTTTTATGAAAGAAAACAATATACCTACATTTTCCGACCTGCAGGTATGGTCTATCAACCGTTTCTCCCGCTATTTATCCGCCAAAGGAGTACGGATGATGGGATGGAACGAGATCACGGGCGACAATATCCGCGGGGAGGAGCACATGCAAGCCAGCCAATCCGAGCAACTGGCTCCCGGAACGATCGTCCACTTTTGGGACGGCGACATCAGTCTCGTGAACAAAGCCATCGAAAAGGGGTATGACGTGGTCAATTCGAACCGTCACTTCACATACCTTGATTATGGGTACGACCGTATATCGCTTCAGCAGGCTTATTCGTTCGATCCCATCCCCGAAGGATTGAAAAAAGAAGACGAACCCAAGATTCTGGGATTGGGCTGCCAAATGTGGGGAGAATATACACCGAATACGGCCAGGGTCTATTATCAGACTTTCCCGAGGATCGCAGCTTATGCCGAAAGCGGATGGACATCCCGCGAGAATAAAGATTACGAGGACTTCATCCATCGATTCCGGAACCTGAAAACTCTTTGGATGGACAAAGGATTTCTCAAAGATCAACCTCATGAATAAACGGATAATGATTCGTACCGTCAATTAACCGATGCGAAGCGACTTGCTGACAGTTAGTTCCCATGCGATATCTTTTTTACGCATATTTCATAGCGTATATTTTAATCCCGCCATTATATTCCGGGGCATACCCGCCCATTTATATACATTATTGTACGCACCATACCAATAGTCTTTGTCCGCAATGTTTTTTATATTTACACTTAATGTAAGTTTCTGATAACTATACTGTAATCCGGCATCCAGAAGAAAATAAGCGGGTAACGTAAAATTCTTTTGCAGTGTATTTTGTTTGCTTACAAATGTATATCCGCCCAGAAGGGACAACCCTCTCAAAAAACCTTGTGCAAAACTGTATTTCAACAATCCGTTGGATGTGTGCCCGGGTGCATTGTTGGCTATGGTTCCTACTTCTTCCGGCACGCGGCTTTTGGTAATTTTAGTCTCGTTGTATGCGTAAGATGTCGATAGACTGAGATTCGGCAAGATGTTCCCGTTTAGTTCAATTTCTACACCCCTCGAACGATTCTCGCCTTGTTGAACAAACAGGTTGGGATTGGAAAGATCGTTTGCATTTACGGCGACGTTATCCAATGTAATTTGATAAATGGCAAGCGAAGCCGAAAGCCGGTTTTGGATAATATCCGACTTCAACCCCACTTCGAAAAGCTGACTGGTTACAGGCTTAAACTTATCGGTAAATATTTGCAATTCTCCCGCAGCTTCAAAGGGATCAAACCCTTTATTAAAAGTTGCATATACGGCAATATTGGATTGAAGAAGGTAAGTTAAGCCGATGCGAGGGAGAAATACATTTTGCTTTATCGCTTCTTCATCATCTTCATCATCTGTGCTGCGGTAGCATTCATTCCTTATTCCCACTAACAAAATCCACTTGTTCCATTTAATCATATCCTGAAGATAAATACCTTGTGTATAATATCGTTCACCATCCACTTCCATTGCTTCCGAATCATATTCCGATAATTTGTACCGATCGACGTGCCTTTTTGCATATTGCGGCTGAAGCAGGCTGAACCGGCCTACAATACCCGACCCATCGCCAAATCGGTCGGGTATTTCATAGTATTTTTGATTTAAATCCACAGAGGTATGCACAAAATCGTATCCGCCAAGCAGTCGGTGCGAGAAAGGGCCTGTTTTTATGTCGTATGTAAGAAATGCCGATACGGTATTGGTTGCCGTATTGTATTTCCATGTTGTATAATTCAAATTCACAGAGTCGTTTGACGCATAACTTTCAAAACCATGATTCGCCACTTTTTGTCTTGTAAGGTAATTCAAATAGCCTAAATTGAAATGCAAATCGCCGGTTATCTTATATTTGACTGATACCGTTGAAGCTATATCCGTTTCCTTTAAATAATCCCCGGGTTGACTCAGGTTTAGTTTTTTCGAGGTCGCTTTCAAGTCATCGTTGTCCGTTAGGCCGGGTTGCCCCCGATCTAAAACGCCATCGACAGCCGATATTGAAAAATCGGCGTTCACTTCCAATTTATCATTTGGGAAAAAGCTGAAAGAAGGAGCTATTTGCCATGATTTGCCATCCGATTGATACCGGAATGATTTGTTTTGGTCATATCCTGCATTCAAACGCCCTAAGAATTTATTCTTATTATCCAAAGCGCCTGTAATACCGCCTTGTATGCGAAAATGCTCCCACGAACCGGCAAATAATTCGATATCGGCAACCGTATTCTTCAAGGGTTTTTTGGTGATCATGTTAATTGTGCCGCCCGGGTCGCCGTTTCCATACAAGGTGGAAGATGGGCCTTTCAGGATTTCTATTTTTCCAATATTTAAAAGCAGCGGATTTGTATAAGTCGTGTTATATCCTCTCAAACCGTTTATGAGCCGGGCATTTTCGGCCCTGAATCCACGTATGGTATACTCGTCATAACCCGAATATTGACTTACACCGGCTACATTATCAACAGCATCTTTCAGATTGATAATCATTTTGTCACTTAACAACGCACTATTTACCGTAGATATGGCTTGCGGTACCTGGAGCGAGTAAGCTTCCACTTTTGTGCCCAGTGTAGAATAGTCGGTTTCGTAAGACGGATGCCCGACAACCCGCACTTCTTTTAGTTGTTTAAATAATTTTCCTATCAGTATTTCTCCCACATTCAATGTATTATTGATTGGAATTTCGACTATCTGTTCATGTATTTTGTCGGCAGATGAAACCACCAGGGTATCTGCGCCCGACCGGATGTTGTAAAAGGCGAAAAATCCTTCGGCATCCGTTGTCGTATTTTTTGAAGCTTTCAACAACGAAACTTTCAATCCCTCAACCGGCTGCAAATCGTCACTCATCACTCTTCCGGAGATATTTCCCCTGGCATTTTGCGCCGTCAAGTATATCGGCATCAAACAAAACAGAATAATCTGCAAAATGAATTTCATTTTCATTTTTAAATATTTATTTTTAGGCCTATATAATAGTTTCGTGTGGGCGCAGCATTATAATATCTTCCTCCATAAGCATTTATATCATTACCCAGACTGTACTTTCGATTTAGCAGATTATCTATTCCTCCATAAATTTCGAGGCTATTCATCTTCCGCATCCAAAAGGTTTTACTTCCCCTTACTTGCAATAAATGATACGCTTTGCTAAACAGGGTGTTTGCGTCATCGAGCGGCGTTTTATCGTTAAATGTGTATTGTGCTGAAAAATGGAATGAAGATTTTAATTGAATCGCCAAACTGTTGGTGAGCACATGACGCGGGATGCCGGGGACGTTGTTTCCCGAATAATCTCCGTCTTCTGTCCGGTAATCTTTGTATTTGTAATGAGAGTAGGTGTAGGCCCCGCTCCATTTCACATTCTCAATAAAAGGAACGGGGAGTGAAAATAAACAGGAGTAAGAAATTTCAGCTCCTGTTTGGTCTGTCTTTCCAGAATTAACGAAGAAAGACGTTCCGTTTTCGTCTATCTGTGTAACAATACCATCTCGCATTTTAGTTGAATAGGCAGAAGCATCAATAATCAGGGCATTGTTAAAAGCAAATAATCTTGCCCCGATCTCCCTGTTCCAGCCATATTCGGCCTTTAGGGAACTATATATTTTATTGTTTGCCGGCCTTACCTCGGCGGTTGTGGGAGGAGAGTATCCTTTGCTTAAGGTAAAACGGAACAGCAACAAATCGTTTAACCTATAGTTGCAGGCAAAATGAGGCATCGCCACCGGTTTAAAATTGTTTTTGATATGGGTCGTATCTTTAAAGTGATAGCTGTAATAATTGTAGGACAGGGCCGCCTCGAATATAATACGGTGCTTCCATTCAACCCGGCCTTTTACGAACCAAAAATATTGGGTTGTGAGTATATCGCTATATGCCTGCAGGTTTCCGGCTATTCCGGCTTTGTTATCGAAATTATGAATATCCGATGATAATCTTTGCCACTCCATGCCGGCGTTGGTTGACCATCTTAATTTTTCACTTATCGTATCGGCGTTTTTTAATGTAAAGTAAGAGCGGAATCCCCAATTGTCCTCTTTTCGTTTTTCGTAATTTGTTATGGCCCTATTCGTATAATCAACAAAATTACCCCATGCCGACGAAGTGTTGGAGAGCATCGAATTAACGGCGATTTTATTTCTTAAACCGACGAAATACATTACATTGTGCGAACCGGTCTTTTGTTCTTGCGCTCCCGGAAGCCGGGATGTTGCCGGCCTGGCTTGTTCCGGGTTCTCATTAAACTGTTCAAGCGTTAAACCTCCCGGAGTGCGGTATGAAATATCGGAGAAGAAAGCGTATATATCTAAAAAGCTTTTTTTTGAATAATTCCAATTGTCTGACAGTTGACTGAAAAATTTATTATTTTGCGTATTCTGGCGGTAACCGTCGCTTCTCTGCCATGATTGTTTGAGCGATATAAAATGATTCCCGGCATTTCCGGAAACGGACAAATTATCCCCAACGGTTCCAAAAGAGCCTGCATAGGTGTTGAGCTGTGTTTTATCGTTATTTTCGACATCGCTTTTTAAGAAGACAACTCCGCCCGAATTTGCTCCGAATAAACTACCGTCGGGGCCTTTTAATACTTCTATGCCTTGGAGATCATTCATGTTTAATGCATTCAGATAGGTATTTCCTCCGGCGTCGGTAAAGGGGAATTCGTTGTAATACACCTTAACATTGCGAACGCCATAAGGAGAACGCACCAAACTGTTTCGTATCGACAAACGATAACTTCCCGGAGACCGTTCTTCCATGCGTATGCCGGGTAACGTATTGAATGCGCCAACCATCGAGGATGGGGCTTGCATTTCGATTTGCGTAGTGGTGAGTAGACTAACGGATGCCGGCGTTTCCCAATATAATTGTCTGTCCAAATAACCTGTGACTTGGATTTCGGGTAAAATTGAAATAAGCGTATCTGTTCTTACATCTGTGCTATCGACGGACATTTGTTGCGCTTTTAAATGAGGAATAAAAAGCAATAAAATAAAAATGGTTATATCGGAATATTTATTCAAAATCATTTTTCCCTTGTAAATATTTCTTGTTTGGATGTCTAAACGTTTTTGCACTCTTTTACCATACCCTTGTCCGATACTGAAATTTAGGCATCCGGTAAGTTAAATTTCGGTACGATTAAAGAAGATGGTCCATATGAAACAATTGAACCACCTTCTTCTAAATATTGTCTTTTGCCGAAAAAAAAATCAGACAGGCTAATTTACCACCGGTGTGTCAAGCACCGATCAATTCAAGGCAAAAATAAACATCTTACAAACTTTGGCCGTCGATTTCCAAAGGTCGGATTTCATACCGCCCGTAACAGCTAAATATTGCTTGCCGTTTACCAAGTAAGTTATCACCCCACCGCCATTAATAAGCCCGGTGTTTGTTTGCCAAAGGATTTTACCGTTTTCGGCATCGAAGGCATAAATGTCGCCGTTCATGGAAGAGGTAAATAACAGACCGCTTGCAGTCGGCGTTACGCCCGAAAGCACAGGTCCCGGAGAATGATATTCCCATTTCAGACTGCCGTCCTTAGCATTAAACGCTTTCAGCCATCCTTTTGCCTCGGAGGCATCGTCCCAAACTATAGAGTCGGGTCCGAACCATGTAGCTCCCGGCGCAGGAATATTTGTTATCGCTTTTTCATATGGAGGTAACTTAACCTTCAGTCCCCAATCAGTCGTTCCGGTATAAATCACATCCAATAGAGGGTTATAAGCCGGACCATTCCATTCACTTCCGCCCAGATATCCGGGTTTGAAATAAGTTAAAACTTCACGAGACAAACTTACATCCGTGTTGATGCGTGTAGTAGTAGGGACTTCATATATTAAAGGTAATGTTCCGGCAGGGTCGGCAGCAGAAGCCGCATCAACAGCCGAACGGTCCAAGACGGACAATAAACCGTTTTTATTGGCAGAGGCAACGATCTTACGACCCTCTTTTGTATTTATTATTACCGGAGGAGCCGAAACGTCCCAATCATGAATATCATTTCTAACTAATTGTTTGTATCCAAGAAGCTTTCCCGTTTTAGTATCCAATGCTATCAAATAGTTAAAAAACTTACGGTCTTCGCCTCTGATTTCAATATCCATATCCGGCGCCGGATTGCCGCTCGGGACATACAATACCCCTTTTTCGGTATCCAAACCGAATGATGTCCAATAGCCGCCTCCGGTTACAGGAAGTCCGGTAGATGTTTTTGGATTTTCTTTGTAATCCGGAACGGAGCAGAACGTCCATACCGTTTTTCCTGTTTTAGCATCCAACGCATAAACATAACCGACCACTCCCACTTGATCACCGCCGGCTATCCCGACAAAAATCAAATTATTCCAAACCAAAGGAGCCATTGGAATAGCCGCTCCCGGTGTACCCGAACCTAAATCCGTTTCCCACAAAATTTTTCCGTCTTTGGCATCCATTGCAAAAAAATGTGCATCAGACGAACCGCGAAACAGTTTTCCGTCTAAATAGGCAACGCCTCTGTTTGCACCATATCCGCGCGTCTTCGTGTTCGAGCGCACCTTTTTCCACAATAATTTGCCTGTAGCCGCATTGATGGCATACGTTACCGTGTCGGAAGTAAAATACATCTTACCGTCCAAGACGACCGGTCCCGTTTGAAACGAATTAATATCCGATGCCAAATCAAAAGTGGCAACCAACTTCAATTTGCTTACATTCTCTTTGGTAAACTGTGTAAGCGGTGAAAAACGATCTCCCGCCAACGTACGATTATAGTTGGGCCAATCGCTTTCCCTTACTTGCTGGGCTTTTATCTGAAGCGACGAAAAAGCCACCAAAATGCTTAAAATAATTACTTTTTTCATTTTCATATGCTTTAAAATACATGTATGATAATCGGTGCTTTCGCATCATTTAATCACTTTTCGGAAGAGATCTTAAAAATATAAGAAAAATATCGTTACAAAGGTAAGGGTTCTATTGGGAAAAGAAGAAGATAAAAATATAAAGTATACTAACTATTATTAATATACTTGTCTAATTATTTTTTTATACAGGTTATTCATTGGCTTTTTCGATGCAAACAAGTTTAACGGATATAGAAAACTCATTATCAATCAGAATCTATTTTTCATAAAACGAAAGGTTACATAACCAAACAATGAGGGAAAAGAATAAATATGTGCCGTCAGAAATAATTTTATCCATCATTTTTGGATTTATTTTCTAAATTCGATAATATCTTATCAAGTCGATCGTATATATTCAATCGCCAACCTCATTTATTTACAAGCCACATTCGTTTATCCTTTCGACAGTCGCATTTATTTGCCTGCCGATTGAATTTATTTTTTGAAAGTAGGATATATTCGAAAGCCGTTCGCGTTTATTTAAATGCCAGTCCGATTTATTTGGCCGCGATTCTTATTTGTTTTACATTCTGAATTGTTTTTCGACATTCATCGGCATTTCTTCATCGGTCATCAGTATTTATTTCATCGCCGGAAGCACTTGTTTTGCCCGCGACAGAATTTCTTTAGCCGCCGACATCATTTATTGGATATTCAACGGCTTTTACCATTCCGAACCCGATACTGTTTTTCACGCCAAGGCCGCATTCATAGGCAATCTTCATCAAGTCGGGCGGAGCCGTTAATGCGAGACGGCATAAGAATCCCCGGACCTTACTCTCCTGCGGGGTTCCGGTTTTGATGGTAATCAGCACCGGTTTGGCCTTCGACAACAACCGTACGGCGATCGCAACATCCTCTTGCGGATATATTTCTCTCGTAAAAGCATGGTATTTACTTATCAAATTCATTTGAATAAGTGACGGAGCGGATGAATGGTCGGGCGCAACATACGTTATCCGCCTTGCGTCGTCTCTATTCGCCAGACAAATAGGCGACAATGTTTCGAAAGCCATTGTACCGGTATAATCGGGCGGAGGCACCAGCGAGACTTGCTGCACTTCAAATCGCATGACGGCTTCGCGATTTCCGACTTCCAACGATTGGTCATGAAAAAGACCTTGTATAAATTCCGCCGTGCTGTTTTCGGGAAGAAACGAAATGTACCATTCGACATATTCCGACAACACCTCCATAAACCGTCCTTTTATAAGATATTGAGGGACGTAGAAACGCGAATAGGTAAACAAACGAAAGCGCTTTCCACTCTCATCCTCAAAGCCATTATTGTGCAGCCAGGCACTGAACGCACGGTTGGTATTCGCCAGCACGCGATAAATGACGGCGCTTTGCTCGTATTGATAATTAAGCGGCAACAACCGCCCTGAAGAACGGGCTACACGAAGGGTTAACTTAAATCTCATGAGCTAATTTTCCATTTTCCAATTCGCTAATCTGCTAATTTACTAATCTGCTAATTTGCTAATTTGCTAATTTGCTAATTTGCTAATTTGCTAATTTGCTAATTTGCTAATTATATTACTTCTCCCTGAAAAACACATTTATCGGCGTACCGGTAAAACTCCAATTTTCGCGCATCCGGTTTTCGAGGAAACGCTTATACGGTTCTTTCACCCATTGCGGTAAGTTGCAGAAGAAAACGAATGTCGGCACCGCGGTATTGGGCAATTGCGTAATATATTTTATCTTAATATATTTTCCTTTGTTGGCAGGCGGCGGCGTCCGCTCGATCAAGGGCAGAAGAACCTCGTTGAGTTTACTCGTAGGAATCTTTCGCTTGCGGTTCTGATATACCTCTTTGGCCACATCCATCACCTTCAGGATACGCTGCTTGGTAAGCGCCGACCCGAAAATGATCGGGAAATCGACAAAAGGCGCCAACCGCTCGCGAATTGCATTCTCGAACATTTGAACAGCCGTGTTGGTCTTGTCCTCTACCAAATCCCATTTATTCACTAAAACGACTAACCCTTTCCGATTCTTTTGTAGAATGGAGAAAATATTCAAATCCTGACTTTCGATACCTCGTGTAGCATCGACCATGAGAATACAGACATCGGCCTCTTCGATGGCTCGGATCGACCGGATCACCGAAAAGTATTCCATATCTTCCGTCACCTTTCCTTTTTTACGGATGCCTGCCGTGTCAATCAGGTAAAAGTTCATATTGAATTTATCATAACGCGTATAAATCGAATCGCGCGTAGTACCGGCAATATCCGTCACGATATTCCGTTTCTCATCGAGCAAGGCGTTTATGATAGACGATTTTCCCACATTGGGGCGTCCTACGACAGCGAACTTAGGGATATCCTCCAACTCATCTTCGGGCATTTCCTTCGAGAACAGACTCACGACACGATCGAGCAAATCGCCCGTTCCCGAACCGTTAATCGCCGAAATGGCATACGGATCGCCCAATCCCAACGAGTAAAACTCCGCCGATTGATATCCGATCGAATAATTGTCGGACTTATTCGAAACGATGACCACCGGCTTGCCCGATTTGCGCAAAATATCGGCGACACTCGAGTCAAGGTCGGTAAGTCCGTTCATCACATCCACCACAAACAGGACCACATTCGCTTCTTTAATAGCTATATCGACTTGTTTATTGATTTCATCCTCCATCACGTCCTCCGAATTGACCACCCAACCGCCTGTATCGATCAACGAAAACTCTTGTCCGTTCCATTGCACTTTACCGTAAAGACGGTCGCGCGTGGTACCCGCCTCGTCGGTCACAATGGCTTGACGGCTTTGCGTCAACCGGTTGAACAACGTTGATTTCCCCACATTGGGGCGTCCTACTATAGCTACTAAATTACTCATATTATTGTCTAATTGTCTAATGTCTAATGTCTAATGTTCAGTCTCCAGCCTCCAGCCTCCAGTCTCCAGCCTCCAGTCTTTCGGTCTACAGTCTTTCAGTCCAGCTTGTATCCGAATGTTTTGAGCATATTGTCTCGGTTTCGCCAGTCTGGTTCGACTTTGACATATAGCTGAAGAAAGACTTTTTTCTCGAAAAAGCGCTCGATATCCTTACGAGCTTCGGTTCCCAGTTTTTTCAATGCCGCTCCCTTGTGCCCTATGACGATGCCTTTTTGCGTTTCGCGTTCAACCATCACAATTGCACGGATGCGAAGGATATCGGGTTCGTCTTTAAACTCTTCCACGACGATCTCCATCGAATACGGCACTTCTTTTTGATAATACAGCAAGGCCTTTCCTCGGATAATTTCGGTAACGAAAAAGCGTGCCGGTTTATCGGTCAACGCATCTTTTTCGAAATACGGAGGCGATTCGGGAAGCAACTCCATCACCCGTTGTTTCACCCGGTCGATACCGAAATTATTCAATGCCGATATGGGATAAATCTCGGCTCGGGGCAGCAAGTCACTCCAACGTTCGACCATCTTTTCGAGTTCTTCCTGATTACTCTGGTCTATTTTATTGATAAGCAACAATACGGGCGTCTCCGTCCGTTGCACTTTCGACAGGAAGTCATCGTTTTTGTCAATCGTCTCCACCACATCCGTCACATAGAGCAACACATCGGCATCGTCGAGAGCCGAAAGCGAAAAACGCAGCATCGATTCCTGCAATTTATAATTCGGGCGCAGTACGCCGGGCGTGTCGGAATACACAATTTGATATTCCGGTGCGTTTACAATACCGATAATGCGATGACGGGTAGTCTGTGCCTTCGCGGTAATGATGGAAATCTTTTCACCCACCAGCCGGTTCATCAATGTTGATTTACCGACGTTGGGGTTTCCCACAATATTTACAAATCCGGAACGATGTTTTTTTTCCTCCATAAAATGTATCATTTATCGTTGTAATGTCCGTAAACTGAGAGAACAAGTATTTCATTGGCGTCATCATCTATTCGATAGATAATTCGATGCTCTCTATCAATTCTACGCGACCAAGTGCCCTCTTTATAATATTTCAGTTGCTCTATTTGACCTATACCGGTACGTGGATGCTCGGCTATATCTTTAAGTAACACTTTCAACTTCAAAATAGCTTCGGGCACTTTTTTTCCAACTTTTTCAGGCTTTTATTGGCTTCTCCCGAAAACACTATTCGGTACACAACAATCTATCAATGAAAGTGTCAATACTTTCTTCCGGATTTTGCTTAATAACCCTTCCTCTTTTTACATCTTCAATAGAACGATCTATCCTGGCGAAAAATTCTTCTTTATTCGTTTCAGAAGAGTTGTCTTCTTTTATCTCTCTTATCTCCACAAAAGAGAGTTTTTCAAGATACTCAAGAAGCGCTTGGGCTTCTTTTTCCCTTTTATCTATTTTCAATGTGATTATTGTCATTTGCTTTCCGTTTTCCGGACAAAGATACTACTTTTCCTCTGTAAAATAACGGTAAAGACACTAATTTATATACTTTTGGACAAAAGCCAGCATCTTTTGTCCCCTTGTCCCCTTGTCACTTTGTCACTTTGTCACTTAAGGGTCTCTTTGTCGCGCTATCTCCCTGTCTCCTGCTCCAATAATTTCGCCGCTTCGCACACCTCGTTATACCACTCTTCGCCGAAATAACGGATAAGCGGCTCTTTTAAAAACTGATATACTTTCACCCCTTCCCTTCGTCCGAGTTTGGTTGCCGGCTTGCATATCGACCATCGATGATAATTGACCGCGGTAAAATCGTTGTATTTCTGTATCCGGATAGGATATAAATGGCACGATACCGGTTTTTCCACATCGATGCGCCCTTCGCGGTATGCCTTATCAATAACGCATTTACATACGCCGGCTTCATCGAAATAGGTAAACACGCACTCATCGCGTCCGATAATCGACGTAACCAACTCCCCGTCATAATCGTTGTAGGCGATTCCCTGCGTACGAATCAGCTCCTGCGCTTTCGGCGAAAGCTCCTCCCAAATAACAGGAAGTATCGCCTTTATCCGGTCATATTCCTCTTTGGTCAAAGGCGCACCCGACTCGCCGTCCACGCAACATTGTCCTTTACACTTACACAAGTCGCAAATGAAATGTGCCTCAAAAATATCGTCTGATAATATCGTATCTTGAATTTGTATCATTATACTAAAAAAATTATGAAGGGTCGGCTTCCTCCGAAGCGCCTTTCCGACGCTTTCCGGACAGGTACCATCGGAAAGCCCATACCGTAAAGAAAACACTCAACACAGCCCCCACGCCAAAGGTCAGCGATAACGGCATATCGTCCAAATTCGCCGTCCAATCGTCCTCTTTCCGTAAAAAATATACGACCACTATAACCCCGTTATTGAAAAGATGCATGATAATCGGCACCCACAGGTTACGCGTGTAAAAGAATAAATAGCCCAATAACACCCCCAGCGCCAATCGCGGAAAAAAGCCGTAAAACTGCATGTGCAGAGCACTGAAAATAAATGCCGACACCCAAACGGCCACATGCCCGTTACCGGCCCATTCTTCGATGAACTGCTGCAACGCCCCTCGAAAGAACAACTCTTCGGCAACCGCAGCAAGCACAGCCATAATGAGAAAGTTCAGCAAGAACGTCCCGATAGTTTGCCCCGAAAGCAACCGGTCGGTCGTTTCCATGGCCGAATCTTCCATGGCGCGCATGTACTGTTCGATACCATGCATCGACTCCGGCAAGGTGATTCCCTGGTTCCATCGAGTTAAAAAAGCCACGAAAGCATACGACAACACATAGACCATCACCGCCAATAGAAAGCCTCTCTCCGCTCCATCCGTTTTCTGAAGCTTCAAATATCGCAGGGGCTCGCGAGAACTCCATGCCGCAACGGTGTACGCAGGCAGCAGGAACATGCCGGCCGATTGCAAAAAAAGCGTCACATAGAGTACGCCGGCATCCGCACCGGATAAGTTAAAAATGCGCGAAACGCCTATCGATAATCCGCTCGCCACGAATAATCCGAGGAATGCAAAAAGAAAGAGATAAAACAATCTCGACAACGGGGAAGAGCCGGCTAATATTTGCTGCATGTAGTAATGTATTTTACGATGCAAAGATACAAAAATTGATGGAGATTGAAGATGATTGATGAGAGATTGATGGAGATTGATGGAGATTGAGATAATATTTTTTTGCAGTTTAAAAGAATAACACTAATTTTGCAGTCTTGTTTTGGAAAAGAGCTTTAAATAGTTGAAATCAGCAGATTTACATTCCAAACTCACAAAACGAATTAAAAATATATTGACATTCCAATGAAGGTATCACTTAATAAGACTGACGAAGTGAACGGCGTAATTGCCGTTGAGCTGGAAAAAACCGATTACGAAGGTAAAGTAGAATCATCCTTGAACCAATTCCGCCAAAAAGCGAATATTCCCGGCTTCCGCCAAGGGAAAGTCCCCAAAGGGCTTATCCGTAAAATGTATGGGAAAGCCGTTCTCGTAGAAGAACTCAACAAGATTTTAAACGATGCTTTAACGAATTATATTCGTGACAACAAGGTAAAGATATTAGGCGAACCGATGCCCGATGAAAGCGAAGAGAAACAGCCGGATTTGGACAAGGAGGAAACGTTCACGTTTTATTTCGATGTAGCTCTTTCTCCCGAATTCGACCTGGCATTTACGAAAAATGACGAAGCCACTTATTATAAGGTGGAGCTCGAAGAGAATTTGCTCGACAAGCAGATGGAAGCCTACAAACAAAACTACGGGACATACGTCAATGTGGAAGAACCGGCATTGGACACCGACCTGATCAAGGGTATCCTTACCGAACAGGAAAACGGTAAGGATAAAGAAAACGGACGCGTCATTGAAAATGCCATCCTGATGCCGTCGTATGTAAAAGACGAAGAAATCAAGCAAAAATTCATCGGCGCCAAAGTAGGCGACAGCGTCGTTTTCGATCCTAAAATAGCATATAATAATAATGATGCCGAAATTGCCTCGTTGTTGCAAACCATTAAGGAAGATGTAAAAGATATCCGGTCGGAATTCCGTTTCGACATCAAAGAAGTGACCCGCTACAAAGAAGCCGAAATGAATCAGGAACTTTTCGACAAAGTATTGGGTGAAGGCGCGGCTACCACCGAGGAAGAGTTTAAATCGAAAGTAGCGGAAAGTCTCAATAACCAGTTCAAACCCAGCTCCGACAATCTTTTCTTGCAGGAAGCCCGCAAACTGATTCTCTCGAAAATGGAAGAGGTGCAGCTTCCCGCAGAATTATTTAAACGTTGGTTGCAACGCTCCGAAGAATCGGCAAAATCGTCGCAATTAACCGATGAAAACTATCCGCAAGTGCTCGAAGACCTGAAATATATGATTGCACGCGACAAGATTATAAGCGATAACGATATCAAAATTGAAAGTAACGATCTCGAATCGCTGGCCGAAGAGGTGGCAAAAGCACAATTCACCCAATATGGAATGACCAATGTGCCGGCAGACCTTTTGCAAGGCTACATAAAGAACATGATGGAAAACGAACAAACCGTCCGCAACCTTTATGACCGCGCTATTGAAGGCAAACTAATCGATTGGCTGAAAGAAAACATCCAGATAAACGAAAAAGCCGTTTCGTCGGAAGACTTCCGCAAACTCTTGGAGGAAATAAACCCCAATCATCACGATCATTCACATGATCACGAGGGGCATTCGCATGATCACGATCACGAGCATGATCACGAGGGGCATTCGCACGAAGAACAAACGGAAGAAGCAGACCAAGAGCAAAAAGACTAACGACGGGGTCGTGTCAAAAGCAGGCCGGAGTTTTTTTCAGAATAATTGTTCGTTTGGATCATTCATTATATCTTTGTTTGGTAAAATCAAAAATAATTGGCACTTTATTTGCAACCGGTAAAAGAGAGCAATAAAGTAACAAACAGAATTAACAACTCAATTTATGAATAACGAATTCAGAAAATACGCCACTAAGCATTTAGGAATGAGTGGTTCCAGATTAGACAGTTATATGAACATAACCAGTCAGGGCGGAGGATACATTTCCCCCACCATTATTGAGGAACGTCAGTTAAACATCGCACAGATGGATGTATTCTCGCGTTTAATGATGGATCGTATTATCTTTTTAGGCACACAGATAGACGATTACACGGCCAACGTCATCCAAGCCCAATTGCTGTTCTTGGATTCTTCCGACCCCGGAAAAGATATCTCTATCTATATTAATTCTCCGGGCGGATCGGTATATGCAGGATACGGCATCTATGACACGATGCAATTTATATCGAGTAACGTATCGACTATTTGCACGGGTATTGCGGCGTCGATGGCTGCGGTATTGTTGGTATCGGGAACAGCCCAGAAACGTTTCGCCCTTACACACTCGAGGGTAATGATTCATCAACCTCTGGGAGGGGTACAGGGACAAGCATCCGACATCGAAATCACCGCCCGTGAAATAGCGAAAGTGAAACAAGAACTTTTTTCCATCATCTCGAAGCATTCCGGGAAACCGGTAGAGGATGTGGCGCGCGATTCGGACCGCGACTTCTGGATGACCGCTTCCGAAGCGAAAGAGTATGGCATGGTGGACGATGTATTGATAAAAAAATAAAATATCGAATGGCAAAGAAGGCAAACAGTAGTAATTATTGCAGCTTTTGCGGAAGAAGTGAAAATGAAGTGAATATGCTGATATCCGGAATCTCCGGCTATATCTGCGACATGTGCGTCGAACAAGCATATGAGATTGTCAACGAAACATTCAAGAGTTCCGGACATTCGGCGCCCGAAATATCACTCAATTCGCTTCCAAAACCCAAACAAATAAAGGAATTTCTCGATCAATACGTTATCGGGCAGGAAAATGCAAAACGTTTCCTGTCGGTAGCCGTATATAATCATTACAAGCGAATTCTTCAGAAATCGGTAAAAGATGACGTGGAGATTGAGAAATCCAATATTATTATGGTGGGTGCAACAGGTACCGGCAAAACCCTTCTTGCCCGGACAATAGCCAAAATACTGCGCGTACCTTTTACGATTGTCGATGCCACGGTGCTCACCGAAGCCGGATATGTGGGAGAAGATATCGAAAGCATTCTTTCGCGGCTGCTTCAGGTGGCCGATTTCGATGTCGCTTCGGCCGAAAGAGGAATTGTGTTCATCGACGAGATCGATAAAATAGCCCGTAAAAGCGATAACCCCTCCATCACCCGCGATGTGAGCGGAGAAGGGGTACAGCAAGGGTTGCTGAAACTTCTGGAAGGCTCAATTGTAAACGTTCCGCCCCAAGGAGGACGCAAGCATCCCGAACAACGGATGATCTCCGTCAACACAAAAAACATTCTTTTTATTTGCGGAGGCGCCTTCGACGGTATCGAAAGAAAAATAGCCCAGCGCTTAAATACACGCGTTGTAGGGTATGCTGCAAGCAATGAGCAAACGACCATCGACCGGAATAATTTGATGAAATACATTACTCCGATGGATTTAAAAACGTTCGGACTGATTCCCGAAATCATCGGCCGCTTGCCGATACTTACTTTTTTGGAACCGTTGGACCGGGATGCATTGCTTCGTATTCTTATCGAACCGAAGAACTCCATCGTCAAACAATATCAGAAGCTTTTCGAGATGGACGGCGTTACACTCACTTTCGATAAGGACGCAAACGAGTATATTGTCGATAAAGCCATCGAGTTCAAGCTGGGTGCGCGGGGACTGCGTTCCATCGTCGAAGCCATTATGATGGATGCAATGTTCTCCCTGCCTTCCGAAGAAAAGAAAAAATTGCATATTTCGAGGAAATATGCAATCGAACATCTCGAAAAATCCGGATTGCAACACTTAAAAGTGGCATGACGGGTATCTTTTTCCACGTCCTTTCAGTAAACAATCAACCCGTTTTTCATAAAGTTTATCCATAAAATTATGTTTTATGGATTTGCTTCGTTTCGTATTTTAATTTTATGATGGATAATAAAAAATACTTTCCTATATTTGTAACTGGCTCGCGGGAAAAGTTAATTTTTATTTGAAAGCGAGATCGCTCTATGGAAGGACAAGAAATTCTACACAAAGGACTAAAAGAATATTTCGGATTCGATACGTTTAAAGGCAATCAAGAGGCCATTATGCGCAGTATCTTATCCGAAAAAAATACGTTCGTACTAATGCCCACGGGCGGAGGGAAATCGTTATGCTATCAACTTCCCGCTCTCTTATCGGAAGGTACGGCTATCGTCATCTCGCCCTTAATCGCTTTGATGAAGAATCAAGTCGATTCCATGCGCAATTTTAGTCAAGAAGACGGCATTGCGCATTTTTTGAATTCTTCGCTCAACCGGCAAGAGGTCGAGGAAGTGAAGCGGGATATTATGGCGGGAAAGACCAAGCTGCTGTATGTGGCTCCCGAGTCGCTGACAAAACTCGAAAACATCGAGTTTTTGCGCAACGTAAAGATATCTTTTTATGCTGTGGACGAAGCGCATTGCATATCGGAATGGGGGCATGACTTCCGACCGGAATACCGCCGGATACGCCCGATTATAAAAGAAATAGGCCTGCGTCCGGTGATCGCCCTTACGGCCACGGCAACGCCGAAGGTGCAACACGACATTCAAAAAACGCTCGGGATGTTGGATGCGGAAGTATTCAAGTCATCGTTCAACCGCCCGAACCTGTATTACGAAGTGCGCCGTAAAACGGAAACCATCGATAGGGAAATCATTAAGTATATCCTTTCGCAGGGCGATAAATCGGGTATCGTTTATTGCCTGAGCCGGAAGAAGGTCGATGATTTCTCACAAATACTACAAGCCAATAACATTCTGGCCCTACCCTATCACGCAGGAATGGATGCCGCCACACGAAGCGCCAATCAGGATGCTTTTCTGATGGAAAAGGTGAACGTGATTGTAGCAACCATCGCCTTCGGAATGGGAATCGACAAACCCGATGTGCGATATGTCATCCATTACGACATCCCCAAAAGCCTGGAAGGATATTACCAGGAAACGGGACGCGCGGGACGCGACGGCGGAGAGGGCAAATGCATCGCCTTTTATTCGGAAAAGGACTTGCAAAAACTCGAACGTTTCATGCACGGCAAGCCGGTATCGGAACAAGAAATAGGCCGGCAACTGCTCATGGAGACGGCCGCATACGCCGAGTCGCCGGTGTGTAGGAGAAAAGTGTTATTGCACTATTTCGGTGAAGATTACAACATAGAAAATTGTGAACATTGTGATAATTGTTTAAATCCTAAAATCAAGGTGGAAGCAAAAGAATTACTCATTACAGTATTAGAAGCTATTATTGCGTTAAAAGAGAAACAGAAGGCCGACTATGTGGTCAACTTCTTATTGGGAAAAGAAACGTCGGAGATAGAGACATTCAGCCATAACGAGTTGGAAGAATTCGGCTCGGGATCGGATGAAAGTGAACACATCTGGAACGCCGTCATCCGGCAGGCATCACTCGATAATTATCTGAAAAAAGATATCGAGAACTATGGCATTCTGAAAGTCACCAAAAAAGGAAAAGACTTTCTGAAAAAACCCGTCTCGTTCAAGATCGTGAAGGAAGAGGAAGAAGAGGGCGATTTACCCGATTTGGAATCGGAATCGTCGTTGGCCTCTGCCGGCGGCAGCACGGGAGGAGCCGCCGACCCGGTTCTTTTCTCGATGATGAAAGATTTACGCAAAAAGCTGTCGAAGAAATTAAATGTGCCGCCGTATGTCATTTTCCAACCGGCTTCGCTTGAGGCGATGGCAACCTCCTATCCTATCACGCTCGAAGAATTGCAAAACATTCCGGGTGTCGGGGCGGGAAAAGCCAAACGATACGGCCAAGAGTTTGTCGATTTGATTAAAAAGCACGTCGAGGAGAACGATATTACCCGTCCCGAAGACTTGCGGGTAAAGACCGTCGCCAACAAATCGAAGTTGAAAGTATCGATTGTTCAGGCTATCGACCGTAAAGTAGCGCTCGATGACCTGGCCGAATCGAAAGGAATCGACTTTAACGATATGCTCACCGAAGTGGAAGCGATCGTTTATTCCGGCACCAAAATAAATATCGACTATTTTCTCGATGAAGTCATGGACGAAGATGTCTTGGAAGATATTTACGACTACTTTCAAGAAGCGGAAACGGACGATTTGCAGAAAGCGCAGGAGGAACTGGCCGACTATACGAGTGACGAAATACGCCTCGTACGGATCAAATTCCTCTCGGATATGGCCAATTAATGGATAAATTTTAAACTAATCTACGATACTTATCGTTATAAACTTGTCGGCGATTGGAGAAAGAATGAAATATTTGCAAAATATCAATAGTCCTGAAGATTTAAAGAAACTCGATATCGAACAGCTAAAAGTCGTCTGTGCCGATTTGAGGGAGTTTATTATCGAACAACTCTCTCACAATCCCGGACATTTTGCTTCGAGCTTGGGTACCGTTGAATTGACAGTGGCGCTTCATTATCTTTACAATACCCCTTACGACCGGTTGGTGTGGGATGTGGGCCATCAGGCTTACAGCCATAAAATACTGACGGGCCGCCGCGATCGGTTTTATACCAACCGCAAGCTAAACGGACTCTCCGGGTTCACCAATCCTGCCGAAAGCGAGTACGATACGTTTATTGCAGGACATGCATCCACGTCTATTTCCGCCGCATTGGGAATGGCCGTGGCGGCGACTCTCCATCACGAAGACAACCGCCATGTGGTGGCGATCATCGGAGACGGCTCCATGACCGGCGGACTGGCTTATGAAGGTCTGAACAATGCCTGCTCCCAGCCTAACAACCTCTTGATTATCCTCAACGACAACAATATGTCTATCGATAATAATGTGGGGGGATTGCAGGATTATCTGGTCAAACTGACAACCTCTTCAAAATATAATAAAGTCAGGAATCACCTTTACCAAAAATTCAAGAACAACAACCTGATTACCGAACAGGACAAGAACCAAATGCTGCGCTTCAACAACAGCATGAAGTCACTGATAACCAAAGAGCAAAACCTTTTCGAAGGATTTAACATCCGCTATTTCGGGCCGGTAGACGGACACGATCTGCCGGGGCTGATCCGCGTATTGAGGAATATTAAAGATATGACGGGCCCCAAGCTGCTGCACATAAAAACCGTAAAGGGCAAAGGGTTCAAACCCGCCGAGAAATCGGCTACCATCTGGCATGCCCCCGGATTGTTCAATAAAGAAACCGGCGAACGCCTTGTTCAAATAAAAGAAAACCAACCCCAACTCTATCAGGATATCTTCGGGCATACATTGGTGGAGATGGCCGAAAAGAACGAGAAGATTGTCGGCGTTACACCTGCCATGCCCACAGGCTGCTCCATGTCGTTTATGATGAATCGCTTTCCCGAGAGGTCTTTCGATGTGGGTATCGCCGAAGCTCATGCCGTGACGTTCTCGGCCGGCATGGCCAAAGAAGGGTTGATTCCTTTCTGCAACATTTATTCCTCGTTCATGCAGCGCGCCTACGATCAAATAATCCATGATGTGGCGCTGCAAAAACTAAAGGTCGTGTTTTGCCTCGATCGCGCCGGATTGGTCGGGGAAGACGGACCTACCCATCATGGCGTTTTCGATTTAGCCTACATGCGCTTGATTCCGAACTTGGTTATCTCAGCGCCCTACAACGAGCACGATTTACGCAACCTGATGTATACGGCGGTTTACGGTAACGACGGACCTTTTGTCATCCGTTACCCTCGTGGCCACGGGGAACTGACAGATTGGCATAACGAGCCGGAGATTATCCCCATCGGTAAAGGACGCCAATTATCGAAAGGAAGCGACATCGCGCTACTGTCTATCGGCACTATCGGAAACAATGCCGCCCGGGCCATTAAAAAAGCCAAAGAAATGGGCATCAGCGTGGCGCATTACGATATGCTCTTCCTTAAACCCATCGATGAAGAGCTCTTGCTGAATGTGGCCAAAGAGTTCCGTTATATTATCACGCTCGAGCACGGAACGAAAATCGGCGGATTAGGCAGCGCCGTACTGGAATTTTATGCGGCCAACGGATTGACGGATATCCAAGTGCATCAGATGGGAATAGACGACCGGTTTGTTCCGCACGGGGCCGTAAAAGAACTGCTCAAACTACAACAGTTGGACGAAAACGGCATTCTGCAACATATTGTTTCGGTATACGAAAAAATGAAACAAGACGCCCCGCACGATAAAAGCCTGAAAGCGTTCCACCCATTCGGCCTCTTCCACAATCGGACAACCGATGGGGCAACCGACGGCATCCCTCCAAGCGACACCTCCGGTAGAGTTAAAATAAACTCCGAGTTATGAAAATCTTAATTGCCGGTGCAGGAAATGTCGGTACCCATCTGTCCAAATTATTGGGACAGGAATTCCACAATATCACATTGATGGATACCGACAGGGAACGTCTGGCCATCGTAGGTGACAACACCGATGTGATTACCCGCGTGGGCAATTGTACTTCGCTGAAAGACCTCACAGACGCGGGCGTGGCCGATACCGACTTATATATAGGGGTCACACCCGAAGAATCTCAAAATATCACCTCGTGCATCTTGGCTTCCAATCTGGGGGCGAAAAAAACATTAGCCCGCATCAACAACTTCGAATATCTGCTTCCGAAGAATGCCGGGTTTTTCGAGAAATTAGGCATCGACTCGATGATCTATCCCGAAATGATGGCGGCAAAAGAAATAGCCATGGCGCTCAGGACACCCTGGACCCGTTTCTGGTGGGAATTATCGAATGGTTCCGTCATTCTTGCCGGCGCCAAAGTGAGGGATAACGCCCCTATCGCCAATAAACATCTTTACGAGTTATCGCATACCAATAAAATATTTCACTTGGTCGCCATTAAGCGC
Source organism: Bacteroidales bacterium UBA5382 (assembly GCA_002409745.1). Taxonomy (GTDB): domain Bacteria; phylum Bacteroidota; class Bacteroidia; order Bacteroidales; family Dysgonomonadaceae; genus Limibacterium; species Limibacterium fermenti. The sequence goes on from DHOU01000013.1 coordinate 50,682, forward strand.
GATGTCGATACGTTCATCCCCGGAGGGAGCGATCAGGTGCTTCCCGACGACATCATCTACTTTACAACGCTCCGGAAATACATTCACGAACTGCCCGAAATTTTGGGTAAGCGATCGTTCGAAACGAAGAAAATCATGTTCATGGGAGGCAGCCGCATCACCATGCGTACCGTACAACAACTTCCGCAAAACATCGACATTAAGATTATCGAACAAGACCGCGAACGGGCGGAGAAACTTGTGGAAATGTGCCCTTCGAACATAACGGTCTTTTTGGGCGATGCGCGCGACGCCGAACTCCTCCAGAGCGAGGGTATTGCCGATATGGACGCCTTTATCGCCCTGACGGGAAACTCGGAAGCGAATATACTGGGTTGTATGATGGCTAAACAATATGGCGTAAAAAAAACGGTCGCCGAGGTCGAAAACATGGATTATATCTCTATGGCCGAGCGTTTCGATATTGGAACCGTCATTAATAAAAAACTCATTGCTGGAAGTAAAATTTACGAACTACTCCTAAAAGCCGATGCTTCGAACATAAAATGCCTGACCTTTTCGCAGGCGAATGTAGGGGAAGTCACGGCCAAACCCAACTCGAAAGTCACTCAAAAACTTATCAAGAACTTACACTTACCTTCGGCCTTGACTTTCGGGGCGTTGGTAAGAAACGGCGAGCCGATGCTCATCGACGGCGACACGCTCATCGAACCCTACGACCAAGTCGTGGTGTTTTTTCTGGACAGCGCTTTGAAACAAATCGAGCGGTTGTTTAATTAATTTTTCAGGATTGCTTTCGGGCAAATCCGGCTAAATGGCATGCAAAGATTCAATTTTCAATTCGTATTCAGCAGCATCGGCGTCACGTTGATGATCGAAGCCGTTTTCATGTTGCTGTCGGCTCTGGTGGGGGAATATTATCACGAGCCTTCGGTAAACTACCTGTACATGTCGGCCATCATAACCTTCTGCTCGGGGGTTGCCCTGTACGGCGCCGGAAGAATAAAGAAGAAAAACAACCGGATTACCAAACGGGAAGCGTTTTTCATCGTCACCTTCGTTTGGATTTCGCTGGTGTTATTCGGCTGCCTGCCCTACACGTTGGGAGGCGCCATCACCTCTTTCACCAATGCCTTCTTCGAAAGCATGAGCGGATTCACCGCCGTGGGCAGTACCACCCTGTCGAACATAGAAGCATTTCCCAAATCGCTTCTTTTCTGGCGCAGCCTCACCCATTGGATAGGCGGTATCGGAATCCTGATTTTCGTGATGAGCTTCATCTCGGTGTTCGGGGGAACCGCCGTGCAACTCTATAGCGCCGAAGTCACCGGCATTTCGGAACAGCAATTCAAGCCTCGCATCAGCGATATCACCCGGAGCATGTCGGTGACCTATCTCTTCCTGACCTTAAGCGGATTCCTGCTTCTATGGGCGGGCCCGATGGATGCGTTCGACGCCGCATGCCATAGCTTTTCGGCCATATCGACCGGTGGCTTTTCGACCAAGCAAGCCGGAATCGCACATTTTAATTCGGCCTATGTCGAGTATGTGTTAATCGTGTTGATGTTTTTAGGTGCGACAAACTTTACGCTGATATTTCAACTTTTGCGGCATTTTTCGCCGAGAATCGCTAAAGACGAAGAATTCCGGTGGTATGCATCGCTAATCGGCATCTTCACGTTTGTCACCATCGTCTACATGTATATCAAAGGATATGACGACGGCTCGTTTGAAGATACGTTCCGGACAGCGCTTTTCCAAGTGGTGTCGAGCATCAGCACCACGGCTTTTACCACGGTCGATTTTCTGGAGTGGGGCGAATTTTATTGGTTCCTGTTCCTCGCCATGGTTCTTTTCTGCGGATGCGAGGGCTCGACGTCGGGCGGTATGAAGATATCGCGATTGATTTTATTAACGAAAAACGCCCGCTTGTCCTTTAAGCGGTTCGTCCATTCGCAAGCGCTTTACATGGTCAAGATAAACGGCCAGGTGGTGTCGAATACCGTTATCGAAAAAGCATTGTCTTTCATCTTTTTATATTTTGCGATCATCGGGGTCAGTTCGATTGCGCTAAGCTTGACAGGCATGTCTTTCAACGAATCGTTCGGGACGGCGATTTCGACACTCGGCAACAACGGCATCGGACTGGGGCGTTTCGGGCCTTCCGGCAATTTCATCCACGCCACGACCGCCGCTAAATATATTCTTTGCTTCCTCATGCTGGTCGGACGTTTGGAAATATTTACCGTCCTTTCGCTCATCGTGCCCAGCTTCTGGAAGAAATAATTTTTTCTTCATTTTTTATTGGATTTTCAAAATATTACTTTTATCTTTGAGGCATATTTATGAATATACCCAATAAGCATATCCGTAAACGAGTGACATGACAAAGCGACAGGCAGTATTTGTCATCAAAATGAACGATAAGACGCCGTCTCCCCTGTATCCGGGGTGCGATTTGCAAAACAGGGATAGGATACGCAACAAGGGGGGATGCTTATTTTTCATATAGCCGGGGATATCCGGTATCCGGCTTGCCATTTTCCGTTTGAAGACAGGAGCCGCAGTATCTATAACAATTATTTCAATTAAGAACATAGATACTCAGTATCCTTAACAATAGTTTTTATTTGGAAAGCAACGACCGGGTATCCTTAATGAAATTTTTATTTCGCATGCCGGATACTGAGGCGCCGGCATCAAAAAAGAATTCTGAAAGCCAGACGAGCCTCCGCTCAAACACGATGCATCGATCTACATTCTGTTCCTCCGGGACTCATCCGTAAAAAAGAAGCAATAATAATCTTATAAACAATAGATAAGATAAACAAACTAATTGTTTAATTTTTAATAGGATGATAAAATGAAAAGTTTAGAAGCTTTACGACAAGATTCACTCCAAAACATGGAGTATGTGACCCTGATGCGCGAAACGTTAGCCGACGTGGAAGCGACAAAAGTTGAATTACTCACCACCGATGTTCCCCTGCAAAACTATTTGGGAAAAGTGAAGAACGGCATCGATCCTTTCGAAAAGATGACGAAGAATCCCTTGAAGGATCCGCTAACGGAAATCGTTGCACAAAAAGGCTTCATTCGGGACAAAAGAACCCGGCAGTTCCGGAAAAAATTATATTATTACGAACTGTCCGAGAATCCCGAAGAATTAGCGGCCTTCGAAACCTTGGAACCGGTATGGCTCGCCCATCGCAACATCTTGTCGAAGAATGTGAAGGGACAAACCGGCGAAACGGATAACCTGCTGAACGACCTGTCGAAAGAGCCTTTCGTATCGGCCCTGGGTACTTTGAATTTGACGACTGACCGCGATGGCATGCAACTTGCGAATGACGACGTACGCGAAGTAGAAACGGGCAAACGCACCAAGACGGCGGTTAAGGAAAACTCCAAATCGAGAGAATTGCGAAGGCAACTGAGCGCAGACTACTCGAATCTCATGGAATATATTGCCGTGTTGGCGAAAGCCTATCCCGACCAGGCCGAGTGGAACAAGCTTCTTACGGTTGTCAATGTCATCCGCAAACGGTACAAGGAACTGATCAAGCACCGCGAAGGGGGCAAAAAAGATAAGAAGAAAGAAAAAGAATAGGCCATTCGAAAATACGATTGATAAATTATCTCTCGCAGATTACGCAGATAAACACATATTTTATCTATGGTTTGCGAAAATTCGCGTAATCTGCGAGAAATATTTTTTATAAGTTACAATCAGTTGATTTTTTGGCCTGTGTCACACCAGTGGCATCAACATTCATCCAAATCAGCCAAAAGTTGCCTTAAAAAAGTATCCGAAACCGATTCTCTCTCCGATTTATCAAACACAGATAGTAAATAAATTCTTTTATTCATTATTTTTACGTAGGTAATCAACCTTCCGCCACCGCTTTTACCTAGTCCTTTGCTTTTGATAGAGAAACGTACCTTAAAGCAATTTTTATACACTTCCACTCCCTGCATGGGATTGTTGAGTAATACTTCAGTAAGTGCAATCAAATCCGATTTAAACGAAGGATATCTCTTTTGAAGCGCCTTGGCCTCTCTTTCGAAATTAGGCGTAGTAATGATTTCAAAGTCCATTGATAAAATCTTCAAAACGATTTAATTTCAATTCTCCGCTTTCGATCTGCTTCATTTCTTTGTATCCTGTCTTTACACTTTCGGCTATCTGATAAGTTTTTAATTTCTTTTGAATCGTCTGCCAGTCTTTCAAAGATACTTGTACGGCTTTAATCTTTCCATCTGTATCCGAAACAAATTGTATATTCATAATTCTCTTTTTATTATGTAGCAAAGATAAATATTGAAATGATTTCAATATTTATCTTTACATTTTATTAACTTATTAGTCTTGAATTTCAACTCAATCTCATACGCTGAAGCTATTAATTCTTGAAAAACAGCGTATCGTCGATGGCATCGATGGTGATGCCTTTGGAATTATCGACCGTCCCGGCAAGAATATCTTTCGAAAGCTGATTCAACACCTTGCGCTGAATAACCCGTTTCACGGGACGCGCCCCGAACTCGGGATTATATCCCGCATGAGCGATGCTGGCAACGGCTTCGTCGGTATACAAGAGTTCGATTCCGTTCTCATGCAACATCTTTTTCACGCCATTCAACTGCAAACGTACGATTTGAGCAATTTCTTCCTGCCTCAACGGCGCAAACATAATGATGTCGTCGATACGGTTCAAGAACTCCGGACGAATGGTCTGCTTAAGCATTTCCATTACCTGCGCTTTCGTATTCTCGATGACTTCCTCCCGGTTGTTGTCGGTTATTTTCTCGAAATTATCCCGGATAAGGTTCGACCCCATGTTGGACGTCATAATGATGATGGTGTTCTTAAAATTGACCACCCGCCCCTTGTTGTCCGTCAACCGGCCGTCGTCGAGCACCTGCAAGAGAATATTGAACACGTCGGGATGCGCTTTTTCGATTTCGTCGAACAGCACCACCGAATAAGGTTTCCGCCGGATGGCTTCGGTGAGTTGCCCGCCTTCATCGTATCCCACATATCCCGGAGGCGCCCCGATGAGCCGTGTGGCGCTGAACTTCTCCTGATACTCGCTCATGTCGATACGCGTCATCATATTTTCATCGTCGAACAGATAATCGGCCAACGCTTTGGCCAGTTCGGTCTTCCCGACTCCGGTCGTACCCAGGAAAATAAACGAACCGATAGGACGCTTCGGATCGCTTAATCCGGCGCGATTCCGCCGAACGGCATCGGCTACGGCGGCAATGGCTTCATCCTGTCCGATGACCCGCTGATGCAATTCGTCTTCGAGATGCAAGAGCTTTTCGCGTTCGCTTTGCAGCATTTTGTTTACCGGTATGCCCGTCCATCGCGATACGACATCGGCAATGTCGGCGGCATCGACCTCTTCTTTAATCATCGCGCGGCCTCCTTGCTGGTCATGAAGCTGTTGCTGCAATTTTTCGATCTCGGTCTCTTTCTCTTTAATCCGTCCGTAGCGCAATTCGGCCACTTTACCGTAATCGCCTTCGCGTTCGGCTTTATCGGCTTCGAACTTCGCATGCTCGATATCGACTTTGTTTTGCTGAATTTTATTGATCAATCCTTTTTCAGCCTGCCATTTCGACTTCAACGCATTTTCCTCTTCCCGCAGATTTTCGATCTGACGGGTCAACACCTCTTCCTTTACCGTATCCTTTTCACGACGGATGGCTTCGCGCTCAATTTCGAGTTGCTTGGTCTTACGCATAATCTCATCGAGTTCTTCGGGAACCGAATCGACTTCCATACGCAGTTTGGCCGCCGCTTCGTCCATCAGGTCGATGGCCTTGTCGGGAAGGAAACGGTCGGTAATATACCGATGCGACAACTGCACGGCGGCAATAATCGCCTCATCCATAATCCGGACCTTATGATGCGTTTCGTATTTTTCTTTCAATCCCCGAAGAATCGAAATCGAGTCGGCCTCGCTGGGTTCGTTCACCATCACCGTTTGGAAACGCCGTTCCAGCGCCTTGTCTTTCTCGAAATACTTTTGATACTCATCGAGGGTGGTCGCACCGATAGCCCTCAATTCCCCGCGCGCCAGGGCCGGCTTCAGAATATTAGCCGCGTCCATGGCCCCTTCGCTCTTTCCGGCTCCGACCAGCGTATGGATCTCGTCGATAAACAAGATGATCTCGCCTTCGGACTTCACCACTTCGTTCACGACCGACTTCAGGCGCTCTTCGAACTCGCCTTTATATTTGGCTCCCGCGATGAGGGCGCCCATGTCGAGCGAAAATATTTGTTTACTCTTCAGGTTTTCAGGCACGTCGCCTCGGATGATACGATGCGCCAATCCCTCGGCAATGGCCGTTTTACCCGTTCCCGGCTCGCCGATAAGAATAGGATTGTTCTTGGTGCGGCGGCTCAATATCTGTAATACACGGCGTATTTCCTCGTCACGCCCGATCACCGGGTCGAGCTTGCCCTCACGCGCTTTTTCCGTAAGATTGATCGCGTATTTACTCAACGACTGATAGGTATCTTCGGCCGACTGGCTGGTTACTTTTTCACCTTTGCGAAGTTCTTTCACCGCCAGTTCGAGTTCCTTTTGCGTCACACCGGCATCTTTGAGAATCTGCGATGCGGGACTGTTTTCGCTCATCAATGCCATCAACAGATGCTCAAGCGATACGAACTGGTCGCCCATCTTAGACGATAAATCGGAAGCCTTCGTAAAAACGGCATTCGTTTCGCGGCTCAGCATCGGCTCTCCGCCCGACACTTTCGGCAGGGAAGCGATTTCCTGCTCCAAGCGGCTGTCAATCTGAGAGGGATTCACGCCAAGCTTACGAAATAAAAAGCCCGTCACATTCTCTCCCGACAACATCACCCCTTTCAGTACATGTACCGGTTCGATAAGTTGTTGCCCGCTGCCCTGCGCCAACTCGATGGCTTTTTGCACGGCCTCTTGGGCTTTGATTGTAAAATTATTAAAATTCATATAGATAGTTTTTTTCGATTATACTTTTTATTCATTATATAAGACCGATCAAAATTCTTGCCACGACATAAAAGATGACTTTTTGACAGGGTATCTTTGTATCTATCCGGGAATTATAGTCGTTCCTATTCCTAAGGCCGGATGTTATTGATTGACACTTTTCATCTCATCCGTTTACAAATAGTCATTCTTAACGGCAAGAGACAAAGATAAACGATCCTTTTGACTTACGTCTTAACAAATTGTTCTTGATTTTTTTTGTTAGTGGGAAAAATAATCCATACATTTGCAAGGACAAAGAATAAAGATGTAACATCTTATTTTCAACCATATTGATAAACAGAATGAAAAATTGTTATTCAAATAAATTAAAAATGAAAAAACTGTATTTACCGTTATTTTCACTCATCCTTCTTCCTTTAGCTTCTTGCGATCAAGAACAACCGGTATTACAAAAACAAGAAAAAACGCCCCTTTATTTCGGAAGCGTCCTGATACAAACGGAAGCGGATATTACCCCACGCGCTACCGGTGCGCAATGGGAAGCGGATGACGCCATCGGAATCTTTGCCGTCAACCACCAAATGCCTCTGGAAGAAGGGAACATCTTCGACGGAAGCGAGAATGTGGCTTTTACCACTCAAGGGGACGGCTTTTTCTATCCGAAAGGAAAAAACATCTATTATCCCGAAGGGGATGCTTCGATCGATCTGATCGCTTATTATCCGTACAACGAATCGATAACCGGATATGCCTATTCCATCGACCTTACCAAACAAACGGAGTTTTTCTACAGTAACAACTTACAAGATATCAGCAAGGCAAAAGGAGGCGCCCGGACGCTGGAGTTCCGGCGCCCGCTGACAAAAATCGTCTTGAACATTACGCCAAAAAAAGAAGGCTCTACGTTGGATGGACTCACGGTAACAGCTCGAGGCGCTCTCGTGCGGGGTTCGTTCTCGTTGGCCGGCGGAACGCTCAAAGCCGACGAAACGTCAACGGGCGACATTGAATTGGCCGTGTCGGGAAGTTCCACGCAAAAGCAGGCATCGGGGATGTTTTTCCCCACCGGACAACCGGAAGCATTGACCGTCGACTTCACCCTTCAAGGGAAGACCTTTACCTGGCGTCCGAAGGAAATTCTGCAAGGCGGTAAAGCATATCGTTATACCATCGAGCTGGATGGTCTCGAATCGACCGCCGCCCTCTCGACATCCTACATGGAGATACCGGCTTACACGTCGGGCGGAACGGCGCCCCACTCCGCTTCGGCCCTGCACATGGTCGGCGACAAAGACTGGTTGAATCCAAGCTATACGGTCAATAATACGAGCATCCGCAATTACAGTATCTTGTACGATACCGAAAATCGCGTGCCGTATTGGGTGGCATATCCAATGCATTCGATGTATTTAGGGGATGCCGGCAGGACAGAAGAATGGGATTACGACCCTATCATTTCACCCAAAAGTGTGCAACCCACCTTATATAATGGTTGGTCTAGCATGACGTATAATAGAGGACATCTATTGGCCAGTGCGGATAGAAACGCAACGAGAGTCCTAAATGAAACAACTTTTTATTTTACTAATATGGCTCCGCAAGACAAAGATATGAACAGCGGGCCGTGGGCCGTGCTCGAAAATAAAGTTCGTGAGTGGTGTAAACAATCTGCTTATGATACGCTCTATGTGGTGACCGGCTGTATTCTTCCCGAGTCTTCCCAGCAATACACGTATGTCAATGACAATAATCAAAAAGGATCCGTTGTACCAAAATACCTGTACAAGGCATTGTTGCGTAAGCAAAAAAACGGCGGCGCCTATACTTCGATCGCTTTCCGGATGGAAAACGCCGATACAAAATCGCCCTATTACAGCAATATCGTATCGGTCGAAACGTTGGAACAGGAAACGGGCTTTACGTTTTTCCCCAACTTGCCCGCCGATGTGGCGAAAGAAGTTAAAAAGAACGCATCCCAATCACCGCACTGGAATTAGCGGAAAATGAGTTGTAAAACCATTATCATAATATATACTCTAGTCAATTCGTTCAATTATCCATCATTAAAATATTCAGCCTTATGAAAAGTAATAAAATTTTTTCTCTTCTGCTTCTCGGGGCCGTCGCTTTCGGTTCCTGTAATAGTGAAGACGAACCTCTGACAAACCCGCTTAGCGGCGAAAATCAGGTGAAATTCCAAGCTTCTATCGGAGCAAGTGTAACCACACGGGCCGCCGGAACGACTTGGAATGCGGGCGACGCTATCGGCGTGTATGCGCTGAATGCCGGACAGAAATTGCCGGACGGCGTATACGATAGCAAATCGAATATCAAGTATACGACTCCCACCGAAGCCGAACAAGGAGTCTTTACCGCCGCAACGGAAGGCATTACGTTCCCCGAAACAGGCAACTTGGACTTTATCGCGTATTATCCCTATCGGGAATCGCTCGCAAACAATGTGTATGCCATCGACGTAGCCGACCAATCCAAACCGGCGGCCATCGACCTGTTGTTTTCCAATAACGCCGTCAACCAATCGGAACCGGCGGTCGCTCTTCAATTCAAGCATCAACTGGCCATGCTGGTACTGAATGTTTCGGCAGGCGACGGTGTAACGTCACTGGACGGCTTAACGGTTTCGATCGAAGGATTGAAAACCGACGGTACCTTTAACTTAGCCGACGGAAGTATTACCACAGGCACAACGGTCAAAACGATCACCCCTGTTGTAGCCGCTTCCGGAAAAACAGCTACCGTAGCGGCCATCCTCGTGCCGGGACAAGACCTGAAGGATGCGAAGATATCGTTTAAAGTAGGAGGCCAAACTTACGAATGGACACCCGATGCACAAGCCGTCGAAACCGGTAAAAAGTACACATACCCGTCCATCCAGCTTTCTACAACCGGCGTTACGGTAGTACAGCCTTCTGCAACCATTGTTGATTGGGAAGATGTGGAAGTAGGCGGTATCGTTACACTGAAACCGAATGAAGGAGAGCAAGGCTCCTGGACTGTTGCCGAATTACGTTCGAAATTTACCGGAACGGAGTACACAATTACCGAAGAGGTGAAAGTAAAAGCCGTCGTGATCCAAAATAAAGAAGGCGGAAATTCCACTTCACTGAAAAATATCGTCATACAGGATGAAACAGCCGGTATCGCGGTGCGTTTTGTAGAGAACAACGAAACGCTTACATTCGGAGATGAAGTCGAAATCAGCCTCAAAGATCAAAAGTTGTCTGCCTATAACGGATTGTTGCAAATCAACAATCTTCCGAATGCAAATGTGACAAAAATAGGAACGAAAACCGTAACGGCGAAAGAAGTAACGGCGGCCGATTTCCTTGCCGGTAAATACGAATCGCAATATGTAGCCGTCCCGAATGTACAGGTTGTTGCAGCCGATTTGGAAAAAACATTCGCCACGGACAAACATGGTTCAATCAACATGGAATTTGAAAACGGCGGGCAATTCATTCTCTTTACCTCGAGTTACGCGGTATTCAAAAATCAAAAGGTTCCCCAGGGAAGCGGAACGCTAAAAGGAATCGCCAGCATCAATCAACCGAAAGATGGTGAAGCGGTTTATCAGATTCTGCCGACGGTTGCAGCCGACGTGGAAGGATTGACTCAATCCCGTTTCGGAAGCAGTACAAGCACGTTGGAAGTTTCTCCTGCAACGATTCAATTGGAAGCGAGCGCAGCAGATGCGCAAAGTATTACTCTTACGGCTTCCGGAGCTTGGACAACGACCACGGAGGGTAGCGGCTTTACCGTTAGCCCGGAAAGCGGAACCGGCAACGCAACGGTTACGGTAACCGCAACAGCGGCCTCCGGCGCTTCGGGTAAAATAATCTTCGCCCTCACAGGAACCGCTCTGACGAAAGAAGTGACGATCTCACAAAAAGGCGATTCGCCCACGCCGACATCGAATAATCTTTTCCCCGGATCGGATTTTGAAGACTGGACTGCATTTACAGGCGGATTAAAGCCTAATTTGGGATTGAAGGATTATGCAGTTCAAGTTGATGGAGGGCGTAACAATTCCAAAGCACTTACCATAAAAGGGACTCCGGGAGCTAACGATTATGTATTTACCGCCACAGTTCCTGAGGGATTTTCAGCGGAAGGAAAAACTAAAGTCGTATTTTATATCAAAGGAACGGGAGGAAAATCATTATCGTTGAATTTATATTCTGATGAAATAAGCGGAAAGTATCAAGCTTATATTCCTTTCAATTTGGGAGATTGTGTAACTGATAAAGAATTAAGTAAGAGTTCTTCTAACCAATATGGAGGAGCAATTAACACAGAGAATGACTGGGTCAAAATTACTTTAAATATACCAGAGGATTTTAATATAGCCGTCAAAGGAGGAAATGATCTTTTTGGTTTCAAAGTAGGCAAAGATGCTGCTTACGACCTTTTGGTCGATGACATCACGCTTGAATAAAGCGCTCACACGAATCAATCATTCAATAGAGGTCAAGAACACTTGGCCTCTATTGTTCGCAAAAAATAATATTCATTCTAATAAGAAAAAAACGTATGAAACAAAAATTATGGCTTTGGTTGTTCTGCTTATGCGCATTGCCCGCCTTTGCGCAAACGCCGGCCGGAGTAAGCGGAAAAGTAATCGATGAACTCACGGGCGATCCCATAGCGGGGGTGATGGTCGTGCTGCGGGAAAACAATCAAACGGCGTATACCGGCGAAGACGGCGCCTTCGTGTTTCATCCTGTCACCCACGGCAAAGATGTCCTGTCTCTTAACGCTGCCGATATTCAATCGAAAGAAATACCGGTCGACATTCCCCGCGAATCATCCTTAGATCTCGGCATCATCCAAGTGACCCGCCGTCCGATGCCCGTACAACAACTCGCGGGCGTGATCGATGAAGCGCAACGCGCCACGGAAGACGATGACACAGGCCTCTCGCAGGACGTCAGCGCCATGGTCATCTTCTCGAACGACGTCTTCCTGCAAAACGCGGGATACCAATTCTCGCAATTCCGCTTCCGCTCCCGGGGCTACGAAAACCGCTTCGAAGACCGTTATATCAACGGTGTTAACTTTAACGACCAGATACGCGGCGTCTTCAACTATTCATCCATCGGGGCGCTCAACGACATGACCCGCAACGGCGATGCCGTGAACTATTTCGCTCCTTCATCCTTTACGTTCGGCTCTATCGGCGGATCGGAAAACATCAATATGCGTGCGGGCAACTACACCCGAGGAGGAAAAGTCACGCTCTCCCTCACCAACCGCAACTATTATGCCCGGGCAATGGGCAGCTATTCCACCGGCATGCAGGACAATGGCTGGGCGTTTACCGCTTCGGTGGGCGGCCGTTATTCGCACGAAGGGCACATCGAAGGGGTGTTCTATCGCAACATCTCGTATTTCGTCGGTCTCGAAAAAGAAATCGCCGGCGGAAAGCACCGCATTTCGTTCGTCACGTTCGGATCCCCTGTCGAAAGAGGGCAGCAGGGATCGTCTTATCAGGAAGTGTATGATTTAGTCGATAATAATCTCTACAACCCCAACTGGGGCTATCAAAACGGGAAGAAACGAAACGCCCGAGTGGTGAAATCGTTCGACCCCACCGCCATCCTTTCGCACGTATGGGAATTGGGTGAAAACACCACACTCACCAGCGGCGTGGCGGCGCATTACAGCCGCTACGGCGGATCGGCTCTCAACTGGTACAACGGCCCCGACCCGCGTCCCGATTATTACCGCTACTTGCCTTCGTATAATCGCGACAATCAAAAGGCTTTCGATTATTACACGTATCTGTGGAAAACGTCTTCCGACGAAAGTATCGCCCAGCTCGACTGGGACAAGATGTGGGAGGCGAATCACCTGAATAACCTCCAAGGGGACGGCTCCGCCATTTACATGGTGGAAGAACGCCGGAAAGATTTGTTCGAAACGGCACTCAACTCCACGCTCAATACCCAATTAAGCCCGGAGGTGAAACTGACGGCCGGCATCGGCTTAAAACACTCGCTTTCGAAACAGTTCAAAACGGTGGACGACCTGCTCGGCGCCCAATATGTACTCGACATCGACAAGTTTGCCGAACGGGATTTTGCCGGCGACCGGGAATTGATACAAAACGACTTGGAACGTCCCGACCGCAAAGTGTATACGGACGATGTGTTCGGCTATGATTTCCGCTTCCGTGTGAATTCGGCCGATATTTGGTGGCAACAAGAACATACGTATCGGAATATCGATCTGTATTACGGCGCCAAACTCAAATATACCCAGTTCCAACGCGAAGGAAAAATGCGTAACGGACGTTATCCCGCCAATTCGCTCGGAAAAGGCAAGATGCACCGTTTCACCGACTATGCCACAAAAGCCGGAATCACCTACAAACTCAATGGCCGCCATTTCTTTACGGGTAATATCAGTTACCAAACGATGGCGCCTTTGGTCGACAATGTATATATTTCGCCGCGCATCACCGACCTGACCGTGAACAATATGAAAAGCGTCCGCGTTTTCTCGGCCGACCTGAATTACATCTTCTCGCTCCCCAGCCTGATGGGACGCGTGAGTGTGTTCAATACCCATTTCTATGACGATGTCGATCACATGAGTTATTATCACGACTCGGAGCGGACTTTCGTCAACCACGTCCTTTCGGGAATAGAAAAAGTGCATCAGGGTATTGAGGTCGGACTGAATTACAAACTCAATGAGAATTGGAATTTCGATGTCATCGGTACTACCGGCGAGTATTATTACGCGAACAATCCCGAAGGAGTCATCAGTTACGAAAACGGAAAAGGCGACATCATGGCCGAGACCGCCTATATGAAAGACTACTATGTAGGAGGCACGCCGCAAACCATGGGTACGTTCGGCATCAATTTCTTTTATGACTATTGGTTTCTGAACCTCAACATCAATGGCTTTGCAGGCAATTACATCGAGATCGCACCGTTCCGGCGTTTGGCTTCTAACTATGCAGGCATCCAGCCTCCCGGAACCGGCGGATTCGACGAGAACTTATATGACGCCTATCGTTTCTTTACGCATCAGGAGAAATTCAAAGGAGGCTATACACTCGACTTAGGCATTGGAAAGATATGGTATCTGGCCAACCGCAATTCCATCAACTTCAATCTCTCGGTGAATAACCTGCTCAACCGCACGGATATTCGCACCGGAGGATATGAACAGGCCCGTATCAATCTGGATTATCCCAATCGCTTCGCCTCGAAATATTATTACATGCAGGGCATCAATTGCTTCCTGAATATGAGTTATCGTTTTTAATGAAATGAACAGAATCACAAACAACGCATTCAATACAAATAATAAAGATATGAAAATTTACAGCTATTTACTCGGAATACTTTTGATGGCCGGCGTACTGCTTTCGTGCGAACGCGATTATCAGGCGCCTCCCTTAACCGAACCGGAATATACCGGGACCGAAGCGAACATGACCATCGCCAAACTCAAATCGTTATACGCAACCATTTCCGACCCTACGCTTATCGACGTAGACTATATCATCAAGGCGACCGTAACGGCAAATGATATCTCCGGAAACATCTACAAACAATTGTATATACAAGACGAAACCGGAGGAATCAACATCGGCGTCGATCAAAATTCCATTTATACCGATTTCCGTGTAGGACAAGAAATATATCTTCACCTGAAGGGTTTATATATGATCGTTTACGGTGAACAACTCCAGATAGGATATGCCGCCACCAACGCCAACCGCATCCCGTGGGAAGTATTTAATTACTATATCTTCAAAAACAAATGGCCGTTGGAGGAAAATGCGAAACCGAAAACGATCAAGCTTTCCGAACTCAATGATGACATGGTGAATACGCTCGTGAAACTCGAAAACGTGTATTTCCCCGACGGCGGTAAATTGCCTTTCAGCGATACGGATGCGACCACCAACCGGACGTTGAAGGACGGCGACGGCAATTCGATCATCGTGCGTAACAGCAACTATGCCGATTTCGCCAATAACCTTCTTCCCGAAGGCGGCGGAACAATCGTAGCGGTGTTATCGAAATTCCGTGCGGACTGGCAACTCTATCTCCGCACTGCCGACGACTGTCAAAACTTCGGGCAACCGATCCCGGGCGAAACACCTACCGAACCGGGCGAAGAGGTAACCGTTTATTACAAGGAATCCTTCGGTACCAAAGAGATTACCGAAAGCGTGAAACCCAAAATCGCGGAATACACTGAATTCGACAATAAAGACATTGAATATAGCGATGCTTCGGGAGTGACGGATGTAAGAACCACAAAAACTTTCAATACTCCCCATCTGTGGTTCCCCGCCAAGAAGGATGCTTATCTCACCATTAAGAAAGTCGATACTTCCGCCGGAGCAAATGAAAAATTGGCTTTACAATACGAATTGACGGCGAACTTGTTTGATGCCGGATCGGAGATGAACCTGAATGCAATGACTGTCATTGTAGACGGAAAAGAAATGCCGGTACCCGATCAAACGGTAAGCAATGCCAATAACGATAACAACAAAGTGTACACGGTAACACTGACCGATATTCCGGCGAAAAAAGATCTAACAATACAGTTTCAGGCCAAAGCTTCGCTGAACACTTTCGGACTTCGTTTGGATAACATCGCCATTACAACCGCCCCGGAAGAAGTGATCGTGATTAAACCTAAAAATTAACGCAAATGAGAAAATTACTCATTTTAGTTTTTCTTTTCCTAGGTGTCGCCATTTTCGCTCAGGAAAAGAATTATGCCGTCTATTCTCTGGCATTTTATAATATAGAGAATCTTTTTGATACCGAAAATGATCCGGCCAACCCCGGCGACGATGAATTCCTCCCCGGAAGCGCTTACAACTGGACACAAGAAAAGTACGAAAAGAAACTCGACAACGTGGCGCGGGTTATCAGCCGGTTGGCGCGCGAATACTGTCCGATGGGACCCGCAGCCATCGGAGTGGGCGAAGTTGAAAACCGACGCGTGCTGGAAGATCTGGTGAAGCGTCCGGCTATCGCCGACATGAACCTGCAAATTATTCATCAGAACTCGCCCGACCGCCGGGGAATCGATGTGGCATTGCTTTACAATCCGCAGATATTCAAAGTAACCAACTACACCGTCCATCCTTTCCGTTGGACCGACACGACCTACGTCACACGCGACCAACTGTTGGTGAGTGGACTGTTGGCGGGAGAGCCCGTGCATATTTCCGTGAATCACTGGCCATCGCGTTACGGAGGAAAATCGTCTGAATTGCGGGAAGCGGCGGCGGCAGTAGCCAAGGCGGCATTCGATTCGCTGCGGGTGGAAAATCCCGACGCAAAGATCGTTTTGATGGGCGACTTGAACGACGATCCCGGCGATAAAAGTGTGCGGGTAGTATTGAATGCGAAGAAACAAGTGCGCGAAGTAGCGTCCGGCGGCTATTATAATACGACGTGGCGGTTATACGACAAGGGAATCGGCTCGTTGGCTTATCAAGGTAAGTGGAGTCTGTTCGATCAGATCATTATTTCCCAATCATTATTGGGCGAAGATTATTCGAGTTTCCGTTTCTGGAAAACCGAGGTATTCAATCGCGATTTCCTGATCCAAAAAGAAGGAAAGAATAAAGGATACCCTCTTCGTACTTTTTCAAATAATACATTTATCAATGGCTATAGCGACCACCTTCCGGTCATTCTCTATTTAATCCGTCAGGAATAACAACAGAACGGGGGCATTGCATTGAACAACGCTCCCGTTTATCATACCTCATACATCATCGTTCATAGTTCATACATCATCGTTCATCGTTCATAGTTCATACATCCATAGTTCATACATCATCCTCTTCCGGCGCATCATTCAGCAAACTCGACGGCAGTTTCTTCTTAGACTTCACGCCCAGTTCCCTCAACCTCTCAGCTTGCACAAGCAAGTTTCCCCGACCACCGGCAAGTTGTTTAAAGGCTATTGCATAGTTCTCCTGGGTTTTATCGATACTCTTTCCGATCGCTTGCATGTTCTCTACAAATCCGGCGAATTTATCATATAAAGCGGCCCCCCTTTCGGCAATTTCCAACGCATTCCGGTTTTGATATTCCCGTTTCCAGAGATCGACAATCAACTTCAACGCGGCGATGAGATTCGTCGGGCTGATTAAGAGGATATGTTTGTTATAGGCATATTGCCAAAGTTCGGGATCATGCTGCAAAGCCAACAGATAAGCCGGTTCGTTGGGAACAAACATCATCACAAAATCGAGTGTCGGGGCAAAATCCTGATAATGCTTCGCGCTTAGTTCATCGATATGCTTGCGGATGGAACGCAAATGTTCTTGACAAGCGGTTTTCTGTTCCGCCGCATCATCGGTCGATACATAGCGCGTATAGGCCGTTAACGAAACTTTCGAGTCGATGATGACCTTGCGGTTATCGGGATAAGCGATGATCACATCGGGTTGCATTTTGCCGCCCGTTTCGTTCCGGTAATTATTGCCGTCATCATCTTTCAAAAACTCCTGCACGAAATATTCCCGATCCCTAACCAATCCCGATTTCTCCAAGATGTTTTCCAGAATCATTTGTCCCCAATCGCCTTGCGTTTTCGAGCTACCCTTCAGGGCATTGGTCAGATTATTGGCCTCTTCGCTAATCTTTTGATTGAGTTCGACCAGTTTCGTCACTTCACGCCCCAACGAAAAGCGCTCTTTCGATTCCTTGTCATACACTTCGTCCACCCTCTTCTTGAATACCTCAATATTATCGCCGAGTGGTTTTAATATCGAATCCAAGTTGTTTTTATTCAGGTCGGTGAACTTTTGCGTTTTCTCTTCCAGTATTTTATTGGCGATATTTTCGAACTCGATATTGAACTGTTTGCGAAGATTTTCCATTTCACTCTTCTGCGTGTCGAGCTTTTCAATCAACGACGTGTTATGGGCGGTAATTTCCGAGACTTTCCGCATCGCCCCGTTCAATTCATCTGTTTTATCTTTCAATTCATCTTTCATTCGGGAAAGATCGTCCGATAACGTTTTCAGTTGCACGCCCGAAGCATCGAGTTTGGCCTCCGCCGATGCCAGAGCGACCGTCAAAGCATTGTTCGTCTCCGCCAATTGTCTCGATTCACCCTCGCGGACGAGTAGCCGTTCATTCGCCGCCCGGTTTTTTTCTTTCTCGATACCTATCTCCGTCTTTAATATACCCAAATCCGATTGCAGTTCTTCGAAAGTTGCCTTCGACACGGTTTTTCCCCGTTGTAAAAGTGTTGCCAAAATCCAGGCAACTATTCCACCGGCCACTATGCCGGCAAGTAAATAAACTATTTCCATTTGATTTTTAAAGCAAAAGTATGATTGACCACAAAGATAACGGTTTTTTCTTTCCGTTTTTTTACAAGGTAATAATTTCCATAAAATGAAAACATTTTGTATTTTTGTGTGCAAATAAAGAATCAATAATTATTAGAGACTTTTTAAACAATAAAAATTTAAAAGATTATGATCAAAGTAGGTATTAACGGATTCGGACGTATCGGACGTCTGGTTTTCCGTGCAGCTCAAGAAAGAAAAGATATTCAGGTTGTCGGTATCAATGATTTACTCGATGTCGATTACATCGCTTACATGCTGAAATATGATTCCATTCACGGAAAATTCAACGGTGACGTAGAAGTAAAAGACGGCAAATTAGTCGTTAACGGCAATGCTATCCGTGTTTCTTCGGAAAGAAATCCTGCCGATCTGAAATGGGATACTATCGGTGCCGAATATGTAGTTGAATCGACCGGACTTTTCCTTACCAAAGAAAAAGCTCAGGGACATATTGATGCCGGTGCGAAATATGTCGTAATGTCAGGCCCGTCGAAAGACGATACCCGTATGTATGTTAACGGTGTGAACCAAAAGACATATACCAAAGGGGAACAATTTGTATCAAACGCATCTTGTACAACCAACGCTTTAGCTCCTATCGCTAAAGTATTGAACGATAAATTCGGCATCGTGGAAGCGTTAATGACTACCGTTCACTCGACTACCGCTACTCAAAAAACCGTTGACGGACCTTCGATGAAGGACTGGAGAGGCGGACGTGCTGCTTCAGGCAATATTATCCCTTCTTCTACAGGCGCAGCGAAAGCGGTAGGTAAAGTTATTCCCGAATTGAACGGAAAACTGACCGGTATGTCTTTGCGTGTTCCTACTTTGGACGTTTCTATCGTTGACTTGACCGTTCGTTTGGCCAAAGAAACCACTTACGAAGAAATCTGCAAGGCAATGAAAGCAGCATCCGAAGGCGAATTGAAAGGCGTGCTGGGTTATACCAACGAAGACCTCGTATCGAGCGACTTCATCGGCGACCCTCATACTTCGATCTTCGACGAAAAAGCAGGTATCCAATTAAGCCCGACATTTGTAAAAGTGTTGGCATGGTACGATAACGAATGGGCTTTCTCCGTGAAACTGCTCGATCTTATCGCTCATATGAAACAAGTAAACGGATAATTTATATTTCTGTTATAATGCTGCGGGGGTATCGTTCAATCGGTATCCCCGTTTTTTATCCCTCTGTCTCTCTGTCCCTCTGTCCCTCTGTCCCTCCATCTCCCCGTCTCTTTGTCTCCCTGTCCCTCTGTCTCTCTGTCTCTCTGTCTCTCTGTCCCTCCATCTCCCCGTCTCTTTGTCTCCCTGTCCCTCTGTCTCTCTGTCTCTCTGTCCCTTTGTCCCTAAGGGTTCCTCTGTCTCCAATGCCCCATCATCGCGCGTAACGTTTATCGACGAAGGCCCCTATCATCCAGACAAAAAAAGCCGAACAAATTATTTGTTCAGCTTTCTAATCGTTTATAACGCTCTACTATGCCGGGTGAATCGCTTCTGAAGGACACACTTCTGCACACGTACCACAATCGGTACATACATCGGGATCTATTTTATAAATATCACCTTCTGAAATTGCTTCAACAGGACATTCATCAATACATGTTCCGCAAGCAATACAATCGTCACTAATTACGTAAGCCATAATGTAAATATTTTATTAGTTAGTGGTTAATTGAATATTAACTATATTTTAACTCCCGCAAAGATAACGATTTTCCGAAGAACAAAAAAATGTTTTGCGAAGGCTCTCCCGGAAATTACCAACCGGCTTTACTTTCATATGCTCAAAACAATTATTCCCAAAATATTGCACAACCAACGGCGCTGCTAATTTTTATGCTTTCTAAATAAATAGAAAGCCGGTTACGGATTTTTTATCTCTGTTACATAATATTCGGGAAAGAACATCGTTTATGTGGTAATGGGAAAAAGATATCGTTATTTCTTTGTTTTGGCATTGTGGATGATCGCTTCGAGCGTCATGGGCCAACAGCGCAAACTCCAAAACCAGCCGTATGCCGATCAGCGCATGTTCCATTTGGGTTTCACCGTTGGATTGCATACGCAGGATTTGATTCTCTATCATTCAGGGGCCGCTACCCCCGAAGGGGAAGTTTGGTTTGCCGAAATACCGTCTTATTCCCCCGGATTCAGCGCGGGACTTATTGCCGATCTGTATCTGAATCGGTTTATGCACCTTCGTGCTATACCCACCTTACTATTAGGGGATAAAAATTTCGTCTTCCGCGAACAGGAATCGGGCGAAGAATTCAAAACCCGCTTACGAAACAACTATATATCCGTGCCTGTACATCTAAAGCTATCGGCCGACAGAATCAATAATTACAAGCCGTATATTTTATTGGGCGGATACGGCAGCTTGGAACTGGCTCCTCAAAAAAACGAGCCTTTGTTACTGAAACCCTATGATTACGGAATCGAAATCGGCATTGGATGTGATTTTTACCTTCCCTTGTTCAAATTATGCCCTGAACTGAAATTCAGTTTCGGAATGAGGAACGTTTTGGAAAAAGACCGCTCCGATCTTGTACAGGAAAATTTACAGAAGTATCCTCGTTCGTTATCGAAAGCAACGCAACGCATGATTACGCTAAGTTTTCATTTCGAATAGCTTATAGAACTTGACTGAAAAGACCATTCACCACTTACTACTTACTACTTACTATTCACCACTCACCATTTAATTTCGCCAAAGGTTTTCTTTCCCCGGAAATAATAATTCCAAAGAATACTTCCTTTATAATGAGTAGGAATATGCTTCACAGTGGTCCGTTCCCGATTTTCGCGGCGGGCATGTTTATAAGACGGAAGCAACTTCAGAAAATCGCGATGCGCATTTATCACGGCACAGCCATTACTGAATTGTCCTTGTACCAATAAATGCAAATAAGCCAAAAGATCAAACAGATATCGCACCATGATGGTAAATAAAAAACGTCTTCCATAGACATTCTTATAAATCATCAATAAGTTATTCCGGAAATTCAAGTACATTTTCTTCGGATTATCCTTATTTAAAGAGGCTCCCCCCACATGATATACCACAGATGAGGGTACACAAACAATTGAATGCCCGCGGGCATTCAACCGCCAGCAGAGATCGATCTCTTCCATGTGGGCAAAGAAACCCGCATCCAGTCCGCCCGCTTCAAGGTACGCTTCGCGGCGGATACACAGCGCGGCGCCGGTAGCCCAAAAAACAGGGATGGGATCATCATATTGTCCGCTATCTTCTTCCACGGTTTCCAGAATACGTCCGCGGCAAAAAGGATACGCAAACCGATCGATAAATCCTCCCGAAGCTCCGGCATATTCAAACTGCAAACGGTTGGTGTACGAACGGATCTTCGGTTGTACGGCTGCCACCTCAGGATGCTTATCCATATAGTTCGTCAAAGTCTTCAGCCAACCCGGTGTGGTTTCCACATCGGAATTCAGCAACACCACATAGTGTGAATCGACTTGTTGTAAGGCCCTGTTATATCCCTCCGCAAAGCCGTAATTCTTGTCGAACACCATGACGGGAACATCGGGAAATTGCTCGTGAAGAAAGGCGACGGAGCCGTCGGAAGAACAATTGTCCGCCACCCACACATCGCAGTCATCCGACAAGCTATGTTGTAGCACAAGCGGCAGGAATTGCTCAAGCAACTTCCGCCCGTTCCAATTCAGTAATATAACCGAAGTCTTTTTCATTCTAAAACCCATCTAATTTTTATTTTAAAACCCAGAGGGATTATTTCTATTCTTCCGATCGTCATCCCATCCTTCATAACTCATCATTCATCATTCATAACTAACTCATCCTTCATAACTCATCCTTCATAATTCATAATTCATCATTCATCCTTGCCTCTTGAATTTCCAGCGATTATGTGTCCATAAATAGTAAGCCGGATCACGTAAGATGGTTTTCTCCAACGCCCGCATATATTTTTCGGTGATGGTAAATTCCGGTTCAGTGGAAGCATCGAACGTAATAACCGAAAGAGTTCCGGTATAATAGCCTCGCTTTACGCATTGCATATCCAGATAAACGACCGAAAAGCCCATTTTCCGGGCAAGGCGTTCCATGCCGGTCTGCACCAAAGTATCCTGATGGAGAAAGTCCGTCCAATAGTGATCGGAATAAAAAGGCGGCCGTTGGTCGGCTAAAAAACCGATCAGCATTGTTTTACCCATATTCCGATGCTTGATGATCATACGGAAAGCATTATTCATCTCGATAGGCTTCGGGCTGAAACGCGACCGGATACGTAAAAAAAGATCATCGAACGACTGATTATGCAATTCTTTATAAATAGGCCGTTGTTCGATATCGTCGCGCAGTTGCAATCCCAAGGAGGTTATCCACTCCCAATTAGCATAATGCCCCATGCAAAGGAAACAACTGTTACCATCCTTTGTCAATTGATTGATCAGCTCGGGATTCTCGAATTTCATTCGTTTTTGAACTTCCTTATCACTAATTTTCAGGGTCTTTATCGTTTCCACAAAATAATCGCAAAAATGGCGGTAAAACTTCCGCTCGATATGTTTGATCTCCCAAACCGATTTGGCAGGAAACGCGTTATGTAAATTCTTTTTTACCAATTTCCTCCGGTAACGCACGACGTGATACAGAAAAACAAATAATATATCCGACAGTATATACAATACCCAAAAAGGCAGTAAGGCATGCAGATAACTGATTCCGTATAAAATATAAAACGTGATATTCTTTTTTCTAGAATGTTTCATGATGGAAAAACTGCTTTCATTGCCATTTCATCTTCATTGTACTCGCCTACTTCCACTTCAACGACCCTATTCACGAGCGATGCATCGTAAGGGGCATACATCTTGACATAATTTTCGGTAAAGCCGTGCATATGATTACCGTGTTTCGTGTGTTCGAACAATACCTTACGGCGCGTCCCTTTTTGTGATTCATAAAAAGCAATCAGCTTATTATCGGAAATATCGAGCAAGGCTTTGCTGCGGGCATGTTTGACCTTCGGGTCAACAATATATTCGATAGACAAAGCTTTCGTTCCCGGCCGTTCGGAATAGGCGAACACATGTAGTTGCGAGATATCGAGCGAATCGATAAATTGTCGGCTCTGAGCAAAATAGTCGTCGGTTTCCCCGCGCACACCGACAATCACATCCACGCCGATAAAGGCATCGGGAAGAATGCTTTTTATTTTTTCTATTTTATGACGGAATAACGCCGTATCGTAGCGTCGCTTCATTAGTTGCAACACCTCGTCACTCCCTGCTTGCAGCGGGATATGAAAGTGCGGAGCAAAACGACGGGAACGCGACACAAAATCGATGATTTCATCGGTAAGCAAGTTCGGCTCGATAGAAGAGATTCGGAAGCGTTCGATACCTTCGACCTTATCCAAAGCACATACCAAGCCAAGGAATGTTTCACCGGTAGTCCGGCCGAAATCGCCGATATTTACTCCGGTAAGGACAATTTCTTTCCCCCCCTGTCGAACCACATCCTCCGCCTGTTTGACCAGATCGGCAATCGAACCGTTGCGGCTGCGTCCACGCGCATGCGGGATGGTACAAAACGAGCAAAAATAATCGCAGCCATCTTGCACTTTTAAGAAATAACGGGTGCGGTCGTCAGCCGAAACCGAAGGGACAAAAGAACGGATACGGTTTGTCTTGGTCGTGATGACTTTTCCCTTCTCATTTTTCTTCAGATCATCCAAGTATTGCAGGACATCTAATTTCTGTTCCGCGCCCAACACTAAATCCACTCCTTCTATTCCCGCCACATCCTCCGGCTTAAGCTGGGCGTAACAACCGGTAACCACAATAAATGCATCGGGATGTTGATGAATCATGCGCCGAATAGCTTGCCGTCCTTTTTTATCGGCCAATTCCGTTACCGAACACGTATTTATGACGCAAATATCGGCTTTCTGTCCTTTACGGGCGCGCATTACACCGGCATTCATCAATTGCCGGCCGATAGCCGAAGTTTCGGCAAAATTCAGTTTGCATCCTAATGTATAATAGGCGGCGGTTTTATTTTCGAATATTGTCGGATCAATCATATCTTTATCAACCGGAGAAGAGTTCCGGCGTTGAGAATTTCTTATTTCAAAAATGCAAAAATACAACAAAAAGCACGATTTATTGCTCCTTTTTCTTTGATAGTCTAAATTATCATCGTACTTTTGCACATATTTAATAATAATGTGCAATTATGATCGAGCAGAATTTCATAAAACTTTATGAAAACAACTTCAAGAAGAATTGGGAATTGCCGGCCATCACCGACTATAAAGAAACGACGTCTTATACGTACGGAGCATTAGCCGAAGAGATTGCCCGCTTGCACGTATTATTTTCCGAATTACATCTCCGGCAAGGTGACAAGATCGCTTTAATCGGAAAAAATCATTCTTCGTGGTCGATTGTCTTTTTGGCCACAATAACCTACGGTGCGGTCATCGTTCCTATTCTGCACGAATTCAATCCCGAGAGTATGAATGAACTGATGGCCCATTCGGAATCGAAGCTTTTGTTCGTCACCGAATCCATTTGGGAACATCTCGACCAAAATAAGTTTCATATACCCATCGTCAACATCCCCTCTTTTTCATTGATGCAAAGTCCCGATGAAGAAACGGCCGAGAAATTCAGAGAATGGAAGAAGCTATTCCATCAACGATATCCCCAGGGATTTAAGAAAGAGGATATTCTTTATCCCGAAATTTCCAATGAAGAAGTCATTTGTATCAATTATACATCTGGGACGACCGGCTTCAGCAAAGGTGTGATGCTTACGGCGAATAACTTCGCCGGAAACGTGACTTACGCCGCCAAACTCGATTTACTTTTCGAAGGCGAACCTCATCTGGCCTTTCTTCCGATGGCTCATGCCTATGGTTGTGCTTTCGACTTTCTGTACGCTCTTTCGGTAGGCGTACATGTCACTTTGTTAGGCATTATGCCTACGCCTCAAAACCTCCTGAAAGCATTTGAAGAAATCAAACCGAAGCTGATTATTAGCGTACCCCTTATTTTCGAAAAGATTTATAAAAGGAAAATCCTTCCCATCGTTGAAAAGCCGGTTGTAAAGTTTCTGCTGAAAGTGCCTCTCATCAATACCTTTATTTATAAGAAGATCAGACACTCCATTATTCACGGGTTAGGAGGAAATTTCAGGGAAGTAATTATCGGCGGTGCGGCCTTAAATGGGGACGTAGAAAATTTTTTCCACAAGATCGGGTTTCCGTTTACCGTGGGTTACGGCATGACGGAGTGCGCCCCTCTTATTTCATACGACCATCATTACGATTTCGTCCCGACTTCGTGCGGATCGGTATTAGAAGGAATTATGGAGGCTCGAATCGACTCGGAAGATCCGGAAAATGTCCCCGGTGAAATTCAGGTCAGGGGAGAGAATGTAATGAAAGGTTATTATAAGAATCCCGAAGCCACGGCTGTGGCCTTCACCTCCGACGGATGGCTAAAAACAGGCGACTCGGGGATTATGAAAGGCCGGCGATTATATATTAAAGGCCGGATTAAAACAATGATCCTGACGGCAAACGGACAAAATATTTATCCCGAGGAAATAGAATCCCGGCTGAACAATCTACCCTATATCGCCGAAAGCCTGGTAGTAGAAAAGAACAATCGCTTAGTCGCTTTAATACATCCCGATTACGCAGCGTTGGAAACCCATGGCATTTCGCGAGACGACATCCAAAAGATCATGAATAAAAATATAAAAACGCTCCATAAAAGTGTCGCTTTGTATGAAAAAATTAAGGCAATAGAAATTGTAGAGACAGAATTTGAAAAAACCCCAAAAAAAAGCATTAAACGCTTTTTATATCAATAAAAAGTACCAATTGAGAGTACCGAAGGCCTAATAGACTGACAATAAAAGCATTTAAATAGAACACGAAGCTGAAAACAGGCTTTTACTTTATCACAGGCTATCGACAAAATAGCCTGAAAAGGCGTTTTAGTTTTTTTTAACTAAGATTTTTTACGAAAACATGTTATAGAACACTTTTTTCATCTAATTTTGTACCGTTTTTATTGAGAACAATTATTATTCATCGTTTAAAAGTATTTGGAAAATGAAAAAAGTATTGGTTTTAGTTGCTGTAGTAGCAACATTAGGATTTGTTTCTTGCAAAAATGCACAAGCTGATGCAGAAAAAGCAAGACAAGACAGTCTTGCTGAAGTAGCAAGATTAGACAGCATTGCACAGGCTCAAGCCGACAGTATCGCAGCTTTGGCTGTTGACACATTGGCTCAAGACTCTGTTGTTACCGCCGAATAATATCGGCCGTAAACGTTTATAAGAAGCCACCCAAAAGAAGGGGGGCTTTTTTTGTGCCTTTTTTCTACAAAATCACTACCTTTGCTACCGAACAAACGAGAGTATCGGCCCAAGAAAGTCTCGATAAAGTTTATATTACCGAACAATGACATTTGTATTGATAAAAAGTATGAGACAAATCCTAATCGTTGCAAGCCTGCTGGCGGCCATTGTTCTTTTTGATGGTTGCCGTCAGAAAGAAAGAGCCTACTTCGAAAAAGAAATTATCTTCCCCGAGGAAATCACGCCCGAGCAAAAAATAAAGCTCTCCGCCTATCTGACTCCCACCCCTCAGCAATATGCTTGGCAACAACTCGAACTCACCGCTTTCATTCATTTCGGGATGAATACTTTTACAGGACGGGAATGGGGTGACGGCACCGAAGACCCTTCGGTTTTTCAACCGACAGACTTTAATGCCGAACAATGGGTGTCGGTCCTTCAAAAAGCAGGATTCAACATGCTCATTCTTACAGCCAAACATCACGACGGCTTTTGTTTATGGCCCACTAAAACCACCGCACACTCGGTCGCTTCCAGTCCGTGGCGGGGCGGACAGGGCGATATCGTGCGCGAAGTAAAAAACGCCTGCGACAAATATAATATGAAATTCGGCGTGTATCTATCGCCATGGGACCGCAATGCTCGCAGTTACGGTGATTCTCCGGCATATAATCATTTATTTATTCAACAACTCACCGAACTCCTCACCCAATACGGACGCATAGACGAAGTATGGTTCGACGGCGCCAATGCCGAAGGCCCTAACGGCAAACGGCAGATATATGACTGGAAACGTTTTTACCAAGTCATCGACAGCTTACAGCCTCAATCGGTAAAAGCGATTATGGGCAACGACATCCGGTGGGTCGGAAACGAAAGCGGATTGGGCCGCCAAACGGAATGGAGTGTCACTCCTTTGCAACCCGATATCAACGAATCGATTGTCGAAGAAAATAAACGATTGGGGGTATCCCCGATGTCGGAAGATTTGGGCAGCCGCAAGCTGATCGGCGAAGCGAAGGCATTGTATTGGTATCCGTCGGAAGTAGATGTATCCATCCGTCCGGGATGGTTTTATCATCCGGAAGAAGATCATCAGGTGAAAACGCTTGCGCAATTAGTCGATATCTATTATCAATCGGTCGGACTGAATTCGGTTCTCCTGCTGAATATCCCGCCCGACACACGCGGACAATTGCACGAAATAGACAGTAGGCGGCTTATAGAATTCGGAGACTACCTTTCGTACGTATTTAAGAACGACAAACTGAGCGACGGCCACAATGCTTGGCGAGCCAAACCGGGCGACTTTAAAGAATTCGACATGAAAGACGGCGACCCCATCAATACAATTCTTTTACAGGAAGATATTCTAAAGGGGCAGCGCGTGGAAGTCTTCAAAGTGGAAGGGCTTATCGGCAGTGAATGGATCAAATTGGGCGAAGGCACGACCATCGGATATAAACGATTGATAAAATTTGACGATTGCACTCCCTCTAAAATACGTGTCACCATCCTCGAGACACGCGAAAAAGCCGCTATGAAGCGAGTCGGCGCCTATTTCGCACCCGCTATCGACGACTCGTTCAACTCGATGCCGATAAGCAATAATCCATCCGGTTGGAAAGTAATTGCGAATGATCCGCTCACCCTCGATATGAGTAAAACGATGGTTATAGAGGGATTCACGTATACGCCCGATCCGCAGAAAGAGTCGGTCTTTGCCTATACGGTTGAAATAAGCAACGATGGAAAAAATTGGAAAGAGGTGCGGAACAATGAATTTGCCAATATCAAAAACAATCCGATTAAACAGCGTGTGATGTTTAAGCAACAGGTCAAGACCCGCTTCATACGGTTTCAGTCACTGGTCGGTATCGATGGAGGAAACGCCCCTTTCGCTCCTACTCAAATAAAAATCCTGACAAAATAAACAACAATGAGAAAAATATTCATACTGATACTTTTGGCGCTATCTTCTATCGGATATGCGCAAACAATTAAAGACGTGTTCTCTACTGTTCCCGCTTCCATTTTACCGGGACTCGCAGAAAGCACAAAGACAATGCTGCTTGTGGATACCGGCAAAACAACAGTTCCGTATGCGCTGGGGGAAATAGAGAAGATATATGCATCGGATGATTACCTCCTGCTGCGAACCTCCAAGGCGGGTAGTACGCAGATCAAGCTGCTCGACTATGACAACGATTCGACAGTGGTGTGCGTCATTAAAACCGTTTGCGCGAAAATGTGCGACAGTTACATCTCTTTTTACGATATAAACTGGCAAGAATTGCCGTCGGAACGGTTTCTTCCGACATTATCGGGCAATTTTTTCTTCGATTCTTCGAAAAAAACAGCGGAAAATTATAAATATGCTGTATCTTTGCCGGACATTTCTCCCATCAAAGCGGAATTTGTAAACGGAGCGGACGATTTGATACTGGTATTCGACTACAAATCGTATCTTTCCGACAGCATGGCCGCCGAGGTCGAGCCGTTTTTAAAAAGTGATTCGATCATACTGAAATGGGATAAGTCGACATTTAAATAACGTGTCATCCTGCACTCGTAGTTCAATGGATAGAATATCGGATTCCGGTTCCGACGATGCGAGTTCGATTCTCGCCGAGTGTACTAAGATAAAAGCCAACAATCGAACCGAAGATGAATCATGAAGAAAGCCCGGCAACGAGCCCTCGACACGTACAAGCGCGCTATTCAACAAAAGACTTCCCGAAGTAAATAAACTGTCGCGTTTGTTTGTTTTGTCAGGCAGAAACCGCTTTTTTTGCAGAAAATAAAAAATAATATGACCCGTATCCGTTTCTTATTTATCGTGTGCATACTGATGTTCCTGCCGGCATGCCGAAACCAGTCTTTCGTGCTGCAGGAAGGCGATCTGCTTTTTACCGTCGGCAAAGGCGAATCGGAATTGTTGAAAGCTATTCAAAACAGCACATCAGGCAAGCAAGAGATCCCCTTTTCGCATGTGGGTATCGTGCATATCGAAAACGACAAACTGTTCGTTCTTGAAGCGACCTCGCCCCAAGGCGTCGTCATCACACCGTTGGATTCCTTTTTCGAAGAAACCGCAAGGATTGACGGCAAATCGCTTATGGCTGTAGGCCGCCTGAAGGAGCCTTTTCGGTATAGTATTCGCGATGCGATCACAAACGCTCAAAAACACATCGGCAAGCCCTACGACTATGCTTACGACGAGGACAACGATGCGTATTATTGCAGCGAACTGGTTCGTTACGCTTTCACGGACTCATTGGGAAAACCTCTCTTCGAGCCGCTGGCGATGTCGTTTAAAAATTTGGAGACCGGAGAAATCGATCCGTATTGGATTCAGCACTTCGAACGGCTCCACACACCGGTGCCGGAAGGTGCGCCCGGCACGAATCCGGCGGATATGGCCAAGTCGAACCTGATCGATATCGTACATACGTATTATTAAAAGAGATTGATGAAGATTGACCGACGGCCGACATTAGACTTTCGACCGATGACCGGTGACTGAAGACCGGTGACTGTCTGAAGACTGCTAACGGATAACTGGCGGCTGATTGCTAAAAAAATCGTATCTTTCTTCTATAAATTCCCC
>DHOU01000020.1:0-70982 GCA_002409745.1 Bacteroidales bacterium UBA5382
AATCTAAACAAATGAGAAAAAAGATTTTCGCAAGTTATTTTGCAATTTTAATTTTAATAGGCTACGTAGTGACAAGTTGTAGTCAGGAGGGCGGATACGTTCCCCCTGAACCACCCGTTCCGTCTGATCCTTCTAAGCCGATAACGTTTACGGATTATTTTCCAAAGGAAGGAAGTATGCGTACGTTAATATTTATTGAAGGAAGTAATTTTGGAACCGACATTTCGAAGATTGAAGTCGCTATCGGAGGAGTACCCGCTCCGGTTATAGGATCTTCAGGCACCAAAATATGTATTATGGTGCCCAGGCGTTCCAACAGGGGCGATGTGGTGGCCCGGATTAAGGATGAGAGCGGACAAGTGGTTAAAGAACACCAGTTCGAGGATTTGTTCACGCTTCATGTAGCTTTACAGGTGAACACGTTAGCCGGTAAGGTGGATCCGCAAACAAATTCTTCCAGCATTATTAATGGCTCTTTTGAAGAAGCTGAATTTCAAAGTCCTTGGTGGTTGGAATTCGATAAAGACGAACAAGGAAATAAGATTATCTATTGTATCGATGAAGAAGGTATGACAGCGCTTCGCAAAATCAACTTGACCACCCAAGAGGTTGCTACGGTGTTTACGAAAGGCCAAGCCGGCGTGCAGAGCGTGAAATCCATGTTGTTCGACACACCCACCAGAGACACGCTTTTCTTTGTGGATGACAACGGACGCGGCAACTGGAACGACCGGCACCAAATGCCGAATATGTTTTTTGCCCTTCGGGAGGAAGGCTTCAGAAAGGTCTATCCTTATCTGTATGCACAGTGTTCGTATTCTGCCGTATCCATGGGTGACGGATCCCTTTTTTACAATACTTGGACGAATTCAATCGTTTACAAAGCCCGTCAGGTATTTGATGAAGCTGCTCAAATGTGGGACGGAAAGCCTTTATTCAGTGTGAAAGCGAATTCTCAAGAACATATTTTCATGTTCAGGCACCCGGATGATCTGTATGTGTATGTGACCGGATTTAATGGGGTGTATCGATGCGCCTATGATAAAACAACCAAAGAACTCGTTTCATCGTCATTGCATGTAGGTAGTATTGGTAGCGGTTCGGGGTATGCGGATGCCCCGGGAAGTTCCGCCCGGTTTAACCGCCCGCGCCAAGGGGTTTTTGTAAAAAACAAAGAGTATGTAGCACAAGGGAAAACGGATGTATATGACTTTTATGTCTGCGACCATAATAATAGTTGCATCCGGAAAGTTACGCCTGACGGCCAGGTCAGCACATTTGCAGGACGAGGCAGTGCAGGGACTGATGGCAAAGTATATGGTTGGATCGATGGAGAAGCGCGCGAAACAGCCCGTTTCGATCAACCCACCGGTATTTGTTATGATGAGGAAGAAGAAATCTTCTATGTGGCAGACAAACAAAATAAACGTATCCGTACCATTGCTGTAGAGTAAATCAAAAGAAAAAACACGAAAAATGAAGAAATATATTCTAATTGTTTTATGCTCGTTTATAGGTATTATGAGCATATTTGCCCAGAAAAAAACGGTGCAAGTTTCGGGTACGATTGCAGACTCGCAAGGCAATCCGTTAATTGGAGCCACTGTGGTTGTAAGGGATAAACCGGGACTGGGTGTGATTTCCGATATCGACGGAAAATACAAAATAGAGATCGAACCCTTTCAATATTTGGTGTTCTCTTACCTCGGTTATGAACCCCAGGAGCATTTGGTAAAAGATGAAAATACGACTCTTAATATTACGATGCAGGAATCAAAAGCCACTGCGCTGGACGAAATAACCATTACGGGTACGGGACCGCAGAAGAAAGTGACCGTTACGGGAGCTATTACGACCGTGGATGTGGGAACTTTGAATACGCCGGTCTCGAGTGTCAGCAACGCTTTGGCGGGCAATGTCGCCGGAGTATTGGCCATGCAGACTTCGGGACAGCCGGGACAAAATACCTCCGAATTCTGGATCCGCGGAATTTCCACATTCGGAGGCAGCTCCAGCGCTTTGATTTTGGTGGATGGGTTCGAACGGAGTATGGATGAACTCAATATCGAAGATATCGAATCGTTCTCTGTCTTGAAGGATGCCTCCGCCACGGCTATATACGGCTCACGCGGAGCGAATGGAGTTATATTGATCACTACAAAAAGAGGGAATGACGGGAAAGTGGAAGTAAATGCCAAAGCGGAATATACTTGGACCACCCGTACCAAAACACCTGAATTCGTCGATGGCATGACCTATGCTACGATGGCGAACGAAGCGCGTACCACCCGCAATCAAAAAGCGGTTTACACCGATTCGGAGTTAATGATGATCAATGAACAATTGGATCCGGATATTTATCCGAATGTCGATTGGATGGGCCTTTTATTGAAAGACGGGGCGCCCACTTATCGCGCTTCGGTGAATGTGAAAGGCGGAGGATCCAAGGCCCGGTATTATTTGTCGGGTAGCTTCTTGGACGAAGGGGGAATGTATAATGTGGACCGGAACATGAAAGATTACGATACCAACGCCAATTATCAACGCTATAACTACCGGATGAATATCGACATGAACCTGACGTCTTCCACCTTGATTCAGGTAGGTATCGGCGGAGCGCTGGAAAAAACGAATCGTTCCGGCGCGGTCAGTTCCGACGATATCTGGTATTCGGCTTTCGGCTATAATCCCGTAACCATGCCGGTGATGTATTCGAACGG
Organism: Bacteroidales bacterium UBA5382; assembly: GCA_002409745.1. GTDB lineage: Bacteria > Bacteroidota > Bacteroidia > Bacteroidales > Dysgonomonadaceae > Limibacterium > Limibacterium fermenti. The sequence continues at coordinate 2,721 of DHOU01000020.1, forward strand.
ATATGTACCTGTCATAATGACAGAAGGTACGTTGACATCATCGTGGGAAGCGATATATAATCCCTGGACAGGTGCTACACAAACGGGATACACCGAAATCTGGAAAAATACCATCAATTCGAATATTACCTTGGAGCAAAATCTTGATTTTCTAACGAAGGGTTTGAAGTTTATAGGACGTTACGGATACGATACCTTTAATGAGAACAATATCCAACGCCGAAAAAACCCGGAGATGTGGAGAGCCGAACGGTTACGCAATCCGAACGGCGAGATTGTATTTAGCCGGCTCATTCAGGAACGTTTACTATCCCAGAATTCTTCTGCGTCGGGTGACCGGAAAGAGTTCTTGGAAGCGGAACTTTCCTATGGCAGGACTTTCGGAGATCATAATATCGGCAGTGTTCTCAAATATACGCAAGACAATTATGTAAATACCTCCAATGTCGGGGGGGATATCATGAAAGGGGTCGCCCGCAAGCACCAAGGATTGGCAGGAAACCTCTCTTACGGTTATATGAATCGCTATTTAGCCAATTTCAATTTCGGCTATAACGGTTCGGAAAACTTTGCTAAAGGGCATCAATTCGGTTTTTTCCCTGCCTATTCTGTGGCATGGAATATCGCGGAGGAAAGTTTTGTAAAAAACAACATCGACTGGTTGGGTATGTTTAAAATCCGGTACTCTTACGGAGAAGTCGGGACGGATGGTGTCGATCCGAAAAAACCGGAGACACGCTTTCCTTATCTGGCCGAATTTGGAAATTATAGCAGGAATACAAGTGCCGGAGATCAAACGATATCTTACAATTGGGGCGACCTGGGTAGCCCATTCTCCTATTCGGGATTGACCTATACAAAGGTATCTTCCAATAATGTCACTTGGGAAACCGCCAAGAAGCACGACGTGGGAGTAGATTTGTACCTTTTTGGCGATAAATTCGGACTGACAGTGGATTATTTCGATGAAAAACGCGAGGGTATCTATATGAGGAGAGATTATTTGCCCTATATGGTCGGTATTCAAGGTCAAAACCCTTCGGCAAATGTGGGAAGTGTAAAGTCGAGAGGGTTCGACGGTAACTTCAAATTCGATCAAAAGATCGGAGAAGTCGGATTGCAGTTGCGCGGAAACTTCACATACAGCAAAAACGAAATTACCGAAGCCGATGAAATGGTCAACCGTTATCCTTATCTCCGTCGTACCGGATTCCGGGTGGATCAGGCGAAAGGATTGATTGATTTAGGCCTTTTCAAGGATTATGACGATATCCGGAATAGTCCCCGTCAAGATTTTGGTGATGCTCGGGATATCATGCCCGGTGATATCAAGTATAAGGATGTTAATGGCGACGGCATCGTCAATAATGATGATATTGTACCTATTGGCGCTACCACCAAGCCTAATTTAATTTACGGCTTGGGCATATCCGCTACGTGGAGGGGCTTTGATTTTAACCTGCATTTCCAAGGTGCCGGAAAATCGAATTTCTTCATCAATGGATTTACCGTATATCCCTTTATTAATGGAGAATGGGGGAATATCCTCGAAGAAATGGCGAATGCTAATCGCTGGATGTTGGGAGTCAACGAAGACCCGAATGCCGAATACCCGCGTTTGAGTTATGGGGGAAATGCCAATAATTACCGTGCGTCTACGTATTGGCTCCGGAATGGCGCTTATTTGCGACTGAAAACATTGGAAATGGGGTATACCTTGCCAAAGGTGCTTACTACCAAATTGCACTTGAGTAAAGTCCGGTTCCATGTAATCGGTCAAAATTTATTGACCTTCTCCTTATTCAAATTATGGGATCCGGAAATGGGTAGTTCCAATGGAATGAAATATCCGTTGGGAAAAACCGTAACAGTAGGATTAACCGTTAATATTTAAAAGTAAAACATTTATGAAAAAGAAATATATTCTATTAAGTATCATAGCCTGTTTAAGTGTCGGCTTGCAATCTTGTTCCGATCATTTGAATGTAGAACGCTATTTTAACGACAGGCAAGATTTGGAGCGTATATTCAATAGCCGAGATTACACCGAACAGTGGCTCGCTAATGCTTATTACCAGCTTCTTTCCTTTAATTTGGAAATTGGGCATGTACGGTTTACGCTTACCAATTACTCCGATGATATGATTTTTACGGAGCCCGGCGCCGGCATTTCTTACTCTAACTATAAATTCGGCCAATACGGCCCTCAGTACGGCGGGAATGTACATGATCTTATTTACCGCCCTTGGGATCAGTCCTACGAGGGTATCCGCCAGGCTTCTATTTTCCTGCAACATGTGCATCCGGGCGATGAAATTAGCGAAGAAAGGTACCGGGATTTAAAAGGTCAAGCTTACTTCATTCGCGGCTATCTCTATTGGCTGTTATTGAGGAAATACGGACCTGTACCTATTTTGCCTGATGAAGGGATTGATTATGAAAGTAGTTATGAAAATCTGATTTATCCGAGAAATACTTATGACGAATGTGTGGAGTATATCTCCGAACAGATGCTGTTGGCCGCCGGACTTTTAGAAAGTAACCGGGATAGCCGTAGTGCTTCACGCCCTACAAAAGGTTCCGCATTGGCGGTGCGTGCCAAAGCCTACCTATATGCGGCGAGCCCGTTAATGAATGGAAATCCGGAAATGTCTTCCTTTGTCGATGATCAGGGAAAGCAACTCATTTCTCAGCAATATGATGAGGAGAAATGGGCGAAGGCGGCTGCTGCGGCTTTGGATGTGATAAAATTAGGCAAATATAAAATATATGTCACTTCTAAACGGACTACCGGCGGACTTTGGGGGGCTTATCCGAAAACGGTAGAACCTCCGTATCATCCCGTATATTCCGAGAAAACTTGGGAGGAAGGCGGATGGAAGGATATCGATCCGTTGGATTCGTATCGCTCGCTGTTTAATGGCGACCTGTATGTTAATGAGAATCCCGAATTGATTTTTTCGCGCGGCGATAATCAACTGAACGACGAATATGGAATACAATCTATGACTCGTCACCAAATGCCGGTTAGTAAAGGCGGCGGATGGAATTGCCACGGCATCACGGGTAAACAATGCGACGCTTACGGTATGAACGACGGGAAACCGTTCGATCGGAGCACCAGCCCGAAAGGGTTTACGCAGAAAGACGGGGAATATCCTTATTTGAGGAAAGATGTTTGGTTGGAATATGCCAACCGGGAACCGCGCTTTTATGCGTCGGTGGCTTTTAGCGGCGCTCATTGGGCCTGTACCAGTGCAAAGGATGCCAATAACCGTGATTTCCAAATCTTCTACTATTACGGAGAAGATGACGGGCGTAAAATCGTGAGTACCGACGATCGTTGGATACCCACCGGTATCGGAATGATGAAATTTGTAAATCCGAAAGAGAGTTATAAAGATGGTGTTGCATATTCCAAAGTGGATCCGGCGATCCGGTATGCCGATATCCTCCTGATGTATGCCGAGGCATTGAATGAGTTGACCTCGACCTATCAGATTGCCTCATGGGATGGTAGTGAAACGTATAGTATTTCACGGGATATACCGGCTATGAAAGCGGCCGTACTTCCGGTACGCTTGAGAGCCGGAGTGCCTAATTACGATGAAGTCGATATGGGCGATCCGTATACCAATCCGGAGGAATTGAGAAAGGCGCTCAAACGCGAACGGCAGATTGAGTTTTTAGGGGAGAACCAACGCTATTACGACCTTCGCCGTTGGAAAGATGCGCCGGAAGAAGAGAGCCAAATGATTTATGGTTGCAACACAACCGTTCCGAAAGAATCCCGGGAGTTCTTCTATGAACAAGTCGTTGTGCCAAGTGTACAAACAAGCTGGTCTATGAAAAAATATTTCTGGCCGATAAATTACGAAGAGTTGAAAAGAAACGCTCGCTTGACTCAGGCTCCGGGATGGCCTTCATTTGATTGATTCATATATAAACAAAAAACACAGATGAAAAATTTATATTTTTATTTGATTATTCTATTTGGTGCGCTTTTTTGTCTCTCCGGTTGCAATAACGAATGGGAAGATGAACTGTATACCCGAATGGTATCATTGAAAGCGCCGATTAACAGGGATGATGTCTCCATTATTTATTTAAGATATAAACCCAATGATTCTACGGTCACTTATAAACTTCCGGTTATTGTAAGCGGATCACAAACGAATGATCGGGATTATAATGTGCGTATTGATGTGGATAATGATACGTTAAACGCGTTGAACATCGACAAATATGCGGCAAGAACCGATTTATATTATCATCAATTGCCGGAGAGTTTTTATGAATTGCCTTCGCAGACTTGTCATATTCCGGCTGGCAGCGACGTGGCTTTATTCGATATCAACTTTAAATTTTCGGGATTGGACCTGGTGGAAAAATGGGTGTTGCCATTGACCGTTTTGCCCGATGCTTCCTATTCGTTGAACACGTATAAAGGCCGGCAGAAAGCGTTACTCTGGATAATGCCGTTTAACGACTATTCCGGTAATTATAATGCGGGTAGTATGTATGTGTATTTCGGGAACAATACAACCAAGTATATGACGGCAAGTACCCGTGAGGCCCGAGTGGTGGATGAAAATACCATTTTCTTTTATGCCGGAATTACCGAGGAATTGGCCGAAAACAGAGGCGATTTTAAAGTGAAATGCGAATTCCTCCCACCTGACGAAGTGACGGAAATAAAAGATTCAAGAACAGGAGATGGTACCGGGCTTTATGTGAAAAAGGGAAGATTGATATTAAGTGCGGATAATCCGGCTTTGGAATTCGAAGTGATAGGAGAGCCTACTTACGAAATCAAAGAGGAATTCGATATCGACCGTCCGCATATTATTAAACGCTTCTTTACGCTGACGATGGAATATAAGTATAAAGACAGTGATTCCAGTGAAAACATGGTATTTCCTTACAGATGTAAAGGCACCATGATTCTGCAACGTAATATCAGTACATTGATTCCTGACGAAGATCAGGCAGTCTTCTGGTAAGTGCGGATTTGGCTGCAGCAGAAGAATAAAACAGGAATAAAGGAGTATCCGATATCATAATGGATACTCCTTATATATTGATTTAATCAGGTGTTTTTGGAGATTAAACAATCATTTTAGTATCTTTGAACGAAATTTATTTCAAAACTATTTTTTCTTTATTGTTTTTGTTATGCCGATAATTTTATATCTTTACGGTCTATAAGTAGAAGGTGAGGCATTTGTATCAAAAAGATATCAATAAGTATAAACTATCAAATATTTAATTTTTTATTGTTAGTATCTAATCTAAATAAACAGAAATTATGTCGTCAAAAATGTCAAGAAGAAAGTTTATCCAGGCAGGTGCAACAGCAGCTGTCGGATTAACGGTAGTACCGTCAACGGTATTAGGGAAAAGTATGGGCTATACGGCTCCCAGTGATAAGCTCAATATTGCTGCTGTCGGAATTGGTGGAATGGGTTTTGCAAATCTGAAAAATCTGGAAAGCCAAAACATCGTAGGTCTGGCTGATGTGGATTGGAAATATAGCGATCGCGTATTCAAACATTTCCCGAAGGCTAAGAAGTATTACGATTATCGTAAGATGTATGAAGAGTTGGGAAAAACCATCGATGGGGTTGTCGTGGCTACGGCTGACCATACCCATGCTGTTATCGCTGCGGATGCAATGACCCTTGGAAAGCATGTCTATGTTCAGAAACCGTTAACCCATACCGTTTATGAGTCTCGTTTGCTCACGAGCCTTGCTAAAAAGTATAAAGTTGCTACCAGTATGGGTAACCAGGGCTCGTCGGGCTCCGGTGTTCGGCAAGTAATCGATTGGATTTGGAATGGTGAAATCGGAGAGATTAAAAAAGTAGAGGCCTTTACCGACCGTCCTATCTGGCCGCAAGGATTGAATACTCCCAAACAAGTTGACAAAATCCCTTCTACTCTCAATTGGGATCTCTTTATAGGCCCGGCTGCCAAACGTCCGTTCAATAATATTTATCATCCCTGGAACTGGCGCGGATGGTGGGACTTCGGTACGGGAGCTTTAGGCGATATGGCTTGCCATATTCTTCATCCGGTATTTAAAGGTCTCCGACTGGGTTATCCTACCAAAGTGGAAGGCTCTTCGACCATGTTGTTGAATGATTGCGCTCCCACCGCACAAATCGTTAAATATACGTTCCCCGCACGCGAAAATCTTCCTAAGGTGGCTTTCCCCGAAGTGGAAGTTACTTGGTACGACGGTGGTTTGCTACCGGTTCGTCCCGAAGGCGTACCCGCCGGCAAGAACCTGAATGATAGCGGTGGAGCCGTTATTTTCCACGGAACAAAAGATACGCTTATCTGTGGATGTTACGGTGTAAATCCATGGTTGGTTTCCGGAAGAAAACCCGATTCTCCCAAAACCCAACGCGAAGTAACTCTTTCCCATGAACTGGACTGGGTACGCGCTGCCAAGGAAAGTCCCGAAAACCGTGTCGAAACCGCTTCTCCTTTCTCCGAAGCAGGTCCTTTCAACGAAATGGTTGTAATGGGTGTGTTAGGTGTCAGATTGCAGAGCCTGAATCAGGAATTGCATTGGGACGGGGCAAATATGAAGTTTACCAATATTCCGGCCGGTGCAACTATCCGCACGATTATCGCTGACGGATTTAAGATTACCGACGGTGATCCTTCTTTCGATAAAACATGGACGGAACCGGTGGATGCCAATGCTTATGCAGAGGAATTAATCAAGCATACGTATAAAAACGGATGGAAATTACCGGCAATGCCGTAAAAACTCAATAAAAACGTAATTTCCTTTCGGAAAATGTCATTCCGGTTAGTTCTTATGAATATTCCGGAATGGCATATTATTCCATTTCTACAAAAATGGAATGATATTGAAGAAAATAAGTTTATAAAAAAAAGAAATCGTTATGAAAAAAGTGTATTATGTATTTAGTTTACTCATTATGTCGAGTATGATTTTTGCATCCTGCAACAATGCTCAAAAGAAAGCGGATGCCCAAGCGACAGATTCGGTGGAAGTAACTCCGGAAGACAAATGGATCACCCTTTTTGACGGCACATCCCTTAACGGGTGGCGCGGCTACGGACGTACCGATGTACCGGCAGCTTGGACTATTGAGGATGGTGCTTTAAAGATCAATGGTTCGGGAAAAGGAGAAGCCGGCGCTAAGGATGGCGGCGATCTTATTTATGACCGGAAATTCAAAAATTTCGAACTTACCTTTGAATGGAAAGTGTCGGAAGGTGCAAATAGCGGTGTGCTTTATTTGGCTCAGGAAGTTGAGGGCGAACCTATCTGGAAATCGGCTCCCGAATATCAGGTATTGGATAACGAAAGACATCCGGATGCTAAATTAGGTAAAAATAATAACCGTCAATCGGCTTCTTTATACGACCTGATCCCTGCTGTTCCGCAAAATTCAAAACCTGCCGGCGAATGGAATACCGGTGGTGTGTTGGTATACAAAGGAACGGTTGTTCATTCGCAAAACGGTGAAAATGTAGTGGAATATCATTTGTGGACCGATGACTGGAAGAAATTGGTCGAAGGAAGTAAATTCAAAGGATGGGAAAACTTCATCAATGCCGGTGGTGAAAACCAAGAAGGTTATATCGGATTGCAAGACCATGGCGATGATGTATGGTACCGCAATATCAAAATTAAAGTTTTAGATTAAGCATCTTTTCATATAAAGAGTGTTCTTAATAGATGTTTCTATTAAGGATGCTCTTTTTTAATAATTGTATTACAATGAAAAAACAGTCATTATTACTAATCGTAGTCCTGTTCTCCGGTCTGGTTGCTTTGGCCGGATGCAATCAACAGGCAAAATCAGGTGAAAGCAATGAAAGGCCTAAACAAAAAAAAGACCTCTATCTCCAATTGTATTCCGTACGGGACGATATCAAAGCCGATTTTCCGGGTACGATTGCGAAGGTTGCCGAGATAGGCTTTACGGGCGTGGAAGCGGCCGGATATGCCGACGGCAAATTCTATGGATTGACTCCGGAAGAGTTTAAAAAAGCGATTGAGGGTGCCGGCATGCAAGTTCTTTCTTCACACGTCGGAAGACCGTTGGCTGAAAAGACTGCCGATACCAATTGGGAAGAAATTTGGCAATGGTGGGATACGGCTATCCAAGCTCATAAAGCAGCGGGCATGAAATATGTTATTGTTCCTTGGATCCCTGCTCCTAAGACGTTGGATGATGTAAAAGCGTATGCCGATTATTTCAATCAAATAGGGGAGAAAGTCAATGCAGCCGGTATGCGTTTCGGATATCATAATCACAATTTCGAATTTCAGGAAATAGAAGGACAACCCATTTACGATTATTTCCTGCAAAATACCGATCCGAAAAAAGTATTCTTCCAAATGGATGTCTATTGGGTGAATCGCGGCGGAAAAACACCGGTCGAATATTTCAAAAAATATCCGGGAAGATTCGAAATCCTGCATATTAAAGATGAAAAAGAACTTGGACAAAGCGGAGCGGTCGGTTTTGATGCTATCTTCAATCATATTGCCGAAGCCGGAACAAAATATAATGTCGTAGAGGTAGAACGATATGACTACACTCCGTTAGAAAGCGTGAAAATGAGTTATGATTATTTGATCGATAGCCCCTTTGTAAAAGAAAGCTATTCGAAATGATTTCAGATTTAAAACGGGATTATTAGTGTGATCATTCACATACTAAAAAACTCCCTTGCGGAATTCCGCAGGGGAGTTTTTTATAAAACCTTGAATTAAGAAACAGTTTCTAAGCTTTTCCGGCGCTGCCGAGAACCTTTTCCGTTTTGTGTTTGTAGAGTTTCTTCAATTCGTCACGAGCCGGTCCGAGATATTTACGCGGATCGAATTCAGCGGGTTTCAAAGCAAATACTTCGCGTACGGCTGCAGTCATCGCCAAACGTCCGTCAGAGTCTATATTGATCTTGCATACAGCCGAAGTAGCCGCTTTACGCAGTTGTTCTTCGGGGATACCGATAGAATCTTTCAAATGACCGCCGTATTTATTAATGGTATCCACATATTCCTGAGGTACGGAAGAAGAACCGTGAAGAACAATGGGGAATCCGGGGATTCTTTCTTCGATTTCTTTCAAGATGTCGAAACGCAATTCGGGCGGTACGAGCCGGCCGTTTTCGTCACGGGTGCATTGAGCGGGAGTGAATTTATTGGCTCCGTGCGAAGTGCCGATAGAGATAGCCAATGAGTCGACGCCGGTGCGGCTGACAAAATCCACCACTTCATCGGGTTCGGTATACGTGTGATGTTCAGCAACCACATCGTCTTCGATACCGGCTAAGACACCCAATTCGCCTTCCACCGTTACATCGTGTTGATGAGCGTATTCTACGACTCTTTTTGTTAAGGCGATATTTTCTTCGTAAGGAAGGTGCGAACCGTCGATCATCACGGATGAAAATCCGTATTCGATACAACTTTTGCAGAGTTCAAAGCTGTCGCCGTGATCCAAGTGCAATACGATAGGAATTTCGTAGCCTAATTCTTTGGCATATTCCACGGCTCCTTGGGCCATATAACGCAAAAGCGTTTGGTTGGCATATTTTCTGGCACCGCTCGAAACCTGCAAGATAACCGGAGATTTGGTTTCTACGCAAGCCGAGATGATGGCTTGCAATTGCTCCATGTTGTTGAAATTGAAAGCAGGAATTGCGTATCCTCCATCAATTGCCTTTTTAAATAGTTCTTTTGAGTTCACAAGACCCAATTCTTTATAACTTACCATTTTTTCTATTTGTTTTTATATTATACTGAATGATAGAATTGTGGTGCAAAAATAGCAATTAATTGGCAATTGGTGAAATATTTTCCGAAAAGAGTCGGTCAAAATGCTGTGGTAAGGATAAAAATAATAAAATGGCGGTGAAATATTATTCTAATAAAATACTTGCGGAATCTCTTTTCTTACTATTTTTGTATTCTAATAGATGTTTAACTTGTAATGGTCTATGTGTTGAAAATAGAATAAGAATCTGTTTAGATTTATTTTCCGATTCAAAAAGATTTGTTTTTTGAAGGTGAAGAATACTCTCATGACCGCCTTTCGTCAGCGATTTAAGCGGATTCCAAATTCCGGAAAAGGATGAAATCTCAAATATATTTATTAAATATTTTATTATGATTATAGGAATACCCAAAGAAATTAAAGAGCAGGAGGGAAGAGTCGCAATGACCCCCGATGGAGTCTTCGAACTTACCCGTAGAGGACACAAAGTCTTTGTGCAAAGAGGGGCTGGTGTCGAAAGTCAATTACCGAACGAAAATTATCAACGGGCCGGGGCTGTCATTCTCGATCATATAGAGGATGTGTATGCAACTGCCGACATGATCGTGAAAGTAAAAGAACCCATTGAGAAAGAATATCCTTTGATAAAAAAAGATCAGGTGATATTCACGTATTTTCATTTTGCATCCAATAAAAAATTAACGGAAGCGATGCTTTCGAGTGGATCGGTTTGTATTGCTTATGAAACAGTGATCGATAAAAATGGGGCGTTGCCGTTACTTATTCCGATGAGTGAAGTTGCCGGTCGTTTATCTATTCAACAGGGAGCAAAGTATCTGGAGAAACCCCAGGGAGGAAAAGGAGTCGTGTTGGGAGGCGTTCCCGGCGTGAAACCGGCTGAAGTCGTCATTATTGGAGCTGGGGTAGTGGGGCATAATGCCGCGCAAATGGCCGCCGGATTGGGCGCAAGAGTCAAAATATTGGATGTTAATTTAAACAGGCTTCGATACTTATCGGAAATCTTACCTTCGAATGTGGAGACGCTTTATTCCACAGAAATGTCTATAGCCGAATCGATTAAGACGGCTGATTTGGTTATTGGCGCGACCTTGCTGGTCGGAGCAAAAGCGCCGCATCTGGTTAAACGTGAAATGTTGAAAGAGATGGTTCCCGGAACGGTAATGATTGATGTTTCGGTCGATCAGGGAGGTTGTTTCGAAACGACACATCCTACCACCCACGCCCATCCTACGTATGAAGTGGATGGAATTGTTCATTATTGTGTCGCCAACATTCCCGGAGCGGTTCCGGTTACATCCACTCGCGCGCTCACCAATTCCACGCTCCCATATGTGATTCGATTGGCTGAAAATGGATGGGCGGGCGCTTGTAAACAATTTCCTGATTTGCGAAGTGGCGTGAATATCGTAAAAGGAGAAGTCGTTTTCAAAAATGTTGCGGATTCGCTGGATTTACCTTATGTAGAATTAAACTTGTAGGAAGAGAATGTCACTCTGCGGCGTGACGGTAAAAAAGTAAATAATTCATGCGAACGATGACGGGTGGAGCTCACCTCGTGTGGAAGGCCTGCTCGAACCTTAAGTGTGAAAACGGACTTTGTGTGGAAAAAAACGGACATGCGGGTGCATTATTCTGCTCATATCCTTTGTACTTAGCGGAAATTTTTTTTCCTTTGTTCGTAAGAAACGATTTAAATTTCTTACGAAAGGCGGTCATGGGAGTATTCTTCGCCTTCAAAAAACAAATCTTTTTGAACCGCGAAATAAATTTAAATAGATTCTGAATAGAATTGAAAGAGAACCCCAATGAAATATTAATCGACTAATGGAAAATTTAGACAAACAAAATCAAATACAAATAGAATTGGGTGAGGACGTGGCCCAAGGAACTTATTCGAACTTGGCAATCATTTCGCATTCCACGTCGGAGTTTATTATCGATTTTATCCGCATAGTGCCGGGAATACCGAAAGCCAAGGTAAAGTCGCGTATCATCCTGACACCCGAACATGCCAAGCGGTTGTTATTCGCTTTAAAAGAGAATATCGACAAGTTTGAAAATGCCAACGGTCCGATTCGCATGGGGGGCGACCCCGGAGGTTTTCTGCCGCCTATCGGAGGCATAGGGCAGGCGTGATGAAGGATGATGTATGATGTATGAAGGATGATGTGTATACGGTATGAATTAATTTAAATATACAACAGTCTATGGAATTATTAAGTGTATCTGCAGTTAACTGGTCGAGAGCACAATTTGCACTCACCGCCGGATATCATTGGTTGTTTGTTCCGCTGACCATCGGGTTGGCGCTCATCATGTCTGTCATGGAAACGATCTATGTGAGAACCGGTGATCCAAAATGGAAAAGTACCGCCAAGTTCTGGCAAAAGATTTTCGGAATCAATTTTGCCATTGGCATAGCAACAGGTATCATCCTGGAGTTCCAATTCGGAACGAACTGGTCGAACTACAGTTGGTTTGTCGGGGATATTTTCGGTGCGCCGTTGGCCATCGAAGGGATTGTGGCGTTCTTCTTGGAGGCGACCTTTATTTCGATTATGTTTTTCGGATGGAACCGGGTAAGCAAGAACATGCACCTGGCTTCGACGTGGCTGGTGACGCTGGGGGCGACTTTATCGGCGTATTGGATTCTGGTGGCGAACGCCTGGATGCAATATCCCGTGGGCATGGAGTTTAACCCCGACACGGTACGGAATGAAATGAACGATTTCTGGGCCGTCATCTCTTCGCCGATTGCCGTGAATAAGTTTTTGCATGCCGTATTTTCTTGCTGGGGATTCGCCGCGGCGTTCGTGTTGGGCGTAAGCAGTTGGTATCTGTTGAAGAAACGCCATCAGGACTTCGCGTTGAAGAGTATTAAGGTCGGCATGATTGTGGGCCTTTCCGGTTTTGTGCTGTTGGCCGTCACCGGTGACGGGTCGGGACACGAAGTGGCTCAGAAGCAGCCGATGAAGCTCGCCGCTATGGAAGGTCTTTACCATGGCAAAGAAGGCGCGGGACTGATTGCCGTGGGGATGTTGAATCCGGCAAAACAAGCTTATAACGACCGGGTGGATCCGTATCTTTTCAAGATGGAAATACCCAAACTGTTGTCGTTGTTGGGCTATCGCGATGCGAATGCCTTCGTGCCCGGCATCGAGAATATTATCGACGGGGGATATACGTTGCCCGACGGTACGGTCGCTCTGTCGTTTCGGGAGCGTAAAGAGCGTGGCGAGAAAGCTATACAGGCGTTGGCCGACTACAAGACGGCGACGGCCGAAGGGCGCCTCGACGATGCGGCTCAACATAAGCGAATACTGGACGAAAACTACGCGCATTTCGGTTACGGCTATCTCGAAAGCGAGGCCGACCTGGTTCCCGATGTGCCGTTGACGTTTTATACGTTTCACCTCATGGTGATTATCGGATGTTATTTCATCCTGTTCTTTTTGATCGTCTGGTATTTCGTTCATAAGAAGAAAATGCACACGGAGCGCTGGTTGCAATATGTGGCCTTGTGGAGCATTCCGCTCGCATACATCGCGGGGCAGTGCGGATGGGCGGTTGCCGAGATGGGCCGCCAGCCGTGGACGATACAGGATGTGCTTCCGGTACAGACGGCCGTGTCGGCGGTTGCGACCGGCAATATCGTGGCGACGTTTATTCTCTTCGCAATCATATTTACCGGAATGCTTGTGGCTGAAGTGACGATTATGGTGAAGCAGATAAAAAAGGGGCCGGATTTCCCCCCGGAAGTTTCGGGATCAAACAGATTGATAGAGATTGATGAAGATTGAAAACAGATTGAAAAAGAACTATAGATTATGATCACATACGAATTTTTACAAAACTATTGGTGGTTTATCATCTCGTTGCTGGGAGGCTTGCTGGTGTTTCTGCTCTTTGTACAAGGCGGTCAGTCCATGCTGCATTCCCTGGGACGCACGGAAGATGAAAAGAAATTGCTTGTGAACGCTTTGGGGCGCAAGTGGGAATATACGTTTACCACGCTTGTCACGTTTGGCGGTGCATTTTTCGCTTCGTTCCCGTTGTTTTACTCCACGAGTTTCGGCGGCGCATACTGGGTGTGGATGATTATCCTGTTCTGCTTTGTGCTGCAAGCCGTGTCTTATGAGTTTCAGTCGAAACCCGGAAATATTTTCGGGAAGGGCACTTACCGGGCGTTTTTATTTATCAACGGCGTGCTCGGTACGTTCTTGTTGGGTGCGGCGGTCGCCACGTTCTTCACCGGCTCGGAGTTTACCGTGAACAAAGGCAACATCGTCGGCCTGGGCGATGCAGGGCCCGTTATCAGCCAATGGCAGAACCCGCTGCACGGAATCGAAGCGCTGGGCGATGCCCGGAATTGGTTCTTGGGGCTTGCCGTATTGTTTCTGGCCCGTACACTGGCGAGTTTGTTCTTTGTGAACCGCTTGAATCATGATATATTGGTAGACCGCTCACGGAAGTTCACCTTATATAACGGCGTTCCTTTTGTGGTGTTTTTCCTGGCGTTCCTCATCTGGACGTTGGTCGCCGACGGCTATGCCGTGAATCCGGAAACGAAAGTGGTCTTTCTCGAACCGGCTAAATACTTGCATAACTTTCTCGATATGCCCCTTGTGTTGATCGTATTTTTACTGGGTGTGGTCGGCGTGCTCTACGGCATTTTCGCTACCGTATTCCGCCCGGAATACAATAAAGGTATTTGGTTCGCTGGTGTCGGAACGGTGCTTACCGTGACGATGCTCTTTCTGGTTGCCGGCTACAACCACACGGCGTATTATCCTTCTTCTATCGATTTGCAAAGCTCGCTGACCGTTCAGAATTCCTCTTCGAGTGAATTCACGTTGGGAGTGATGTCGATTGTGTCGCTGCTCGTGCCGTTCGTCCTTGCGTATATTTTCTACGCTTGGAGGGCATTGGAGAAGAAATCGCTCGGGCTGGACGACCTTCAGGCCGATGAGCATTCGTATTGATTGGAGATTAGAGATTAGAGATTAGATATTAGATATGAAAGATTAGATTGATGTTTGCTGAAGGCAAGGGCAGGCATCAATCTTTTATCAATCTTCACCAATCTTCCATCAATTCTCCTCCGTTCCTTCCTTCATGGGGACGAAGATAAAACGGCCTTCTTCCGATTCTTCAAAGGAGTCGGGGCCGGTACGCTCGATAACCATCATCTTTTGTCCACGGCTATCGCCCACGGGCACCACCATGAGTCCGCCTATGCGCAGTTGATGCAAAAGCTTTTCGGGACGTTGTTCCGGCGCCGCGGTAATCAGTATTTTATCGAAAGGAGCGTGATCGGGCAATCCCTCGTATCCGTCGCCGAAAAACAACTTCGGATAATAGTTTAAAGACTCAAGTGTTTTTTCGGCTTTCCGGTGCAGCGCTTCATACCGCTCGATACTGTACACGTTCATTCCCATTTCGCAAAGCACGGCCGCCTGATAACCGCTTCCGGTACCTATTTCGAGCACTTTGTCGCCCGGGCGGAGTTGCAGCAGTTGCGTTTGGAAGGCTACGGTATACGGTTGGGAAATGGTTTGCCCCTTGTCGATGGGCAAGGCGCGGTCGGCGTAGGCATAATCAACTAAACTTTTATCGATAAATACCTGCCGGGGGATAGTCCCGATGGCCGCGAGCACCCGTTCGTCGGTAATGCCTTTGCGCCGTAATTCTTCGACGAGTTTTTTCGCCCTGTCGTCGGCGTATACAATGGTATCGGTCATAGCAATCTCTGTTTTTGAGGATGATTTTTTGTTGCCGTTTGCTGCACAGCCTATGATGCCCGCACAGCTAACGGCGATAATGAATGATAAAGAAATTTGTTGGATGATGGTTGTCATATACTGTAATCTTTTTACTTCCTGAAAACAAAGATAATAAAAAATGGAGGATAGAGAATGGAGGTACTTCCTCCGATAATGCCTCCGGCGATAAACGCTACGTGTGATAACGGCTAACGCCAATAGTTAAAGACAGGGAGACCGGAGACTGAAGGCATATATTTTTTACAATTTATATTTTGCCGGATGCAAAAAATGTCGTAATATTGTACCGTTAAATGTACTGAAATGGGGTGAATTATCCATACACATGGCCAATTATCTTCGAAAAACCGCTCCGCCCCGGAGCAGCTCAGGGCAGAGACATACCTATCCCCTTTCGCCCGGCCATCACGAATAATAAAGATTTCTTTGCGGCGTATATGCCTCTTGCGACCGAAGCTTCGGGATGCCGGGGACTCTTTTTACGATGGCGGAAATCGCGGCGGGCAGAAATTTGCCCTGTTTCCGCTTGCGAAAGTCCCATCAGGCAAGTCAATCATCCTTTTTCCACTTGCGGAAATGCCATCGGGCAGGCAGGATGCCTTTTTTCCGCTTGCGAAAACCTCTCCCGGCAGCCTGTGGCTGTTTTTCCTCTTGCGGAAACGTTCCCAACCGCTTTGTGCCTTGTTTTTCCATTTGCGAAAGATCCTTTCGGGAGAATGATGTGTCATTTGAATCTGTTTTTTTACTATTTATTTATATATCTGTTAAAAATGAAATATTATGATTATTAAAAGTACAAATTTATCGAAATCACCGTTGATGGAATTCTTTCAGGTGATGAAACTGATTGCCGGGTATCTTGGTAAAGAAGATATGGAAACGCTGAAGCTGGCAGTTGTGGCCACGGCGTTCCTGGTGGGCTTCGACACGCTCGATGCCGCTGTAAAACAAGCCGATAAGTCGGGTTTTACGACTGTAAAGAGGGAACGCGATAGTGTGCGCGATAACACGTTCGTGGGATTTATGGAATTTTTACGCAGCATGACGCGTTATCCCGATCCGGACGTTAGCGAAGCCGCCCGCCGGTTGCTGTTCGTTACCGAAAAATATGGCAAATCGATCCAGGCCATGGCGCGCGAACAAGAGACATCTATCTTGCATAATTGGGTTGGGGACATGCGCCAAACCGGCAATGTAGCCTTGTTGGAAAAACTCACTCACTTGCCATGGATCGATAAAATAGACGAGGAAAACACGCAGTACGAGGCGACTCATATTTCTTCTACCGAAGAGAAATCCACGTATGTCACCGGCCTTACGGATAAAGCTCGCAAGGAAATGCAAAAGGCTTTTGAAAACCTGTGTGAAGCCATTAACAGCCATGCTTTTATCGATGGTGAAACACCTTATATCGGGTTGGCCGATAAAATCAATGTAGAGGTGGCTAATGCACAACAACTCGCTAAATCGAGGGCTACACTGTTGAAGAATAAGAAAAAGAAGAAACAAGAAAAGCAATAATTCCTCCGATTTTTCTCTTAGGATGGCGTGATCGATTGGGGTCGGCCATCCTATTTTTTTTTCATAAAGAAGATATCATAAGGATAAAAAGCGTATTTTTGCACCCGTATTCTTTAAGAACTATTTATGAGTAGGCAAAGCATCATACCCGTTACTCTGTTGATGGTGAGCGCATCGATACTCCTTTTTTCCTGCAATGAAAGCAAGCGAAGCATGTTTAAAGCGGATAATAAGGTGGAGTTCGACACGATTATCACAGAGAAACAATATCATCTGGAAGGCGATACGGCCAACCCTTCGTGTAACTTGCATCTGGCGTTCGTATATCCTGTCGGCAGCGGAAAGGCCGACCTTGCCGCCCTGCAGCGGTTTTTCGTGCAAAATGTGCTGGGAGCGGCATACGACTCGCTTTCGCCGGCTGAGGCCGTGGAGAAGTATACGCGCGATTACGTCGATAATTATCTGTACGATGTGAAGGTTTATCGCGAAAATGTGAACGATATCCAACAAATTAACGCCCGAATCCCCGACATGCATGCCGATGACAGCGAACATGCGGTGATGGATACGTTTTACTCGTACTACGAAATCCTGTCCGATTCCGTCGTGTATAACCGCCACGATATCCTTGCGTTTCAGGTAAAACAGTCCAACAACAAAGGCGGCGTGGCTTCGTACGATTCGTACCGCAACTGTGTCATCAACCTCAAAACCGAAACGTTACTGACCGAAAACGATATCTTTAATGCCGGTTACGATGTGGCTTTGCAAAGTTTGTTTGTGACTTATCTGCTCGAACAAAACAACGTGAAAACCGTGCGCGACTTGGAAGATCTGGGCTTTTTCGGCGTGGAGGAAATGCTTCCCAACGGCAACTTCCTCGTGACCGATAAAGGCATCATTTATACCTTTAACAAAGGCGAATACTCGGCTTATCAACTCCATGCGCCGGAAGTGTTTATTCCTTACGACGCCATCCGATCGTTATTGCGCAACCATACGGTAGTGTCGAAATTGGCCGGCTTGTAATGGACGCTATCGAGCGCTATTTCCCCGGCTTAACGCCGCGACAGAAAGAACAATTCGCTTCTTTGCAAACGTTATATGCCGATTGGAATGCAAAAATCAATGTGATTTCTCGGAAAGACATGGATAACCTCTATGTGCATCATATCTTGCACTCGTTGTCCATTGCCCGGTACATGCGTTTTGCGCCCGGCACGCACCTGCTCGATGTGGGTACGGGAGGGGGATTTCCGGGCATTCCCCTGGCCATCTTTTTTCCGGAAGCGTCATTTGTACTGCTCGACAGCATCGGCAAAAAGATAAAAGTCGTGAACGAGATAGCCGTCGCCATCGGCCTGGCGAATGTCGAAGGCATTCACTCGAGGGTGGAGCAGGAGCGGCGCAAGTTCGATTTTATTGTCAGCCGTGCGGTAATGGCGATGCCGCAATTGGTCAAGCTCGTTCGCAAAAACATCATTGCGGAGCAGCGCAATGCCTTGCCCAACGGACTCATTTGCCTGAAGGGAGGCGATTTGACGGAAGAGCTCAAACCTTTCGGGAGTATGGCCGAAACCGTCGCATTATCCGATTATTTCACGGAACCTTTTTTTAAGACGAAAAAACTCGTTTACCTTCCGATGGTTTGATGAAGATTGATAAGAGGTTTATGTGCTATAAGCCCATTCAATCTGCTGTTTCAACTACTGATTCGCATTAATATTTAATAAATCCTCAATAATTTACCAAAATTGATTATCTTTGTGTATATAAAAAGTAGGACGTGATGAAACAATAAATGGTCACTTTAATATTAACTTTTAAATGATTTGTTTATGAAAATCAAAGGAATCGGTACCTGTTTATTTCTAACTATTGCGATTATGTTAATTTCCTGCTCAAATGGAGACACTTATGAAATTCAATCTTTTAAAGTTGAGAACACTCAAGTTATAACAGACTTAAAGAACGTAAATTCAGAATTACTATCAACTGTTCCATCTGGTACAAGGTGGACAGGCAAAGAAAAGATGCAGGTTGTTTCTGCGGATATTGGCGGCGCCTGGGGAGGTGGAAGAATCGGAGGAAGAGCAGGAGGATCGATTGGTATGGCCCTTGGTAATCCTATTACAGGTGCTGTCTTTGGAGCTTTTCTTGGTGGTGTCATAGGTGGTGCATATGCTTCATGGTTGGCAGCTCCGGCTGAAATGGTTGATATAGCAGACAACTCCCAATCAATAGAGGGGGTCTGCAAAATTCTTATCAATGATGATATGTCTATTAATGAAAGTGCTATTAATAGAAGTGCTCTTAGAGCTGCAGAATCTACTACAACCAACAAATTAGATGTTGAGGAAGAACTTATTATTGAATCAAAGTTAGATGAAAATTCTTTGAATATTGGAAAAACTCACAACATAATCCTTTCTGTCATGGATGGATCTGTAATTCTACAAAATGAAGAACAAGCGCTATTAGATTCTTCCAACTTAAAAGAGGCTTTATTTAATTCAGAAATTTTTATCGATAGTTGTAAAGCGATGGGAGCAGATGCAAGTGTTGGTCGCCTTTCAACTTCCGATACAATATTAAGTAAAGTTATGGAGCTATTTAATCAAGTGTTAGAAGGATATGCATTAAAAACAGATGATGTCGCTTTCATTATAGGTAAGTACGTCGATGTAATAGAGGAATCTAACGAATTAACAACAGAACAGAAACAATGTATTAAGAGTGGACTTGCAACAGCTTTGTATAGCTTTAAATAATTTGAAGAATAGACAAAATAATATGGAGAAAATATATTTAAGACACAATTTGCCTTCTTTTATATTTAGTATTTTCTTATTTCTATTTGCAATAGAACCGGTACTTGTAAAAATTATTGTAATAGACTATATAGTTTGGTCATTAATTATGTTGTGCGGAATTATATGGCTGGTTATCTGTATTATATCGATAGCCAAAGACAAGCAAAACTTTATTTTAAGTTTAACTTCGACATCTCGATTCTCATTTTTTAATATAGCCAGTGCATTGATTGGTTTAATAATTAGTTATTCTTTAAATTCAAACTTAATCAAGCTATGGATTTTCTTATTAGTTATTAATATTGTCTCTATTTTGATACCAAGTCCCTTCAAACAACAATAATATTCAATCAGCGTTAGATGCAGGCTCGTAAATAATGTTAAATAAAAAACTAGTTTTCGGTGTCAAAATTGCATCGGTCAATATCTTCAGGAAGTAAGGAACGTTGTCTTTGTCGTGTAGGATCTTCTGCCGGTGTCCCGATATCGGATGTGCTTTTGACACCAAAACATATATCGAGATTGGTTGGCCAACGCTTTAAGTGGTGTTAATAACGGCGGAATACCTGAGCGAGATCCTGACGAAAGTTTGGTGTTTCAAATAGGGTAGGTAGGGTGGGATAAAGATACTTATAAAAACTGTGCTATTACGTGTGTAATCGGTAATTAGAAGTACATCAAAAACGGTAACAGGAATACATCGTTTTTATCAAATAAATCAGACCTTTGAGTCATAATTAAAAAACAAATGGATTATGACAGAGAAGGAATACAAATCACTAAACCGTTTCATTATGTACGACACCATTCACCGGATCCACAAGGAGGGGCACCGTTCGATCCGTTGGATCGCCCATTATCTGGGGATGGTATTGGAACTGGAAGTAAAGGGACGCGAAGAAAAACAAAGGCTTTTGCGCTATAAATCCGCTCGGTTGCCATTGGCGCATAATCTCGACTTGTACGACCATAGCATCTCCGATGGACTGACTCCTACCCAACTCAAACAACTCAGGCAACTGCATTGGGCGGAAGAGAGTTACAACCTTATGCTGGCAGGACCTTGCGGGGTGGGTAAAACCTCTATCGCCTACGGCCTTTGTGCCGATGCCATCGACAAAGGATATAAAGCCTACTTCAGGAGCATGGATGAGATACTCACCGCTCTTAAGCTGAAAGACGTTGCCACCAGTGCCAAGAGAGGATACAAGAACTTGTTTTGCGCACAGGTAATCGTGATGGACGACTTGATGAACATATCGGTAAGCCGCCAGGAAGGAAACCTGCTGTTTGCTTTCATAGCCTTTACACCGGAAAAAACGGATACCTGATAGTTGTGCTTTTTATGATGTCCTTACTTGGGAATTCAAAAGAAAAAGCTATTTTTGTGGAAGAAATAGCAACACGAAAGGAATCTTGGAAAAATGAAAATTAAAACATTTGAATTTAATCCGTTATCAGTAAACACCTACGTTCTCTCCGACGAGACGCGCGAATGTGTGGTGATCGATGCGGCTTGTTTCTATCCCGATGAAAAGGAAATGCTGCTGAATTATCTCATCGATAACGATCTTATTGTAAAACGGCTTATTAATACCCATTTGCATTTCGACCATCTGTTCGGTGTAAACTTCCTCGCTTCGCATTTCGGACTTCCGTTAGACTATCATCCGGCCGACGAGTTTTTGCTCGAAGATATTCCGGGGCAACTTCGCTTGTTCGGCTTTCAGGGTTTCAGCGACGATTTGACGCCTCCCAAAGGATTGTATCTGTACGAAAACGATACCGTTACCTTCGGCCGGCAACAACTGCGCGTCTGGGAAGTGCCGGGGCATTCTCCGGGAAGCATCGTTTTTTACAGCGCCGAAGACGGAGCGCTGTTTTCGGGCGATGCCCTGTTCCGTGCCAGTATCGGACGTACCGATCTGGCAAGGGGCGATTACGAGCAACTGATCGACGGTATTAAGAAGAAACTTTTTGTTCTGCCCGATGAGACGATCGTCTATCCCGGGCATGGCCCTTCGACGACTATCGGCTTCGAGCGGCGGAACAATCCTTTTTTGCAATCGGACAAAAGCAATTGATAATTACGAATTACGAATTACGAATTACAAATTGGCAGTCTGTAACCATCCGGGTGAAATAACGTGCGAAACTTAAATAATTAAACTGATAATAACAACAAATATCTACTAAACCGAATCGTGTATTTATGGAAATGGAAAAATTTTATACCCGTCATATCGGGACCAATGAAGCGGATAGAAAGAAAATGCTGGAAAGCCTCGGCGTTTCCTCAATGGATGAATTGATCGATCAAACGATACCTTCCGACATTCGTCTGGAGCATCCGCTATCGCTGCCGGCGCCGTTGTCGGAACAGGAGTATGCCGAAGAAATAGGGAGCATCGCCGCCAAAAACCAACTCTTTGCATCCTACATCGGCATGGGCTGGTACGATACCATCACTCCGGCGGTTATCTACCGCAACGTATTCGAAAATCCGGTATGGTATACGTCCTATACGCCATATCAGGCGGAGATATCGCAGGGGCGGCTCGAAGCGCTGTTGAATTTTCAAACGGTGGTGAGCGAACTCACGGCTTTGCCGTTGGCCAACTGCTCCCTGTTGGACGAGGCTACGGCTGCCGGCGAAGCTGCAAGTATGATGCATGCCTTGCGAAGCCGCGAACAGGTGAAAGCCAATGTGTCGAAGCTGTTTGTCGATGAAAATATATTTCCGCAAACGCTGGCTGTGTTGCATACCCGCATGGATTGCCACGACATTGAGATTGTCGTCGGCGACTATAAGCAGTTCGATGGCGGAGAAAATTTCTTCGGAGCCATCATACAGTATCCCAATAGTAACGGGAGCATCGAAGACTATCGCGGCTTTGTCGAAAAGGCACATGGAGCCGGCTGCAAAGTAGCCGTCGCTACCGATTTGATGGCGTTGACCCTGCTGACGCCTCCGGGCGAGTGGGGGACGGATATCGCTTTCGGAAGTACGCAACGGTTCGGCATCCCGATGTTCTTCGGCGGTCCGTCGGCGGCTTTTTTTGCCACCCGCGACGAATATAAACGTTCCATGCCGGGACGCATCATCGGCATATCCAAAGATGTCAATGGCCGCCAGGCGTTGCGCATGGCTTTGCAGACACGCGAACAGCATATCAAACGCGACAAGGCGACTTCCAACGTGTGCACGGCGCAGGCGTTGTTGGCCACGATGGCGTCGTTCTATGCCGTATACCACGGTCCCGAAGGTTTGAAGGGCATTGCCCGCCGTATCCATTCGCATGCCGTGCAAGTGGCGCGCGAATTGGAAGGAATGGGATTCAAGCAGGTAAACGGGCAGTACTTCGATACGTTAAAGATTGAATTGGCACCGAAAGTCTCCGTTCAGGACATACGCGACAACGCCGAAGCGCGATCGATCAACCTCCGCTATTTCCCCACGGGCGAGATAGGCATCAGCATCGATGAAACGACCAACTGCCAACGGATGCAGGAGTTGCTGGGCGTATTTGCGATGGCGGTGGGCAGCTCGAAAGCGTTTTTGTTCGAATGCGCCGAACCGCAGCAAGCGGCGCTTTGCGAAGAGCTGGTTCGTAAGACCGATTTTTTGCAACACGAGACCTTTAACCGCTATCATACCGAAACGGAATTGATGCGTTACATCAAACGTTTGGAGCGCAAGGATATTTCGCTGGCGCATTCCATGATTTCGTTGGGTTCGTGTACGATGAAACTTAATTCGGCTTCGAGCATGTTGCCGTTGGGGCTTGCGGCGCTGCAACGCGTCCATCCTTATGCCCCCGTGGAACAGGCGGCGGGGTATCTGCAATTCATCGACGAACTCGAATCGATGTTGGCCGAAATCACCGGTTTTGCCGGAGTCAGCTTGCAGCCTAATTCGGGCGCCGCGGGAGAGTTTACCGGGCTCATCATCATCCGCAGTTATCTCGAAAGTATCGAACAGGGGCATCGTAAAATCGTTTTGATCCCCGCTTCGGCTCACGGAACCAATCCGGCTAGCGCTGTTCAGGCGGGATTTACCCCCGTAACGGTTGCTTGCGACGAACGGGGAAATGTCGATATGGATGACTTGGCCCGCAAAGCGCAGGAGCATGCGCATGATCTGGCCGGATATATGATTACGTATCCTTCCACGCATGGAATTTTTGAAGCGGACATCCGTGAGATGTGCCGTATCATTCATGAGAACGGCGGACAAGTGTATATGGACGGCGCGAATATGAACGCCCAAGTGGGATTGACCAATCCGGGTACGATCGGCGCCGATCTCTGTCACTTGAACCTGCACAAGACCTTCGCCATTCCTCATGGCGGCGGCGGCCCGGGTGTCGGCCCCGTGTGTGTGGCGCAACATCTGGTTCCCTTCCTTCCCGGGCATCCCGTGGCTTTCGAATCGGATAAGAACACGGTTGCGGCGGCTCCTTATGGCAACGCCGGGGTGCAGCAAATCACGTATGCGTATATCCGCATGATGGGCGTCGAAGGTTTGACGAAAGCTACCGAAAACGCAATATTGAATGCGAACTATCTGGCGCAGCGGTTGCAAGACTCGTACGGCATTGTGTACCGAGGAGCAAACGGCCGGGTAGGCCATGAGCTTATTCTGGAATGCCGGCAGTTGAAAGCGGTGTCGGGCATTACCGAGAGCGATATCGCCAAGCGGCTGATGGATTACGGTTTTCACGCGCCGACTCTTTCTTTCCCGGTGCATGGTACGTTGATGATCGAGCCGACCGAGTGCGAGAGCTTAGCCGAGTTGGATCGTTTTGTGGAGGCGTTGCAACAGATTCATGAAGAGATTCTGGAAGTGTCGCGCGGCGAGTATACGCTCGAAGATAACGTGCTGGTGAATGCTCCGCATCCCGAATATGTAGCTGTTGCCGATGAGTGGAATCATGCCTATCCGCGCAGTAAAGCCATTTATCCGTTGCCGTTTGTTGCGGCGAATAAGTTCTGGATCAATGTAGGCCGCATCGATGACGCGTATGGCGACCGGCATTTGGTTTCATGCCTTTGCTGATGCTCCCGTCTGACGGTTCCAAGCCGTTTGACGGATAACGGGAACGAAAACTCCCAAAGGAAAAAAAGAACCTCGGGTGTCGTATCAAAACGATGCCCGAGGTTTTTCATATTTTCGGATAATTCCTTTACTCCATCGTTCGTTTTGCCTCTTGCCAGATCTCTTCCATCTCTTCGAGCGACATTTCGTTCAACGACCGCCCTTGGTCCTTCACTTTCTTTTCCATATAGTTGAAGCGGTTGATGAATTTGCGGTTCGTGCGTTCCAAGGCATTGTCGGGGTTCACCTTATAGAGGCGCGCGGCATTGATGACACTAAACAGTAAATCGCCGAACTCGCCTTCCATTTTATCGGCATCCAGTTGTTCGATTTCCGTTTTCAGTTCGCCGAGTTCTTCATCCACTTTATCCCATACATCGTAGCGTTTGTTCCAGTCGAATCCCACATTGCGGGCTTTGTCCTGAATGCGGTAGGCCTTGATGAGCGAGGGGATCAGCGAGGGCACCCCTTCCAGAACGGTTTTATTGCCCCCTTTCTCTTTCAGCTTGATTTGTTCCCACGAGCGTTCCACCGCTTGAGCCGTTCGCGTATGCGCGTCGCCGAACACATGCGGATGACGGAATATCAATTTCTCGCAAATGGCATTGCACACATCGGCGACATCGAACGCCTGCTTTTCTTCCCCGATTTTGGAATAGAACACCACATGCAGCAGCAAGTCGCCCAGTTCTTTTTTGATGTTTTCGTTATCCTTATTGATAATTGCGTCGACCAGTTCGTAGGTTTCTTCCACCGTGTTGGCCCGGAGACTTTCATTGGTTTGTACCTTGTCCCAAGGGCATTTCAGGCGTAACTCGTCCATCACATCGAGCAACCGGCCGAACGCTTCTATCTTTTGTTCGCGAGTATTCATATCTTCCAGTCTTCAGTCTTCAGTCTCCAGTCTTCAGTCTCTAACCTCTAGCCTCCAGTCTCTATTTTCCAATTTTATAGTTTTGCAAACCCGTTTGTAAGAATTGGATATATTTATCCACATTCTCGTCATAAGCATAAGAAGGGCCGATCGGTTGTCCCTGATTGTTCAGTGCGATATAATACGGTTGGGCGTTTGCACCGAATTTATGACGTTGCAGATAGCTCCATTTGTCGCCGATCGTTTTCAGCTTAGTCGTTCTTCCGTTTTCATTGACTTCAATCACCTCCGGAAGCCGTTCCTTGTCGTCCACCATTAAGGTGATGAGCACGTACCCGTTATCGAGCATATCTTTCACACGGGGATCGGTCCATACCGATGCTTCCATCTTGCGGCAGTTCACGCAACCGTATCCCGAAAAGTCGATCAACACCGGCTTACCGGTACGGGCGGCATGCGCCATTCCGCTTTCGTAATCCAAAAACTGGGCATGTACTTCGCCTTCGTATAAGTTAAAATCCTGCGTGTACATCGGGGGAGCGAAAGCGCTGATCGCTTTCAGCGGTGCGCCCCAAAGTCCGGGAATCATGTAAATGGCGAATGCCAGGGAGATGATGGCCATGAACAACCGGGGAACGGATACGTAAGGCACATCGCTGTCGTGCGGAAATTTGATTTTTCCCAGCAGATAAAATCCCAGCATGGCGAAAATGACAATCCATAGAACGACAAATACTTCCCGGTCGAGAATACCCCATCCGTAAGCGAGGTCGGCCACCGATAAGAATTTCAAAGCGAGGGCCAGTTCGAGGAAGCCCAATACCACTTTCACCGAGTTGAGCCAGCCGCCCGATTTGGGCATGCTCTGCAACCAAGAGGGGAAGATGGCGAACAGGGCGAACGGGATGGCCAAGGCAAAGGCAAATCCGAACATGCCGATGGCGGGAGCCAAGATGTTGCCCGACGTGGCGGCATCGACCAGCAGAGTGCCGATAATAGGCCCGGTACACGAGAAAGAGACCAATGCAAGGGTGAATGCCATAAAGAAAATACTCAGTACGCCCGAGGTCTTGTCGGCCTTTTCATCGCTTTTGTTTGTCCATGACGCGGGTAAGACCATGTCGAACGCTCCGAAAAACGAAATGGCGAATAGAACCAGCAAAGCGAAGAAGATGAGATTGAACAGCGCGCTGGTCGCCAGGGTGTTCAATGCGCTCGCGCCGAAGATTCCCGTAATGAGGAGACCCAATAGCACATAGATGACGATAATGCTCAATCCGTAAATAAGCGCTTCGGAAATCGCTTTCGTGCGGTCGGTTTTATTTCGTTTGAGGAAGAAACTGACGGTCATCGGTATCATCGGCCATACACAAGGTGTGAGCAGAGCGATTAGGCCGCCGATAAATCCGGCGATGAAAATCCAAAAGAGCGATTTGCCGGTGGTACTTCCTTCCATACCGTATGCTTTCAGCTCTTCGATAACCGGTGTCCATAGCGGGTTCTGGTCGATAGGGCCCGAAGCGCTTATAATGGGAGCGAGCGCTATACCGGTCGAGTCCGCTGTGGTTGCGGTTGTATCGGATACGGCCGCTTCGTCGGTTTCTGTCTTTTCGGTCGATGCTGCCGGATCAGCTTTAGCAGCGGCGGATACCACCAGCGTTGAAGGCAAATTGGCCGATGTAAAAGAGAAATCGACAGGTAACGGCGGCAGACAGCTTTGGTCGTTGCAAGCCTGAGTCCGGATATCGCCGCTAAGCGCGAACTTTTGTTTGTCGGTAACTTTAAATCGTTGCACAAATCGCGCAGCGTTCTCGAAAGTCCCTATTTCCATTTGGAACACGGCGTCATACTTTACGGTGGCTTTTTTGCCCGAAGCCTGAAACTCGCCTACCGCTTCGGCTCCCGTCAGCTTGTCGAGGCTCAGGGAGGTGGGATAGGGGCCGTCTTCGGGAAGACGCGTATCGTATATATGCCATCCCGCTTGTATGGTGGCGTCTGCCGTTAATTCTACTTCTCCGTTTCCTTTGTCTTGCAAGCTAAACTTCCATGAGACTTCGTCTTGAGCAAACGTAAGAAACGAACTGATGAGAAAAAGGGAAAAAACAATCGCTTTTCTGATCTTCATATTGTATAGTCTGTATAATGGATAATTTTAAGGTGCAAAGATAATAAAACTTACCCACAGGTATTCCATCTCGAGTTATTAATATAGTAAGAAACTGTTTAAATTTCTTACGAAAAACGGAAATGAAAGTATTCTTCGCCTTCAAAAATTTCTTTTTTGTATTCTTCTTCCTTTTATTCGGCTCAAATAGCTCGCGATTATCGCCAAAACAAGAAAGGATACTGCTAAAAAACAACTCTTTTTGAATCGCGAAACAAATTTAAACAGATTCTAAAAGAATGTATAGGAGCGTAAAAAAAGAGGCTGTCTCCAAACGATTTTAAGACAGCCTGCTTTCTATTCAAATGCGATAAATCCGTTTTACGCGATGCCTGCTTTTTCGTAGGATATATGCATCGCATCGGCTAGCCCTTTCCCATAATCCGGGTCGGCTTGGTAGCAATTGCGGATGTGGCGGATTTTAATGAATTCTTCCACGCCTTCCATATTGCGGGCGGTGTTGCCGAACAAGGCTTGTTTTTGCGCGTCATTCATCAGGCGGAACAATTTTCCGGGTTGAGTGAAATAATCGCTGTCATCTTCGCGGAAGTTCCAGCGTTTGATTTCACCGTCGGCTTTCTGAGCCGGCTCCTCAAACTCGGGTTGTTCTTTCCATACGCCATAACTATTGGGCTCGTAATGCAACGTTGCGCCTTGGTTCCCGTCCACACGCATTTGCCCGTCGCGATGGTAAGAATTGGTCTGAGGCGCTGCTTTCGGCTGGTTTACGGGTATCTGGTGATGATTCACCCCAAGGCGGTAACGTTGGGCATCGCCATACGAGAACAGTCGTCCCTGCAACATTTTGTCGGGCGAAAACCCGATGCCGGGAACGATGTTTACCGGATTGAAGGCGGCTTGTTCCACGTCCTGGAAATAGTTGTCGGGGTTCCGGTTCAACTCGAACTCTCCTACCGGAATCAAGGGGAACTCTCCTTTGTACCATACTTTGGTTAAATCGAACGGATTATAGGGCATGTTTTCAGCCTGTTCTTCCGTCATGATCTGGATGTACATTTTCCATTTGGGAAAATCGCCTTTTGCAATCGATTCGAGCAAGTCGCGCTGGTGGCTTTCGCGGTCTTTGCCGACAAGCTCTTGGGCTTCCTGGTCGGTCAGGTTTTTTATTCCTTGTTGCGTCACAAAATGGAACTTCACCCAATGGCGCACATTATCGGCATTCAGAAAACTGTAAGCATGGCTGCCGAAGCCGTGCATGTGACGGTAGCTGTACGGAATGCCCCGGTCACTCATGGTGATGGTTACCTGATGCAAAGCTTCGGGCAAGCTCGACCAAAAGTCCCAATTATTGTTCGCGCTGCGCATATTGGTGTGCGGGTCGCGCTTTACGGCATGATTGAGATCGGGAAATTTGAGCGGGTCTCTAAAGAAGAAAACCGGAGTGTTGTTTCCCACTAAATCCCAGTTTCCGTCTTCGGTATAATACTTCATGGCAAAGCCTCGGATATCCCTTTCGGCATCGGCCGCTCCTCTTTCTCCGGCTACGGTAGAAAAACGGACGAACATTTCGGTCTGCTTTCCAATTTGCGAAAAGATTTTTGCTTTGGTGTAGCGGGTAATGTCATGCGTAACCGTAAAGGTTCCGAATGCTCCCGATCCTTTGGCATGCATGCGCCTTTCGGGGATTACTTCCCGATCGAAGTGCGCCAGTTTTTCCAGAAACCATACATCCTGCAATACCATGGGGCCACGGGGCCCTACGGTCATCGAATCCTGATTGTTTACAACCGGAGCTCCGGCAACGGTCGTCAGTTTCTTTTGATTTTCTTTGTTCTTGTCTTTTTTTTCTTCTTTTTCCATACGATTTGTAATTAAGTTATAGAAGTTTTTTATTTGGGGTGTTCGTTTGAGTTGCCGTAAATATTGAGTTTGACGGAATTGATTTCATAGCCTTCGATGGCATGTTTTTCGAAAAACGTTTTTAAGAGTTCGTCGAGTTCTTCGTTTACGTAATCGGTGATTACATTGCTATCGGTGTGATATAAATGATGATGGGGCGTGAGTATACCGTCGTAGCGCATCACTTCGTCGGGCGTAGAAACTTTGTGAATCACATTTTTCTTGACAAACGTGTCCAATGTTTTATAAATAGTTCCGATCGAAATCGTCGGATGGGCTGCTCGGACGAAATCGGTGATCTGTTCGGCCGTGGGATGATTGTTCAACGTATAGATCGCATCGAGAATGGCAATCCGTTGAGGGGTCGCCTTTAATCCTTTTTCCGATAACTTTTGTTGCAATAATTGTTGATGAATTGCCATGGATAATCTCTGCTAAATAAGAATCATTCTCCTCTAAAACGCCGCCTCTTTACTTTTGTTCATCATTATCCGTACTTTTTTTGATTTTTTTTAGGGTGAAAGCAAAAAACAAACCGGTTGTCGCGGCGAATACTCTGACAAACCGGTTTCGGGATATCCTTAATCCAATCGGAAAAGAGGTATTATCTAAAAGAATAATCCCCGCCGGGGATTTGTCCGGCAGGGATTTTGTAGTGAATTGTTATATATTGAGAAAATTACTACTTAAATACTTTCACACGTTTTTCGACAGATTCATACGACTTTTCAGCCGGTTTGTCCAACGCGACGCCGAAAGGCATTTGTGCGATCAGTCGCCAATCTTTGCTGATATTCCATTCTTTTTGAATCGATTCGTCGATAAGAGGATCGTAATGTTGCAGGGAAGCCCCGAGCCCTTCGTTTTCTAATGCCAACCAGGTAAGGATTTGTACAATGGCAGAGGAGTGCTCGCTCCAAACCGAAAACTTTTGACTGTAAAGCGGGAACTGGTTTTGCAATCCCTTTATAACGGTTTCGTCTTCGAAAAAGAGTACCGTGCCGTATCCCGACAGGAAGCAGGAATTGACTTTATTCTCAGTTTGTTTCCATGCTTCTTCCGATCCGCTTACTTTTTTCAACTCGTCTTTAACGATTTCCCATAATTTCTTATGTTGGTCGCCCAATAGCAAAACAACGCGTGCCGACTGTGAATTAAATGCCGATGGCGAGTGCTTTACCACTTCTTCAATAATGGTTTCTATTTGTTCATTCGAGATGGGAGAGGCGTTGCTCAGTTGATAATAACTGCGCCTATGTTGAATGGATTCCTGTAGACTTTTACTTCTCATTTGACGTCTTTCTTTTATAAATTTTTGATGAATGATATTCGTAAAACAATTTTATGAAAAGATTGTTCGCGTTATAGTTTTTATTGATAGCGTATTGCCTCATGTGTATAGGATAGCCTTTGATAACTTGTTAATAGTTTATGCCGGATTGTCTTCCGATTATGCGTACATAAACGTACCTTTGGTATCTTTTTCGGAATATAATTTTTGTTGAAAATGGAGAAACAAAAGCGCAAAGGAAATATTAAAGTCGTAGAAAAGACCGTTGTCGCCCCTGATATGGGGAAGTTGCCGCCTCAAGCCCGGGAGTTGGAAGAGGCGGTGTTGGGAGCCCTGATGTTGGAAAAGGACGCGTATTCCGTGATCAGCGATATTCTGAAACCCGAAAGTTTTTATGATCCCATTCACCAATTGATTTTTGGAGCCATCCAAGGCTTGGCCATGCAGCAGAAACCCGTAGATGTCCTGACGGTTGTGGAAGAATTGAAACGAAGAGGGGAGCTGGAGACGGCCGGCGGCGCCGTGTATGTGGCTGAGCTGTCGGAGAAGGTCGCTTCGGCCGCGCACATCGAATATCATGCGCGCATCATTGCCCAGAAATATTTGGCCCGCGAGTTGATTACGTTTTCTTCCGAAATTACGCATCAGGCTTTCGATGAAACAATCGATGTGGACGATTTGATGCAAGAGACCGAAGGCCGGTTGTTTGAGATTTCGCAACGGAATGTAAAAAAGGATGTCATTCAAATTAATCCGGTTATCCGGGAAGCCATGCAGAATATCGAGGCTGCCGCCAACCGGAAGGATGGGATGAGCGGCTTGCCTACCGGATTTAAAGAGTTGGATAAACTCACTTCCGGTTGGCAAAATTCCGATTTGGTTATCATTGCAGCCCGACCGGCTATGGGGAAAACCGCTTTCGTGTTGTCGATGGCAAAGAACATGGCTTTGGATTACGAAGTCCCGGTGGGGGTTTTCTCTTTGGAAATGTCGAATGTGCAGTTGGTAAACCGGCTAATTGTGAATGTGTGCCAGATTAAAGGCGAAAGCATTAAAAGCGGACGGTTAAGCGACGATGAATGGATCCGGTTGGACAAAAACCACAAACTGCTCTATAATGCGCCGATATATATCGATGATACGCCCAGTTTGTCGGTCTTCGAACTGCGTACCAAGGCTCGGCGATTGGTACGGGAAAGTCATGTCAAGATACTTATTATCGACTACTTGCAGTTGATGAACGCCAGCGGGATGAGTTTTGGTAGCCGGGAGCAGGAAGTCAGTACCATTTCGCGCTCGTTGAAAGGACTGGCTAAAGAGTTGAATATTCCTATTATTGCTTTGTCGCAGTTGAACCGTGGCGTCGAAACCCGTCAGGGAAACGAAGGGAAGCGTCCCCAATTGGCCGACCTGCGTGAATCGGGAGCTATCGAACAAGATGCCGACATTGTGTGTTTTATTCATCGACCGGAATATTATCGCATTACGGAAGATGAACAGGGTAACTCGCTGATAGGGGTTGCCGAGATTATTGTGGCAAAACATCGTAACGGGCCGACCGGATTGGCCAAGATGCGTTTCGACAGTGAATATGCCCGTTTTCAAAATATGGATGATTTCGTCGTTGGACAACGCTATGTCGAACGTCCTTCGAAAATGAATAAGGCGACCAACGGCGATCTGTCTTCTTCTGCAGACGCTCTTTCCGGTGGCGATTTTACAACCCCAAATAAGGAGCCTCTTCCTTTTTAACGGATTGAATTATGAAAAAAATGACAGGTCTTTCTATGGTATTGGCGGGATATCTTTTGATGATCTCTTGTGGCGGCATCGATTCCGATGCAAAAAAAGCGGCCGAACTCACCAATCAATCTATTCGGCAAAGTGTGGATTTGGAGCTCGAAAAGTCGCAAAAAACATATCATAAAGCTCAGGCTCTTATCGAAAAGCATAAGAATACAAAAACTTGGAATGAATTTAATCGTCTTTACAAGATGTATCGCGATCAAGAAAAAGCCTCTCCCGAACCGTAACCGAGCGCGTGGCTTGGAGCGGTACTTTCGGTAAAATGGACTTGAAAAAACATTATTCTAAATATTCTTCGTATTTTTGTGCATTGAAGAACGAGTAATTAGTAGTAATAATCGGAAAAAGAACGCGTATGCATGACTCTTTATTTTTGAAAAAAATATATCTATTCCTGTTTTGTTTGGCTCTGAGTGGCGCGGCGGTTTCCGCACAGCAGGTGCCTTATGAAGTCGTTACAAACAATGGTCAGACATTCTATAAGTATACGGTGAAGCCGGGAGAAGGAGTGTATGCCGTAGCGCGTAATTTCTCGGTTTCCGTAGCCGATATTCTCCGGCATAATCCCGGGGCGAGTTCGGGTTTGCAAAACGGGCAGTACTTGCTTATTCCCGTTCGTGGAAATAGTCAACTTGTAAACACGACGGTTCCCATGCCGGGTTCTGTTCGGCAAGGACCTGTCGAGAATCAAAATAAGACATTTAAGCATACGGTTGTCAGGGGAGAAACGGTATTCAGTCTTTCGCAGATGTATCATGCTTCTGTTGAGGAGATTTATAATCTTAATCCCGGGTCAAAGGAAGGGATTGCCGAAGGGCAGGTGATAACGATCCCTCAGCGGCGTGTGATTAGTGAAGAGAAAGAAGAAAACTACCGTTACCATACGATTCTTCCGCAGGAAACGCTTTACTCTCTTGCCCGCACGTATTCATTGAGTGCGGAAGATATTCTTCGGGCGAACCCCGGCCTTTCCGTGCAAACGTTCCGGATCGGCAAGACGATACGGATTCCTTTTTTCGAGTCGTATGAAACCGTCGTTCCTTATCATGACCAGGATACGACGCTCCGCCATAAAGTAGAAAGACGGGAAACGCTCTATAGTATTTCGCGGCAGTATAATGTTTCGGAAGAGGATATACGCCAAGCCAATAACGGATTGGAGCAAGGGCTAAAAACCGGTATGGATTTGGTTATTCCCGTTAAGAAAGGAGCGCTGCGCAATGGCAGCACGGTTCAGGCTGAAAGTCAAGCAAACCGCCTGCTTGTTCCACCCCGGCCTTCTAAAGTTAACCGGATGAAAGTGGCTCTTCTCTTACCGTTTTTGGAGAAGAATAACGATAATCGGCATTTGCGCTTTCAGGAATATTACGAAGGGTTTTTATTGGCTGTGGAAAAGATGAAAGAAGAAGGAGCGGATATCGAATTGTATGTGTTTGATATCGGTACGGAGAGCGACACCCGCAAGCTTACCAGTCTGCTTGAAACCCTCGAAATGCAATCGCTGCATTTAATGATCGGGGGCTTTTCGGATAATCAGATCAAGATTCTTTCCGATTTTTCTAAAGCTCATAATATTAAGTATGTGGTTCCTTTGTCGCGAAGCAATGAAGTACTCAACAACGGCATGATTTTTCAAGTTAATTTTCAGCCTTCCTATAATTATACAAAAGCATCGCACGTGTTTATGCAGACTTATCCGGCAGCCAAGGTTCTTTTCGCCACCGGGGAAAAGGGTGATAAAGCCGATTTTATTTCACAATTGCAAAGCGACTTAAAAGCCGATAAGCGTTCGTTTGTGAAGGTGGACGGCAGCAATTTGGAGACTGCTTTTCTCGCGCAGTTGGATCCTGCGAAGGACAATGTCGTTGTGCCGGCTTCGGGAGATTCCCCGTCGCTAAAACGGATGGTCGAGGCTCTAAAGAAAATAAAAGAGACCCATCCTTCTTATACAGTCCGCTTGTTCGGCTATCCGGAATGGCAGACCTATGATGAGGAGCTTGTGAAGGATTATCATTTGTTTGATACCCAGATTTTTTCGTCCTTTTATGTCAATGAACAGGATCCGGCGACCCGGGACTTTATGCAGAGCTTTAAAAAGTGGTATGATCGTGACCTCTTGAACACGTATCCCAAGTATGGTTTATTAGGTTACGATACCGGATTGTTTTTCTTGACGGCGTTAGCAAGATACGGGGTTAATTTTGAACAGTCTGTAGATCAAATCCGGGTAAATACCTTGCAGTTCCCGTTTTACTTTGAACGAGTCAATAATTGGGGCGGATTTATTAATACCGGATTATATCTGATTCATTACGACACCTCTAATTCGATTACTAAAACAGATAAAAGTCGATGAAACGGTATGCGCTGATTGTTTTTCTCATCGGTCTGAACTTATCGGTTATGTATGGCCAGGCGAATAAGTTTAAAGGGGAGTTCTATGTCGGAGCCGGCGCAGGAGCGCTGGTTTCATCCGTCAGTTTTTCGCCCGGTGTGGCTCAGAGTTTCCATTTAGGAATGCACGCAGGGATAGCAGCCAAGTATATATCGGAGGAGCATTTGGGGGTTATTGCCGAAATTAACTTCGCCCAACGGGGATGGAAAGAAGACTATGATGCGGAAACCGGATTTTCGTATAACCGGACGATGAATTATGTGGAGATTCCCTTTTTATGGCATGTCTATTTTGGAAATAAAGTGCGGTTTATTTTTAATGCGGGGCCTCAGGTAAGCATTCTATTCAATCATTCCTCAAGTATGAGCGAAGCGCTTGCGGCTGACGTGGAAACCCAAAAAAAAGCAAATCCGGACAATGCTTTTATCGGATTGCAATATGCCGATCCCGAAAGCCGGTTCGATTACGGATTGATAGGGGGCGTCGGGTTAGAATTGAGGACGGGGATCGGCGATTTTGATTTGGAAGGCCGTTATTATTTTGGCCTTGCCGATTTTTTCCGTTATGAAAGCCGGAAAACGGATTTTTCGCGTGCCGCCCATCGCGTGATAGAAGCGAAGCTTACCTATTATATAAAATTCTGATGAAGGAATCAATAGAATGACGACTACTTGTGAGTATGAAATAATGGCGCCGGCAGGTTCCTACGACTCTCTCATGGCGGCTATCCAAGGCGGCGCCGACTCCGTTTACTTCGGCATCGAAGGATTGAATATGCGCGCCCGTTCTTCCAATAATTTTACGATAGACGATTTGCATGCCATCGCCCGTATATGCAGGGACAATCATATCAAGAGTTACCTCACGGTCAATACCATTATCTATGAGCAGGACATGGCGTTGATGCGCCGCATTGTCGATGCCGCCCGGGAGGCTCGCCTGACGGCTATTATCGCCGCCGACGTAGCCGTGCTGATGTATGCCCGGAGCATCGGGGTGGAAGTGCACTTATCGACGCAACTCAACATCACCAATACCGAAGCGCTGAAGTTTTACGCACAGTTTGCCGATGTCGTCGTGCTGGCCCGGGAGTTGAATCTGGAACAAGTGGCGGGTATTCATCGCGATATTGTCGAGCAGCAAATAAAAGGGCCGTCGGGCCGGTTGATTCGTATCGAGATGTTCGCCCATGGCGCATTGTGCATGGCGGTGTCGGGTAAATGTTATCTGAGCCTTCACGAGAAAAGCCTTTCGGCCAACCGCGGCGCTTGCAACCAAATCTGCCGCCGCGCCTATACGGTAAAAGACAAAGACAGTGAAATCGAACTGGACATCGATAACGAGTATATCATGTCGCCGAAAGATCTGAAAACAATTCATTTTATGAATAAGATGATGGACGCCGGCGTGCGGGTCTTTAAGATAGAAGGGCGGGCGCGGGGCCCCGAATATGTCCGTATCGTGACCTCATGCTATAAAGAGGCGGTGCAGGCGTATTGCGAAGACTCCTTTACGCAGGAAAAAATCGATTTGTGGAATGAAAAGTTGGCGACCGTATTCAATCGCGGTTTTTGGGATGGTTATTATTTGGGCCAGCGGTTGGGAGAATGGACTCATCGTTACGGATCGGGAGCGACCAAAAGAAAAGTCTATGTCGGAAAGGTCCTTAAATATTTCGGAAATATTGGTGTCGCCGAATTCCTTATCGAAACCCAATCGGTAAACGAAGGCGACGAACTGCTGATTACCGGTCCGACTACGGGAGCGGTGTTCGCCACGGCTCAAGATATCCGTGTCGATTTGGAAACCGTCGAAGAAGCGGTAAAGGGACAACATTTTTCCTTCAAGACTCCTGAGAAAGTTCGTCCCAACGATCAGTTGTATAAGATGGTTTGGGCTAACCGCAAGGGAACGGCGTACGCGGAATAGAGTACCGGAGCATGCAAGTCGTTTGTGCGATGCTAACAGGCATTTTTTAATATCGGCAGCCGGTTTTCGTAGTATTGAGCGGCATTTTTGTCATTCATGCACTCATTTTTGTATTGTATACATGTCGTTTTGTCATTTTTACATCGGTTTTTCTGTTTCAAACAGGTCATTATGTCGTTCTTATGCCGGTTTTTCTATATTGAATAGGCTATTTTGTCCTTCTTGCATCAAGAAAACACAGGATGTTGCGTCAAAAGTATGCCTCCCCCGCCTCTAACGGCTTTATCCCGTTGAACGAATCGGCCGGAGATGCGATTTTCGACCTGCATTTTTCGTGAAAAACATTTTTAACAGGATAAAGGTTCTTTTTTCAGTCGGATATAACATTCATATCTACAGTTGATTAGTTTTTATTGACCATATTAATCTTAAAACAATTCAAAGCTTAACTTTGATTAACTTGTGGAAGTCATTACTCCGTAAATTATTTCCTAAACTTGGGCGTTTTTAAATATAAACATATAAAAATAAATCCATTATGAATACGAGAGATTCTAATTCACAAAGAATGGCTCGTAACGTGAAGGAAGTCCTCCACCAATACGAACCGGTTTGGAAGGAAAAACCAAGAGTAGCCAAGGAAGTAAACACATTCGACTCGGCTGTGGAAAAAATGGAGCCGCATGCCATAGGCTCGCTTATCGTAACCAAAGGTTTCACGGATAATAAGGATGCCGTAGCCCTCGAGATGTACGCAGAGGCAGCGGCGATCGCCCGGAGGGTATCGATCTATGCCCTCGATACCGGCGACTACGGATTGCACGACCAACTGCGGGTCAGCCGCGGGTTCCTCGTGAATATGGGAGAAGAAACAGCTTTCCACAAGGTCGAAGACATTTACAATCGCGTGTTGCCGTTGGTGCCGTTGTTGGTAGATTATGACGTTGACGAAACGAAAATGGCCGGTCTAAAAACGTTGATGGATTCGTATGAAGCGCTGACGGACAAACCCCGTAACCTGACCCTGGAACGCAAACGCCATAACCAGACCATTCCCGAAGTGAAGAAAGAACAACGTCAGAGTCTGTACAAGCTCGACAGCCTGATGACGATGTTCGCCGGCACCGATTTTTACAGGGATTACAAGAACGCCCGCATCATTATCGACCGGGGCGGAAGTTCAAAGGAAGAAGAAAAGAAATAAGGATATATTATAAGAAGAACCATATTTATAAATATGAAATCCGTCATTTATTTATTATCAATACCTCTTGGCATTATCCAATTAGGCAAAAACAACTTGGATTAGCTAAGGCGTCTGCCGTTACTTCTCTTTATCTAAATCGACAGATGCCCATTACCTTGATATCTATATTCAGATTTTTAAGAGGAAAAATAACATACTTTCTGGTACTCCATATGTACAATTGAACGTAGTTTTCAGAAATACATAATCAAACCCTTATTAAAAAAGATAACAACATGAAATTAACCGGTTGTTCCGTATTTAGAACTCTTCCTACTTTCCGATTGGGTAAAAATAACTTGGATAGGTCAGGCGCCTACTGTATGTTTTACACTTTATCAATAACTAAAATTATTCATTAATGAGACAAACAAATCATATCCTATTTTTACTTTTACTCTTTCTTTTGTCTTGTGCAGGAAAAGCCGATAAAAACAATAATCCGGCACAATACGATACGATTCCTGTCATAGCCAGTTGAATTATTGCAGAATCAGGGTTTTATTGTGAAACCGTTATAGAAATAAACGGTAATCTCGGTAACATGAGAAAGCTGTTCTTAATAACACCTTCAGTAAAAAATAGCCTCGTGATTATTTGAATAACCCGAAAAAAAGTGCCATATTTGTAACGCTAAAATTACTTGAAAATAAGGCGAAAATATGGCTGTGTTCCGTAATAAATATGACTACTATTTAGGTTACGCCTTGAGTGGAGGAGGAGCAAAAGGCTTTGCTCACTTAGGAGCCTTGAATGTACTGGAACAATACGGGTTGAAGCCCGACATCATTGCCGGGACCAGTGCCGGTGCGTTGGCCGGCGTGTTGTATGCCGACGGGTTTCATCCTCTTGAAATTTCCGATCTGTTCAAAGGCCGTGAGTTTCGTGAATTTATTGAATTCACGCTACCCAAAACCGGATTTTTTAAGAGTACCGGACTTTATAAGTTCCTGAAAAGTAACCTCCGGGCGAAAACCTTTGAGCAGTTGCAAATTCCTTTTGTGGCTGTAGCTACGGACTGGAATAATGCCCGGAGCGTTGTTTTTTCGCAAGGTGATAATTTGGTGGAATCGGTTGTCGCGTCGTGCTCTGTGCCCATTGTCTTTCATCCGCAATATATCGATGGCGCAGCTTATGTAGACGGAGGATTATTTAAAAACTTTCCTGTCTCGGTCATTCGCAAACAATGCAAATTCGTAATCGGAGTCAATGTGTCGCTCATGATTCCCCCCGCTGAAAAGAATAATATACGGAAAATGGCCGAACGGACATTTAATCTGATGTCTAACGCGAATACCCTAATAGATAAAAAACTATGCGATATCTTGATTGAAACCCCGGGCGTGGAAAAATACACCATGTTCGATTTGAATAATATCGATACGATCTCAGAATTAGGGTATACCTGTGCAGCCCATACCATGGGCGAAGAAGCGTCGTTGAAAATCGTCAGGCGGTGCCTGCGATATAAGGAATTCAGTGAAAAGATCATTCATTATATTAAACGGAATAATTAGCATGCAATCCCATAAAATAGTTATCTACCAAGTGTTGCCGAGATTGTTCGGAAACCGGACGGCAAACAATATTCAGAACGGAAGCATCGGGGAAAACGGATGCGGAAAGTTTAACGACTTCACCGATACGGCGCTTCAAACTATCAAAGACGCCGGTTATACCCATGTGTGGTATATCGGTGTGTTGGCTCATGCTTCCATAACCGATTATACGCGTTACGGCATTCCCGAACAATATCCTGAAATTATCAAAGGAAATGCCGGATCGCCGTATAGTATCCGCGATTATTATGATGTGGATCCCGATTTGGCGGTGCACGTGGAGAACCGTATGCAGGAATTCGAGGAGCTGGTAGATCGTACACACAAAGCCGGGTTGAAAGTT
Source organism: Bacteroidales bacterium UBA5382 (assembly GCA_002409745.1). Classification (GTDB taxonomy): domain Bacteria; phylum Bacteroidota; class Bacteroidia; order Bacteroidales; family Dysgonomonadaceae; genus Limibacterium; species Limibacterium fermenti. The sequence continues at coordinate 43,194 of DHOU01000020.1, forward strand.
ATTATCGATTTTGTACCGAATCATTTGGCCAGAAATTACCGATCGGTTAATAAACCTGCCGGTATCGAAGATTTTGGGGAACACGACGATCCGTCCGTCGCTTTTTCCCCTCAAAACAACTTTTATTATCTGCCCGGCGAAGCGTTGCACCTGCAAATAGCGCCGGCAAAACTCACGCATGCCCGGTATCACGAGGAGCCGGCAAAAGTAACCGGAAATGATTGCTTCACCAATAATCCGACACAATATGATTGGTACGAAACAGTAAAGCTCAATTATGGAGTCGATTATCTGAACGGCCGCCAGACTTATTTTTCGCCGGTACCCGATACTTGGAAAAAGATGAAAGATATCTTGCTGTTTTGGGCTGCGAAACAAATCGACGGTTTCCGCTGCGATATGGCCGAGATGGTTCCTTTGGAATTCTGGCGGTGGGTGGTTCCGCAAATAAAAGAACAGTATCCCGGACTGCTTTTTATCGCCGAAATATATAATCCTTCCGGATACCGGGATTTCTTAGCCGATACGGTCTTCGATTATCTTTATGATAAAGTCGGATTATATGACGTGCTCCGTGATGTGTCGTGCGGATATCGGCCGGCATCCGATATTACGTTTACGTTGAACAATGTAGGGGATATACAGCATAAAATGTTGAATTTTATGGAAAACCACGATGAACAGCGTCTCGCCTCCGATTATTTTCTGAAGAGCGGCGACAAAGGAATTGCCGCCATGGTATTAACGTCGTGCCTGAATGTAAATCCGGTCATGATTTATTTCGGACAAGAGTTAGGAGAAAGAGGTATGGATGAAGAGGGATATAGCGGTAAAAACGGCCGTACCACGATCTTTGACTATTGGTCGGTGGATACGGTGCGGCGATGGAACAATGGAGGCAAATGGAATGACGAGTTACTGACCGTGGAAGAAAAACGGTTGCAGCAGTTTTACTCCAAACTCATAAAAAGCTGCCATAACGAAAGGGCGCTTTCGCAGGGATTGTTTTATGACTTGATGCCGGCTAATTATGATAATCCCGATTTCGACTCGACCAAACAGTTCGCATTCCTTCGCAGCGACAAAAAAGAGTTAATCGTGGTCGTGGTCAATTTCGATAATCATGCCAAAGAGGTCTCCATTCATATTCCTCCGCATGCTTATGCGTTCTTTGAGTTAAATCATTTACAAGGGGGAAAGGCGCGACCGTTATTTAGCGGAGATGGCGCGGAATTATTTTTCTCGCCGCAAGGCTCTCTCAAAGTGACTCTTGGAGCACACTCGGGGGAAGCGTATAAGATTTCTTCTTTGTAAACATTTTTTATTAGAAGTAGTTTTTGTACTTTTGTGGCGAAAAATTCAATCAATAGAGAGTAGTCTTGTTCAAACAATATTAATTAAACTATAGTATAAAACAGCATGCAGGAAAGGCCGTTTAAAATTTTCTCCGGCACCAAGTCTCGTTATTTTGCCGAAAAAGTGTGTAACAGCATTGGATGTCCGTTGGGAAATATGATCATCGAACATTTTGCCGATGGTGAGTTTGCCGTATCTTATGAGGAATCTATACGTGGTAAGCAGGTATTTCTCATTCAATCTACGTTTCCCAATTCCGATAACCTGATGGAATTATTGTTGATGATCGACGCCGCAAAGCGTGCATCCGCCAAATCCATTGTCGCCGTGATTCCTTATTTCGGATGGGCGAGGCAAGACCGGAAAGATAAGCCCCGTGTGAGTATCGCCGCCAAACTCATTGCAGATTTACTGCATGTGGCGGGAATCAACCGGTTGATCACAATGGATCTTCATGCCGATCAGATTCAAGGATTTTTTAATGTCCCGGTAGATCATTTATATGCTTCGGGGGTTTTTATCGATTATTTGAAAGGATTGGACTTGAGTAATATGGTGATCGCGACACCGGATGTGGGAGGAACGAAACGCGCCAGCGCCTATTCCAAGTTTTTAGGATGTCCGATGGTGATCTGTTACAAATTGCGGAAGAAAGCCAATGAAGTTTCCGATATGCAGATTATCGGCGATGTAAAGGGGATGGATGTGCTGATTATCGATGATATTGTCGATACGGCGGGAACCATTACCAAGGCCGCTAATTTAATTATGGATAAAGGGGCTAACTCCGTAAGAGCTATCGCCAGCCATGCCGTGATGTCCGATCCGGCGTCGGAACGGGTGAATCAATCCGCACTAAAAGAAATTATCTTTACCGATAGCATACCTTATTCTAAAAAGTCGGAAAAAGTAAAAATACTTTCGGTTGCCGATATGTTCGCCAACTCCATTATCCGGGTTTATAATAATGAGTCTATTAGTTCTTTATATGTGGTATAATTAAAAAACTTTTGGTATGTGGAGAAACGATATCATCAAAAAGTTGTTTCTGTGGCTTTTCCTTTTTTCGGTAGGATTCTCTGCGCATGCATAGAAGTTGAATTTCAAGGCGGACGGGACTTTTAAAATTGTTCAGTTTGCCGGCGATGTGGTTACGGGTGAGCCGGTAATGCCCGGATTGTCGAGCTGAAAGAAGGTCCGCGGGAGTTTGTTACTTGGATCCGCTTATTGGACGGAAGGGTAAAAACCGGGCTGTGTTTCCCAAGGATTTTGAATAAAATAGAAGATACGAAATTTGAGACAGCTTCTTAAATTCTATTATTCTTCCGTGAGGACTTTCACAAATCCTGCCGGAAGCCATATATTCTTGATGGAAAGCGCGCGTTTAAACAACGGGGCGATTTCCGATTCGTGAAAACCGGCTATCCCGCATCCGACACGCGTTACTAAGAACGTGAGGTCGGAATGTTCGGCGGCAAAATCGATAAACTCTTCTACATACGGTTGAATGACCTCTACGCCTCCATGCATCGTGGGGATGCCGTAGGATTGGCCCTGCAAACCGCAACCTTGCCCCCATATTGCTCCGAATCTCTCATAGGCCATTTTAGCTGCCCCGCCGCCATGATAGCCTTCGAGGTTGCTTCCAAAAACAAATATTTCGTTATCGTTCAAATCCGAAATATAGTCGGGCGTAATTCTGTTATTATCTGATATATTCATGTCTAATGTCTAATGTCTTCAGTCTCCGGTCTTCAGTCTTCGGTCTTCGGTCTACAGTCTTCGGTCTCCAGTCTCTAACCTCCAACGTCCAACGTCCAACCTCCCGTCCCTGCATTCTCTTAGAACGTAAAAACCAGTTCGACGGTAAATTTATCGGAATCCATTTCGGGATATTTATTGAGTATATCGAGTTCATTTTCGATGAAGTACCATTCATAGTCGAGACGAAGGATCGAGGAAATGTTTTTTTGTTCAAAGGCGAAGCCCAAGCCCACGGTCAGGCGATTGACATCGAATCCTTTATTGTCCGGATTCTTGTCAATGGCATCCCATCGGGCAGCCGGAACCAGCCGGTCGAAAAAGCGGCTTTTCGTTAAAGGAATAAAATAGGCCCCTTGAAAATAATAAGAAAGCATATCGCTTTCAGCTTCTACGCGACTGTCTCTTTTCATGATCTCGGTTTCCAATTTCCAATTACGCGCCTCATAGCGAAGATCGGCGCCATAAAAAAGATAGTGAATATCTTCATTTTGATAATCGTAATATTTTATCGTGCTGCGAAATCCCTTCATGCTGCCTACGGCCAGCCGGGCGCCATACGATAAGCGATCGCGCCATACCGGATCATTAATGGTGTTGCCGTTATAGATTCCCAATTCAAATGAAGAGGGGACCGAACCGATTTTAAATTCATAATCCGCTCTAAAACCTAAATCGCGTGTACTTAAAAAATATTTTCCAATGAATGCTCTGTTCGCAAACATCATTTCGGAAGGGCTGACGATGTATTGGTTGAAAATGGGCACGCTGGTTTGGCCGAGCGTTAAGGAAAGCCCGTCGACCGGCTTTAAGGATCCGCTCAAATCCAATACTTCGAAGCGGCCTTCATTGCTTAATTCGACTTGCGCTTTGTAGCCCGAAAACGAGTTGATGTTTCCTGAAGCCCCTATACGTGAATTACGCACGGAAAAGCGCGACATGCCTGTTTCGCTGGCATATTCGAACTTATTTTTCAGTGTTCCGGAGATCTTCATGCTCGGATAAGAAACCGAATCTGCCTCCTGTGCGCAAATAGAAGGAATAAAAAAACTGACAAAAAATAAAACAAACAGAGAACGGTCATGCATTAATTTCATATTCTTTATGAGTTAGTGGTGATCGGTTTTTTGCTCGAGATCGAGAAAAGCTCGTTTTCGTTCTATGCCCCAATGGTAACCTCCCAACTTGCCGTCGCTGCGGATAACCCGGTGGCACGGGATGAGGTACGATACCGGATTCATTCCTATGGCCGTGCCTACCGCACGAATGGCTCCCGGATGACCTGCCGATTGCGCGAGAGAACGATAGGTGGTTGTTTTGCCTTTAGGAACGGATAACAAGGCTTTCCACACGTCTGTTTGGAACTCGGTACCCCGGATGTGTAAAGGAAGCGACGTGTCCGACGGCTTTCCTTCGAGGAGCGTCAATGCCCGTCGGTGCAATGTGTTCGATCGTTTGTCGAACAAAGCTCCCGGATACCTCCGGTGTAATTCTTCGATGATTTTTTCGCTGGAACCGAAAGCCAGGAAGCAGATACCTTTGGGGGTCGAAGCGATAAGGGTTTCTCCGCCAATGGTCTCGTAAAGTTCATACTCTATACGCAATCCCCGTATTTCGTCAGCCTGCAAAGGTTCAATAGATACGTTGCTTGCAACGCGTTTGGACTCAGTAGTTGTTTTTTTATTGTTTCGGTTCATAACTTATTGTATTAAAATATCCAGTTTATCGGCGAAAAACTCTTCAAAACCATCCGAGTAAGCCACGCCTGTAGTACCATCGGCCTTTGCATAAATAAAAAAGTAATGCAAGCCCGGTAACGTTCTGGCCAGTTTCACCGATTCGTTCAGTCCGGCCACCATAAATACCGTAGCATAGGCATCGGCCGTCATGCAGTCGTCGGCCAGTACCGTAGCGCTGAGCATTTCGTTTTCGGAAGGGTATCCGGTGTACGGGTCGATGGTATGGGCATATTTTTTGCCGTCTTTGATGTAATAATTGCGATAGTTTCCGGAGGTAGCCATCGATTTGTCACATAACAAAAGCACGGTTTGTAATTCCTGGGAAGCGGGCGTTTGATCGTCGGTCGGTTTATCAATTCCGATGCGCCAGCATTCGCCTTTTTCATTGATACCTTTGGCTACGATTTCTCCGCCGATTTCTACCAAATAGTTCTCGATGCCATGACGTTGAAGCAGACGGGCAATCACATCGCATGAATAGCCTTTGGCAATCGCCGACATATTGAGTTGGACCCTCGGATCGGTTTTTACGATGTTGCCCTTTGCATCGATGGATATTTTGCGGTATCCGACAAACTCTTTTAAGCTGTCGATCGTTTCCGGAGTGACGTTGTCCGGATTGTCGAATCCGAAACCCCAAGCATTGATCAGCGGAGAGACGGTGATATCGAATTTGCCGTCGCTTACGCCGGAAACTTCCTCGGCCTTATTAAATACCGTAATGAAAAAGGAATCCAACTGTACGGGTTCGTTGCGGTTCACTTTCGAAATGATGGAGTTTTCCATAAACGGATTCAACGAAACCTCAAACCGATGCAGCTCATCCACAATCTCTTCTCCTAACGACCGGTCGTAAGTATATTTTATATGATATGCCGTATGAAATATTTCCCCTTGTTCGTGAAAATAACGGTAATCTTTTTTATTCTCTCCCTTTTGTTTGCAAGAAGTTAGCCCGGGTAACAGGAAGAGTAGAAAAAAAATAAAAAGAACGGATTGTCTTTGCATTGCTGTTTCTTATTAAATTTCTTTTTTTGATTCATTTTGATATCGATGCGTATAACGGAACATATAATCGAAATTAGCGATTTCAACCGCTTTTAATTTACGCAGATTTTTTATGCCGGATATCGCGGTAAACTCTTTCTCTTTGTCCCTCTGTGCTACTTCCGTATTCCTCTCTGTGCAACTTTCAATTAAAACTCGTCTTCTATTTTATAATGATTTCTCTCGGGGGCGTTGCGCGAAATAAGTTCACCCAAAAACCCCGCGAGAAATAATAACGTACCGAGAATCATCATCGTCAGCGAAATATAAAAATAGGGCGATTCGGTGACTAAGCGGTAAGGATTGCCCTGCTGCATGTCGTAGAGCTTCATGGCGCCTACCGCCACAATGGCGAAGAACCCCAGTATAAACATGACGCTTCCCCACAAACCGAAAAAGTGCATCGGCTTTTTCCCGAATTTATTCAGGAACCAAAGGGTCATGAGGTCGAGATAACCGTTTACAAAGCGGCTTGCCCCGAATTTGCTCTTCCCGTATTTGCGTGCCTGATGATGTACTTCCTTTTCGCCGATTTTTGTATAGCCCGCTTCCTTGGCGATAATGGGGATGTAGCGGTGCATGTCGTTATAGACTTCTATATCTTTCACCAGCGCCCGGCGATAGGCTTTGAGGCCACAGTTGAAGTCGTGCAGCCGGATGCCGGAGACTTTACGCGCCGTAGCGTTGAAGAGTTTCGAGGGGATGTTTTTTGTCAATATCGAATCATAGCGTTTCTTTTTCCATCCCGATACCAAGTCGTAATCTTCGTCGGTTATCATGCGATACAGTGCGGGGATTTCGTCGGGACTATCCTGCAAATCGGCATCCATGGTGATGATCACATCGCCCTGCGCCTTTTGGAATGCGCAATACAACGCCGGCGATTTGCCGTAATTGCGTCGAAACTTTATCGCTTTTACCTCCGGAGATGATTTCCTTATTGTGGTGATGATCGGCCACGAACGGTCGGTACTGCCGTCATCTACAAAAATGATTTCATACGAGAAGGCATTTTCATCCATTACCCGTTTGATCCAGGCATGTAGTTCGGGCAGCGATTCTTCTTCGTTATAAAGTGGTATGACTACTGATATATCCATTTCTGTCGATAAAAAAGATTTGTTCTATTTCGATTTATAGTTCATGGCCAACGGGACAATAATCACCGAGAGCAACATCCCCATGAAAACGTTTCCCAAAATGACCGTATTGATAATATAACTGGAGGGCGTAGGGTAGGGCTGTTCGGAGATGTTCGCGATCAACGCTTCGTCTATCTTCATCGACTGCGCCATCTGTACCATGTTGTCATATAACGTTGTAATAAACATCGGGTCGATCCAGTTGACGTGTATGAATACGATGACCGATTTGAGGAGGGAGGCAAAAAAGAAGAGCAAGATGGAAAACTGCATGCCGTGCCAATAATTCATCCGGCTGTCGGGAATGATGAGTCTTTTATACCTCACTAAATAATAAAAAAGAAGAATGGGCGTTCCGATGCTTAAAATCGAATCGATAACGGCTAATATCGCATGATTCGTTCCGGCCATGGTGAAAAAGTACTGTACGACCCAGAACAGGCCTAAGTAAAGACCTGCGTACATTGCGTAACTCAATAATCGACTTTTATCCTCTTGCATGAAACTGTTTTTTCTTCTGCAAAAGTAATGAATTTTACCGAATGTCCGAAGAGAATTGACAATTGACGATGGATAATGGAGAATGGACAATTCATAATTCTGCATTTTGTATTGTTCATCCGGTTCGAAATATTTTTTTATCTTTGTGCCCATATTTTAGAATATGGAAAACGAAAAACAGTTAAGCGCGGCATCGAAAACAATTATCGGCGTGCAGTTTCTTTTTGTGGCTTTCGGTGCCACGGTGTTAGTACCCTTGTTGGTAGGGTTGGATCCATCGACGGCGCTTTTCGCCGCGGGAGTCGGGACATTGGTCTTTCATTTGGTAACGAAAGGCATTGTCCCGATTTTTTTGGGCAGTAGTTTCGCTTTTATCGCCCCGATCATCAAAGCTACGGAACTATATGGATTGGCCGGTACGCTATCGGGACTGGTAGCGGTGGGATTTGTATATTTCCTGATGAGTGCGCTGGTCAAATGGCAAGGCTTGCGGCTCATCGAACGCTTGTTTCCTCCGGTGGTCATCGGGCCGGTAATCATCCTTATCGGTTTGTCGCTGGCGGGAACCGGGGTGAGTATGGCGCAGGAAAACTGGATGTTGGCCCTCATCTCGTTAATCACGGCGGTGGTGATCAGTATGTTTGCAAAAGGGTTCTTTAAACTCATTCCGATTATTTCGGCGATCATTGCAGGATATATTGCGGCGGTATGCATGGGGCAAGTCGATTTTTCGGGAGTCGCGGCTGCGCCCTGGATCGGATTGCCCCAGTTTGTAAAACCGGCCTTTTCGTGGGAAGCCGTGCTGTTTATGATACCGGTTGCCATTGCGCCGGTCATCGAGCATATCGGGAATGTGTATGCGGTGAACGAAGTAACCAAAAAGGATTTTATGAAAGATCCCGGATTGCACCGCACGTTGCTTGGCGACGGCATTGCCTGCTGTATCTCCGGCTTTATAGGCGGCCCTCCCGTTACGACGTACTCCGAGGTTACGGGCGCCATGGTGTTGACGAAGGTCACCGATCCGGCGGTCATACGGGTGGCGGCTGTTGCGGGTATTGTCTTTTCGTTGATCGGGAAGGTGAGCGCCGTGTTGAAATCCATTCCCGGAGCCGTATTGGGAGGAATCATGCTCTTGCTCTTCGGCATGATTGCCGCCGTGGGCATCAATAATATGATTCAGAATAAAACCGATATGAACAATACTCGTAATTTGGTTATCGTTTCGCTCATTCTTACCACCGGCATCGGAGGAGCGGTCTTGCAAGCCGGAAGCTTTACGTTTTCGGGTATCGGTCTTTCCGCGGTCATTGGTTTGGTGCTTAATTTGATATTACCGAAGTCACAAGCGAACGAATCGGAATAGATTTTCCCGCTCGAAATGTGAAGCAATGCAAACCACTATAGTTGCATGTGTAATAAAGTTTAAATTGTCGGCTTTTTCCTTCAAAAAGTTTGCTTGTCGAGAATAACGTATCGACTGTTTTTGTAAGTTTGCATCGTTAACGACCTTTATAAAAAGAATCATTATGAGTATAACAAGAATTTATCAAGGTAAAGATGTTGAAATGCTCACTACATGCAATATCATGATCGACAATGCCATTGCCGACCTACCTTTCCTTTCATCCAAGCGCAGTACTTGGACGATAGAGTTTTTTACGGGTATTAAGACACGCATTTCCAACGCATTTCAGAACTATCTGGGTATCGACCCCAAAGCCGAAGTGCATGCCGCTACCGAGGTTGTGGAGAAATTATGCAACGATGCGCTTATCGACCTTTCAGAGGTAAAAACGCAAATCGGCGAGGATTATAAATCGAATAGGCTCCGCCGCGACGAGATTTTAAAAGCATTGGGTTACGCTACTTTCTGGAAACGGGCGTCCAAGAAAGATCAGGAGGCTATCGCCGAGTTATTGTCGCATTTCGCCACTGGTTTAACGGAAGAGTTGAAAACGGAATTTACTGCCACCGGGATTGCTACCGAAACATTGGATCGCATCGTTGCCGCCGCTAAAGACGAAACGGTACAACAAGCGAATGTGAAGCAAGAAACCCTTAAAGGCGACAGCAAGGATATCTCGGCGGAAGTCGTCACCGAGTTCAATGGAATTTACAGCCAAACAATTTCTATAGGAAAGATTGCGACTTCTTTCCATCGGGGCGATCCATTGATGCGTGAAAAATTTTCCTATTCCAAGATCCTTAAAAATTTGAACGCCGCTCCCCGTAAGGATGAAAAAGAGGGCGAAAATAAGAAATAAAAGATAAAGCCTTTCCTTGTCCGTGTCTTTCTGTCTTTTTCAAAGAGGAGGCTATATTTATATTGTAGGCTTCTCTTTTTTGGGGGGGTCCCATTCTCTTTGCCCGGCATCCTGTTCTCTTTAATCGATTTCATCTTCTCGAAAGCCGTTTTGTCGTTCTCTTTAGCCATTTTGATGTTTTATAAAGTTATTTTCCCCTTCTCGATACTGATTTTCTAATTCTCTTTAGTCATTTTCATCTTTTCGAAAGCCATTTTCCTGTTTTCGAAGGATATTTTCCTTTTCTCTAAGGTCGTTTTGTGGCGCCCTTTGGCAAAATGTTTGTCGCTACTATTTGTTACAAACACTTCATAAAATTTTAACCGTTTTGTAACATCTATTTCATTCCTTTGCGCTCGAAAAAAATTAGGTAATATCATCATTTTTTATGAGAAAAAGAATTTGTTTTAGGGCCCATAGCCTATGGCTGGTTTTGGCTTTGTTTTTAGTTGCTGGCGGTATTTCTGCGCAAACGTCCTTGTTGAAAGGGAAAGTGACAGATGTCAATAATGAACCGCTCATTGGAGTGAATGTTATTGAAAAAGGCACGAATAACGGTACGGTTACCGATATCGAAGGCCGTTTTTCTTTGAATGCTTCTTCCAATGCCACGATCGTGTTTTCCTATATCGGGTTTACGGAGCTCGAAGTGGCGAGAAGCCGGCGGACTGTCTTGGATGTTACGCTCGAAGAGGATATGAAATTATTGGACGAAGTGGTTATTACCGCTTTAGGGATTAAGCGAGAAGCCCGGCAATTGGGATATTCTACGGAAAACCTGGATGGCGAATCTATTGCCAATACCATGCCTTCGAATTGGTCTGCCGGATTGAGCGGTAAAGTGGCCGGATTGAATATCGTGTCACCCGGTGGCCCCATTGGTTCTACCCGGATTTCTTTGCGTGGGGATGTATCGCTGAATGTGAATGGAAATAACGCCTTGATTGTGGTCGACGGTGTCCCGATGAGTAATACGATTTCCAATCCGGGAATGGCTTACGGCGCCGGAGTAGCGGCGGAACTTTCCATCGACTATGGAAATGGTTTTGCGGATATAAATCCCAATGATATCGCGAATATTCAGGTACTCAAAGGAGCAAGCGCGACGGCTCTTTACGGTTCGAGGGCTGCCAACGGCGTACTATTGGTAACGACCAAAGCAGGCGAAAAAGCGTCGAAAGGTATCGGCGTGACGTTTTCATCCAACCTGAATTTTGAAGATGTCATGAGATGGCCGGATTACCAATATGAATTCGGACAAGGGTTGCCGACGAATATCGGCAAGGCGGGCACGGAATATGCCGGGAAACAATATTATTCGTACGGGGCATCGCCCGACGGAAACTCCGGTACGAGTGGGACAAGCAGCGCTTATGGAGCTGCGTTTGATGCAAATCAACTTTATTATCAATATGATCCCGTTACACAAGGAAGAGCTGCTGTGCCTACTCCTTGGGTCGGCTATCCGAATAACCGGAAAGATTTATTTCAACTAGGATTTACCTCTACCAACTCCGTTGCTATTACCGGAAAAAACGATAAAGGTTCGGTAAGGGCATCGGTTACTTACACCAAGAACGAGTGGATTTTGCCCAATACCGGTTTTGAACGGTTTTCTTTCAATGTGGCGGGCCAACAACAGGTTTCTAAAAGAGTGAAGTTGGATTATAGAAGTTCTTATACGAATAGAAGTTTAGACAATACTCCCGCCTTGGGTTATAACAGTAATTCTATTTCCTATTTCCTTATCTTTCAAAACCCGAATGTAAATCTCGATTGGTTAAAGCCGAAGTGGAGAACGGGACAAGAAAATATAAAACAATTACAGCCGTATAGCACCTATATCGGTAATCCTTACGTGATATTACATGAATCGGAAAATCCGTCCGAGAAGCATAGCAATGTTACTTCGCTTTCGGCAACCATGAATGTAACTCCCCATTTGGATGTCATGGTTCGGTCGGGGCTTCAATTGTCTTCCGATCAAAGGGAACAGCATCGTCCTATGAGTGATGTGGTGTTTGGAAACGGTTTTTTCAAAAAAGAAAATGTCTTTGATTATGAAATGAATTCCGACGCATTGGTTACCTATCACCATATTTTTGGGGATGCTTTCCATATCAATGTTGCCGGCGGAGGAAATCTGATGAGGCAAAAATATGATTTGTTGGCTGCATCGGTAAACGGATTGAAAACGCCGGGCGTCTATAAATTATCCAACGGCTCTTCCAATCCTTCGGTAAGAACGGTTATCCGGAACAAGGCGATTAACAGCCTTTACTTTATGGCGAATTTAGCCTATCAGAATAAGGTCTTTTTGGATATCACCGGGAGAAACGATTGGTCGTCCACCTTACCGGCCGAAAACCGTTCGTTCTTCTATCCGTCGGTAAGCAGCAGCTTTATTCTGAATGAATTGTTTACGATGCCCTCGCAAATTAGCTTCTTTAAGTTTCGGGCTTCCTGGGCGCAGGTAGGAAACGATACGGAGCCTTACAAGACCTCGCAATACTACGAAACGAGCGATTTTTCAGGCTCGTTGGTTTTACCCACCACGCTGTTCAATACCGATTTTAAACCTGAAATATCTACCAATTACGAGGTCGGTGTCGATTACAGAATGTTTAACGACCGTTTAGGGATTGACCTGACGTATTATTACAATACGACTAAAAACCAGATTTTGGATGCGCCCATCGATCCGACAACCGGTTATTCGCGGGCGACGATTAATTCGGGTAGCGTACGCAATAAAGGCTTGGAAATAGAATTGAATGCCGTACCGGTATCGACCAAAGACTTTACGTGGAGATCGATGGTTACGTGGGCGATGAATAAGAATAAGATCCTTTCCTTAGCGGAAGGCTCCGATGAAAATCAGTTGATTGCCACGGTCGGGTCGGTCGTATCCTTAATCGGTACGGTCGGCGGTACGGTTTCCGATTTATGGGGATATAAGTTGGTTCGCAATGAAGAAGGGAAAGTCGTCATAGGGGCGAACGGGTTACCCGAAAAAGCTCCCGAGATTGAATATGTCGGAAATGCGAGTCCCGATTGGAAAGCCGGATTCTACAACGAATTTAAATATAAAGGCTTCAAATTGGGCGTCCTTTTTGATGGGCAAATGGGAGGAATGGTGTATTCGCAATCCTTTCATAAGATGACCGAACAGGGTAAGTTGGCCCATACGCTCAACGGCAGGCTTCCGGGCACGGAATTCTACATCGCCGCCGACGACCCGAGAATAAAAAATGATCCTTCGCTAATACAATTGGGAGGTATTTATATGGTGGCGCCCGGTGTGATAAGAAATGCCGATGGAAGTTATAGTGAAAACACGAAACTAGTCACCGTCGAAGCGTATAACAAGGAAAATTACCGTCGGGCCAATGTGGAGACGAACACCTTTGATGCTTCTTATATCAAACTCCGGGAAATAAGGCTCGAATATGCCTTATCGCCCAAACTTTTGCAAAAGACTCCTTTTACGGCTGCATCCTTTGCCGTGTATGGAAGAAATCTGCTCACCATTACCGATTATCCGCTGTATGATCCGGAAATAGCCGCGTTAGATGGCAATTCGATGGTGGTGGGTATCGAAAACGGGTCGTTGCCCTCTACCAAATCCTATGGGATCAATTTAAATTTGAGCTTTTAATAGATTAAATTATATATAATGAACGCATTAAAACAGACAATTCTATACATATTCCTCATCATGGGGGTTGCTTTCACCTCTTGTGAAGACTTAGACGATTTGAACACCGATCCCACACGCATGCAGCAAGCAAACCCCGGCGTGTTCTTGAATCCGGTTCTATACAATGTATCTTCTTATAATTGGGAACGATATAACAGCTTTACATTTCATTTGATGCAAGGCATTGTGACGACTAACAGTACCGGTGGATTAGGGTGGTATTATATGACGGATGCTGCGGGCGATGGTACATGGAGTACGTATTACCGTTGGTTGAATAATATAAAAGAAATGGAGGAACAAGCCGAAGAGTTGAACGAACCCAATTATGAGGCGATTGCAAAAGTCTTGAAGAGTTGGCTTTATCAGATTTTGGTCGAGGGATTCGGCGATGTTCCCATGGCGGAAGCCATACGGGGCGATGAAAAGATTTTTACGCCGGCTTTCGATTCTCAAATCGATATTTACCGGACTATTCTGCAAGAGTTGGATTCGGCCAATCTGCTTTTCGATGAAACGCAGGGATTGCGGTATAATCCCGAAGGGGAATTATTATATCATACGGAAACTCCGGCATCAGGAGCCACATCGGCCGGGATCGTTAAATGGAGGAAGTTTGCGAATTCTCTTAAGCTCCGCGTCTTATTAAGGGTGTTGGATGTGAATGGATTGAATGCGAAAGCTGAAATCATGAAACTAATCAATGATCCGGTTGCCTATCCTCTATTCGAATCGAATGACGAGGCTGCTTTACTGCCTGTTACGGGGGTATATCCTTTGGAAGCGCCTATGACCCGCCCGCAAGATTTTACTTCTTATAAGGCGCTATCGGAATTTTTTATCGATCATCTGAAAGAATGGAACGATCCCCGATTGCCGATCTTCGCGCAGCAAACGACCAATGACGGGGTGAAATCTTATTTCGGATGGCCAAGCGGATACAATACGGTGCCCAGCTTTAACGGTTCTCTGCCCAATCAGGGTATCGTAAAAGCGCCGATGAAATTAGCGTTAATGACGTATGCCGAGGTGGAGTTTATCAAAGCCGAATTGGCTCAGAAGTCGATTATCTCTTCCGATGCAGCGAGTCATTATCGCAAAGCGGTCGAAGCGGCTATCACGCAATGGGGGGCCATTGTTCCGGAAGGGTATTTCGATAATTCCGAAACGAAATACGACAATTCGTTGGAGAGGATCATGATCCAGAAATATTACGCCTTGTTTTTTTGTGATTATCAGCAATGGTTTGAATATAATAGGACGGGAATGCCCGAGATGCCTGTCGGAGAGGGTGTCCCGACAGGTAATGTCATGCCCCGGCGGTTTAAATATCCCTCTACATTACAAAGGACGAATTTGGCGAATTATCAAAAAGCCAAAGAAAGTATGGGCGGCGATGATTTTAACCTCAAACTGATTTGGCAAAAATAATGCGGATTATCGTAAAAGTATAAAATAAAATTCTTCTTAGAGCCTGTTTAAATTTTACAACTAAAGTTTTTTATAGCTGTTTTGGGATGGATTTTTTGCTTCTTGATGGCAGATTTAGCGGGCTAAATCAAAAACAAGAAGTGAAAAAGACGCTCGAAAGAGCATAAAAAAGTAGTTGAGAATTGTTTTTTACCTATAGCAAAATATTTCGCTAAAATTTAAACAAGCTCTTAAACTTCCGGCGGGTGGCATACACCTGCCGGAAGGTTTTTTGATGGCGTTTTTAATTGGATGAAGCAGGTTCGTTAGTCGTTAGAATGGGTACATATCTTCCTTCCTTAACCTCATATCCAAATTCGTATTTCACTATAAAGCCAAGAATTTTCAGCACTCGTTCGCTGAAATGCTTGCCCGCTTTTTTACAAAGGGAAGGACGGAAAAGATATTTGCTCAAGTCTATCTCTGTAGCGCTATTCCGCTTGATTTGCTTTACGTCTTTGAGAAATTCGTTTTTGAATTGTTGAAAGAGAAAAGATTCCGAAAGTTCACGGTGGATAAGATAAGCGCTTCGCCAAGTCCGGTTGGGAGGTAAAGAACTCTCGATTCCTCCGAAAAGAGTCAGTTGGGAATGAAAGATAACCGCTAGCGCATGTATGGCAAAAACCGGCCATAAATGACTCCGTTCTTTCAGCAGGCAATTCTTCAGGGAAATGCTTTCAGGGGTAATGATGTCTGTTTTGCAGAGTAAGTAATTGTAATATTCCCAATCCTGTTTATGGGAGAAAAAAGGAGAGTCTAAGTCGAAGAAACTTCTTAATACGGATTCCTCTATTTTCTCCACTTTTTTACGGGTAAGATATTCTTTTTGTATGGAAACCTCCGGTAAATTGTTTTCATAAACGCCTTTCATTTCAAACCATTGGCGCAGGATATTCCTGTCTTTGGAGGAAAGAATCGAATTCAACCTGTTTTCGAGCAATAAAAACATCGGTATATAGCCGTTTTTGTGCAAAAAGGAGATAATGATGGTTTCATCGCCATTGTATTCGTATTCTATGATGACGTTTTCAAGCAATATCTCTTCATTCTTAAGCGTGTTTATGCGATGTATTTCGTCAACCATTTCCTTTTTGAAGCCTTCCAGTTGTTTGGCGGATTCTATGCCGATTTTTCTAAGGGAAAGAAATGAAAAGCCCGGCCGGCAAATAGCCATGCGGCAAAAATCGTCCATTGAATAAGTATGGAGCACATTCTGACATCGCACACTTAATGTTTTGACTTGCTTTCGATAAAATGCATCAAGCAAAATCTGTTGATTCTTGTTGAGTAATTCATAAAGATTTCGATTCTCTAAAAACGATTGGTCCTCATTTTTAGAGAATAGTAAGGATTCATCTTTCCTGGAGTGATAGATTCTTTTATTCATGTTGGCTCCTAATTAACTGTAATAACGATGTTTTTGTCGGCAACTAATGGGCAAAATAGTATCAAGTAAATAGGGTTACAAGTGAATGATAGCAAAATAATTCGGTTCTTTTGTAACTCTAAGGGAAAATCTTAATTGTGGAAACTGTCGTTATTTTCCGTTTACATGGAATTCTTTGCAGCTTTCCATTATTCCTTAACTGTTATATGATACCTGTCTATAGTCTTTTTGTCGACAAAACAGAACATCTTTCTTATTTGGTTACAAATTTATGTTTTATTTTTTTATTTTCGATAGATAACAGCGGGAAAAGGCTCTGCTTTAGGTTAAAAATTAATAAAGTCTGTTTCCGTAACCCTATCCGAGAAAAGAATTGTCCGTATTTAATGGGTGCTGTTCGATAACGGACACTCTCTTTATTTGCAATTGTTGATATATAGATGTTTATGCTTTTGGCATAAGCTTTGTCCATAGGTGTTCGTACAAATAATAAATAAAATGGATCGAGAAATCCCCAAAGAAGTATTACGAAAGGAACGAAGACGTAAGATGATTAAATTAGTCGCAGTCGTAGGCGTGTGCGTGCTGGTTGTCATACTCGTTATTTCCTTCCTGAGAGATTCTGTAAACAGGAAAAACATTCAATTGTCGACGGTCGATACCGGAACGATTGAAGTGTCCGTCAGCGCCTCGGGTAAAGTGGCGCCTGCATTTGAAGAGATTATCAATACGCCCATCGAGAGCCGTATTGTGGAAGTCTACAAACGGGGTGGGGATTCGGTTGATGTGGGTACGCCCTTGTTAAGACTCGATTTGCAGACAATTGAAACGGATTACCGCAAGATGCTCGATGAATTGCAGGTGCGCCAATACCGTATTGAACAGCAACGAATCAAAAACAGCAGTACGTTGAGCGATATGGAAATGCAGTTGAAAGTAAATGATATGCAGATTGATAAAATGGAGGTCGAGGTACGCAATGAACGTTATTTGGATAGTCTCGGTGCGGGAACGACTGACAAGGTTCGTGAAACGGAACTGAGTTATAACGTGGCGCGGCTCGAACAGGAGCAGGCGCGCAAGAAATTCGAAAATGACAAGAAGGTGACGGATGCCGAATTACGTGTGCAGGAGCTTGAATTGGAGATTTTCCGGAAATCATTGGCCGAAACGCGGCGCATCTTGAATGATGCGCAGATACGTTCGCCGCGCAAAGCCATTCTCACGTATATAAACAACCAGGTCGGGGTGCGTGTGCCGCAGGGGACGCAAGTGGCTATTGTTTCCGATTTGTCGCATTTTAAGATCGACGGGGAGATTGCCGACAGTTACGGCGATCGCATTGCGACGGGAAATAAAGTCGTGGTGAAGATCGGAAACGAACAGTTGACGGGTGCTGTGAGCAGCGTGACGCCTTTGTCGAAAAACGGAATTATTCAGTTCACCGTACAGCTCGATGACGACAATCATCCCCGGCTGCGCTCGGGCTTAAAGACGGATGTGTATGTGATGAACGCCGTGAAAGACGACGTGATGCGTATTGCCAACGGGCCGTATTATACCGGCAAGGGGACATACGAACTGTTTGTGCTCGACGGCTCAACGCTCAAAAAACGCAAAGTCCAGCTCGGTGAAAGCAATTTCGAATATATAGAGGTTGTGTCGGGATTGCAGCCGGGCCAGCAGGTTGTCGTGAGCGATATGTCGGAGTACCGCAACAGGAATAAGATAAAGGTGAAGGAGTAGAAATGCAAATTATCAATTACAAATTACAAATTACAAATTACGAATTACGAATTAGCAAATGAAGTCAAAGGTCTAACGTTTAAAGACGGATGACCGGTGACATTAGACTTTCGACAGTAAAAATATGATTCAACAATATTTCAAACAGGCATGGCAGTTGATAAAGCAGAACAAGCTTTTCAGCGGCATTTATATCGCCGGGACGGCGTTGGGTATTTCCATGGTGATGGTCATGGCGATATTGGATTACGTGAAAACGGCAAACATCTATCCCGAAATGAATCGCGAACGGATGTTGTATGCCAAATCCATTTCCGTCGCTCCTGTAGATACGGCACGGTTTAAATATACAAATTCCGGCAGTTTGTCTTATAAAGCGGCGGAACTGTTTTTCCTGTCGCTAAAGACGCCTGAAAGAGTATCCGTCATGTTTTCGGGAACCGACTTCGCCTCGCTGCCGAATAACGATAACCTGATCAAGATAAAAAGCCGCCAAGTGGATACGAATTACTGGAAAATCTTCCCTTTCCGGTTTCTGTCGGGTAAACCGTTTTCCGATGCCGATTTCCAATCGGGATTGGCGGTTGCGGTCATCACCGAGTCGCTGTCGAAGAAACTGTTTGGATCGGACAAGGCCGCGGGTCAATCGCTGGAGTACCGTTTTAAGCCTTATCGCATTGTTGGCGTGGTAAAAGACGTATCGTATGTAATGGAAGACACGTATGCTCAAATATGGATGCCTTATACATGTATCGAGAATTATGATAAGGAAAATTCGGAAAGGGCCGGAATGATCGGCGATGTGGGAAAAGTATTCCTGTTGGCGCGTTCCGCGTCGGATTTCGGATCTATCCGCAGGGAAGTAAACGATAAGGTGCGCCGGTTCAATGCTTCGGCGGCGGATTGGAAAACCGATTTAATGGGGCAACCCGATACGCGAAAAGTGGACGCGCACCGCTATTGGTCGAATAAGGGACCGGAGATGAAGAAAATAAATATCCGGAACATATTGATTATGTTTTTGTTGCTGGTGGTTCCCGCGCTTAATCTATCGGGAATGAACAGCACACGCATGGAGCGTCGGCTTAGCGAAATGGGCGTGCGCAAAGCGTTCGGCGCGTCGCGATCGCGGCTTGTTCACCAAGTGCTTATCGAAAATCTGCTGCTGACCGGCTTAGGGGGATTCGCCGGCTTGCTGGTCTCTTATCTGATTGTTTTCTTTACAAAAGAATGGATACTTGATTTGGGAAAGCAATTTACGGACACGCTTCCCGAAGGGGCCTCGGTCGATTTTTCCATATCCATGCTCTTCAACGGGAAGATATTCCTTGCCGTTTTATTGGCATGCCTCGTCATGAATATACTTTCGGCGTTGATTCCCGTTTACCGCTCCCTGCGAAAAAGTATTACCGATTCGCTTCACATTAAATAGAACTGATTATGCTGTATCATATTTTCAAACAGATTTGGGCGCAACGGAAATACAATACATGGATTTTCATTGAACTGATGCTGGTGTTCGTGCTGGTATGGGTGTTAGCGGATTATGCTTTTGTAATACTTCACAATAAAAGTATTTCGCAGGGATTTGACGTGAAAGATACTTATCGGGTTACTTACGATGTATTTGGTAAGGGAACTTCCCGGTATAATCCCACGGAGGACGATTCGACGATGGCGATGGAAAACCTGCAATTGTTTGTACGCAAAATAAAAGCATACGAAAATGTGGAAGAAGCCGCCTTGACTTATATGGATTGGGGATCGTTGCCGTATTCGGGAGGATATAACAGCACGGCGGTTGAAATTCCCGATCGCAGTGATTCCACCGTGGCTTTTGCAGAAACAAAAAATGTACTGTCGGGCGAGTATTTTCGGCTATTCCGGTATACCTCCGCGAAAGATCATTCATGGGAACGTCCGGCAGGGATCGACCTACGCCGGAATAATTCCGTCTTTATCACCCGGATGGTCGAACGGGAGCTTTTCGGGACGGCATCTGCTATCGGCAAGGTTGTCAAGGTCGATATCGGCGAAGGCCCAAAGGATTACGTGGTAGCCGATGTGCTGAATGATCAGAAACGATTCGATTATACGTTACCCCACGGCGCCGTGTTCGGAGCGTCACCTCTTATTTCGGAGGAGAACCTGATGAATTTCGGAGTGTGCATCCGCGTCAAACCCGGTGTGCCGGAAGATACGTTTATAAGGAATTTCAGAAAGGAGATGACCCGGCCTTTGCGCATCGGTAATTTCTATTTGAAGGATATTCAATCCTTCAAATCCTTAAAACAGGAGATCGATTACAGCTTTGGCGTAACCAATGAAATGCGTACCCGGGCGGGGCTGATGATTTTCTTTTTGTTGAATATAGCGCTGGGGATTATCGGTACCTTCTGGTTCCGCAATGAAACACGGCGCGGTGAAATCGGGTTACGAATGGCAATGGGCAGTACGCACGCCACCTTGCAATGGCAGTTTATGACAGAAGCTCTTCTTTTGTTTTCAATCGCCGTTATTCCGGCTATCGTTATCGATTATGCGATTGCACGGGCCGATGTGTTGAAACTGGATATGGATATAATCATGGATTATGAAACGGTAAAAGGTTCGCCGTATATTACACAGAATGCTTCGTTGCGCTTTCTGATTACGAATGCGATGACGTATGTTTTTCTCTCGGTTATCGTGGCTTTGAGCGCTTGGATTCCCGCACGGCGGGTCTCGAGGATACACCCCGTCGAGGCGCTGAGAGAGAATGGATAATTACAAATGACGAATGACGAATTACGAATTACGAATGACGAATTACAAATGACAAATTGGAGGGCTGTGTTGCAGCTAATGATTAAAATATGATTCGACACTATTTCAAACAAGCGTGGCAGTTGCTGAAAGATAATAAACTGTTCAGTACGATTTATATTTTGGGAACCGCATTGGCGATAACCATGATCATGATTGTATCGGTGTACTTATATATGAAAGAGGGAAATATTGCCCCAGAGGTTCATCGGAGCCGGATGATGTATGTCGCTACCGTAGAAATAAGGCCGAAAGATTCCACACAGACGGGTATGGCAGCTGCTTCGCTTTCGTATCAAACGGTGAAAAACGTGTTTTATCCCTTGAAGTCTGCCGAACGTGTATCGGCTGAATTGCAAGAATATGGCGAAGAGGCTTCTGTTTCGTTACCGGGACAAACAGAGGATATTCCTACCGTTGTAAAATATGTCGATGCGGCTTATTGGGATATCTTCAGGTTTTCTTTTGTCGAGGGACATCCCTTTTCTACCGGAGAGTTTCAATCGGGCATTCGCACGGCGGTGATTGCCGAGTCGTTTGCGCGGCAGCTTTTCGGTACGGAGCCGGCACTCAATAAGCGATTTCTCCTCGATTCCGAAGAATTCATGGTCGGCGGTGTCGTAAAGGATGTTTCGTATATTCTTCCGAATACTTTTTCTTTGGTTTGGTTGCCTTATACCGTGAATCCGAATTGGGAGGAGCGGGTTTTTAAGGAAGGCCTTTTAGGTTTTTACAAGGTATATATACTGGCGCATTCTTCTAAAGATTTTAATCGGATAAAGAAAGAAATAGAGAGCCATATTGGCCGGTATGAAGCGAATCTGACATGGAAAATGGATTTGCTGGGGCAGCCGGATGATACGTTTACGCATTCGTTCCGGAAAGGAAACAGGGCTTTGGATATGCCTCAAATAAAAGCAATGTTCGCTTTGTTGCTGATTATCTTTTTGATGGTTCCCGCTTTAAATCTTTCGGGGTTGAACAGTAGCCGCATGGAGAAAAGAACGGGCGAACTGGGCATCCGTAAAGCTTTCGGAGCGCCACGTTCGGTACTCATTCAGCAAGTACTTACGGAGAATTTGTTGCTTTCTTTTATCGGAGGGGTGGTCGGGCTTATTGTTTCGTATGCATTGGTTTTTGCGGCGAAAGAATGGCTGGCATCTTCCTTCTTGTTTTATACATTAAGCAATCCTTCCGCATTAATCAGCTCGTCAGTCGGTATTACCCCCGCCATGCTGTTCAACATAGAAGTTTTCTTGTGGGCATTTATAGCCGTACTGGTAATGAACGTACTGTCGGCGCTTGTTCCGGGCTACCGCTTCAGCCGGCGCACGATTATCGATTCTCTTGATGAAAAAATATAACGAATGATGTCAATGATACAACATATTCTGAAATTGATTTGGACGCAACGGCGGCGTAATTTGTGGATCTTTGCCGAATTACTGGTCGTGTTTGCCCTTGCATGGTATATTGTCGATTACCAATTCGTATTGATTCATAACCGGATGTTACCCAATGGCTACGATGTGGCGGATACATACCGTATTTCTTACAAAAGCCTGACGGATAAAAATAAAGAGGCATTCCGGCAATTTTACGACCGTGTCCGTTTATATCCTGGAGTGGAAAGCGCTTTCCTCACCGATCGGTTTTCGGGTGTTATGCCTTATAGTGATACGTATAATGGCATTTCCATCAGTGTTGATTCGACGGGAAATTCCCAAACTTATTATGGACAGATGAAAGCGATAGGTTCCAATAATTATTTCGAAGTATTTAAAGTGCATTCTGTCGTAAACCCTTCGGCGTTGGGACGTTTGGATCGATCGAATTCCCGTTCTGTTGTTCTGACACAAAATCTGGCAGAGGCTCTCTTCAAAGGAGCCTCACCGATGGGAAAACGTGTTTTTATGAATGGCAAATCAGAGTATGTGGTAACGGATGTGGTGCAATCGCAAAAGCAATATGATCATGCACAACCTCATCATTCGGTTTTCTATTACGAAAACGACACAACGATAGCCAAGCCTGAAATTGCCATCCGGGTGGCGCCGAATTTCTCCTTTGAGCAATTCAAAAAAGAGGTCAGCGGTTCCATTGTCAGTTATAAGAATGTGGGGCGGAATTTGGATTTTATGTTGGGTGTCACCAATGAAATACGATTGCGTACCGGCTTGATGATCTTTTTCCTGTTGAATGTGGCATTGGGTATTATCGGTACTTTCTGGTTTCGCAATGCCGCCAAGCATGGGGAAATCGGGTTGCGTATGGCATTGGGAAGTTCCCGTTCGACGATTCAAAAGCAATACATTGCCGAAGCGGTGCTTTTACTCACCTTGGCAGCCGTCCCGGCGGTGTGTGTCAACTTTACCCTGCTCGAAGCCGGCGTGATCAAAACCTTGGGCGAACAGTTTTCTGACAGCGGTTATATCACGGCTAATAAATGGCTCCGGTTCATCATTACCAACGGGCTAACGTATCTTTTGCTCGCTGTAATCGTTGCTTTGAGCGCGTGGATTCCCGCCAACAAGGCTTCCAAAGTGCATCCCGTCGAGGCGCTGAGAGACAATGGGTAATTACAAATTACAAATTACAAATGACGAATGACGAATGACGAATGACGAATGACGAATGACAAATTGGATGGCTGTGTTGCAGCTAATGATTAAAATATGATTAAACAATATTTCAAACAAGCAACGTATTCCATAAAGGAAAACAAAGTATTATCTGCGATAACCATTTCGGGTACTGCACTTGCCATTTGTTTAATAATGATTATGGTAATGACTTATCGGGCGAAAGTGAAGAATTATCCGCCGGAAACAAAACGTGACCGTATGTTGTATGTGAAGTGGGCGGGATACCGGTATAAAGAAAACGGGGAAATCAGTGGTAACGCGTCGCTGTCGCTTCAAACTGCTAAGCAGTGCTTTGCCGGTTTGGAAACTACAGAAGCGGTAACCATTACTACGCGTCCTTTATTAAAACTGATTGCAACGATGGATGAAACGGAAAAATTCAAATGTAAGGTGCTGCCTGCGGATGCCGCTTTCTGGCATGTCTTCGATTTTTCTTTCCTGAACGGAAAAGGATACACTGAGGCCGATGTGAACTCTGGATTGAAGAAAGTCGTCATTAGCCGTAGGACAGCCCGCAAACTATTCGGGACTATCGATGTGTCAGGGCGTCAGGTTTATCTGGGCTACGTGCCGTATACGGTTGTAGGGGTTGTGAAAGACGTGTCGAAATTTGCGGATTCTTCCCATGCCGATGTCTGGATACCCTACACATCCACCTATATCAGGGAGTATCCCTGGGCCGACAATATTTCCGGATCTTATTTAGTGAAACTTCTTGCCCGGCGTCCGTCGGATTTTTCCGCCATCAGAAAAGAAGTGAAAAAAAGAGTGGAGGCATATAACCGGCAGTTACTTGAGTATGATCTGGAATTGTACGAACAGCCGACTACTCGCTTTGGCGACACGGAAAACCTCAAAGCGGAAGGCGGCGATATGAAAAGAATAAAACGCCAGGGGATTATCGCGATCCTCTTGCTGTTAATTGTACCGGCCGTAAACTTGTCGGGACTGGCGCTTTCGAGAATGGATGAAAGAAAGAGCGAAATCGGCATACGCAAGGCCTTCGGGGCGAGAAGAAGCGTATTGATAGCACAGGTATTCATGGATAATTTCTTGTATACACTCATCGGGGGAGCGGCGGGATTCGCTTTTTCCTACCTTTTACTGTATCTGTTGTATCGCGATATATTTATCGGTCCGCTCCTGTCGCCGGTCGTCTTTTTGATTGCGCTTTTCTTTTGTCTGGTGTTGAATACCGTTTCAGCGGTGATTCCGGCATGGAACGCCTCTTCGTCCCCTATTGTGAATGATTTGAAAAGGAGTTGAAAAATGATGATAAGGCATGTAATGAAAATCTGTTGGAACGAGCGTAAGAAGAATGCGTTTTTGCTTACGGAGTTATGTATCGTCGCCATTGCATTATGGTATGTAACGGACTATCTGTTCATCATGAATGCTTCGTATCATGTCCCCCTCAACAGGGATATCAAGGATACCTACAATGTGATCATCACCCAACGGGAGAAAGACAGCAAAGGCTATATCCCGGAAGAGCGATTGACCCAAACCAAAGGAGAAGATATCCTGGAAATTGCGAACAGGTTGCGGCTTCATCCTGCAGTCGAAAACGCATCCGTCTCTTTAGTCGCTCAGCCGTACATTACGCACGATTCTTATACGGTACTTCATCGCGACACCCTTTCCCGCCATCTCCGTTGTTATATGGTCGATCGGGAGTTCTTCGACGTATTCCGTATCCGTGCGAAAAACGGATCGCCTTTTCTCCTTGAAGATTTATTACCGGAACAACTTGTACTGACGGCCGATGTGGAAAAGGATCTTTTTGAAGGGCTTTCTGCAGTAGGCAAGCAAATAAGATGGGGAGAGGAAGAAAGCATGCGAAATATTTGTGCAGTCGCCGGAACGATGCCGCAGGCGGAATTCATGACGCCCCTTCCCGCTTTTTTCTACATCATGAGTGATAAAGGTGTGGTCGAAATGGCCGAGAATAATTGGGAAGTTATTGAAATGTCCGTCCGGTTGAAGCCGGATGCCGATGAGGATGCTTTCCGCAAGGAGATGATGAACGGACTGAATGTACAGAATTTTTATCTTGTGGATATTCAACCTATTGGCGACATGCGGACTTCTTTTCTGGAACATACCGTAGAACAAGTAAAAAACAGGATATATATATTGCTCTTTTTGGTGTTGAACGCCTTTTTAGCAGTAATCGGCGTGTTCTGGTTCCGAACATCGCGGCGGACAAATGAAATAGGACTCCGCAAAGCCGTGGGATCTACCTGTAAAGGCATACGGCATATTCTTTTTTCGGAAGGAATCGTTTTGCTGATACTGGCAATGGTTCCCGCTATGATAATCGGCGCCGCTTTAGGACGGTTCGATGTTTTATCGACTTACTTTATGCCGTTTACCCTGAAGCGATTTGCGATAGTAACGGCGCTTTGCTTCTTGAGCCTTTGCCTGATTGTCCTTGCCGGAATATATTTTCCCGCGCGCCGGGCCTCGAAAATTCATCCGGTGGAGGCGCTGAGGGAGGAATGAATGATGAATGATGAATGATGAATGATGAGTTATGAATGAGGATAATAAAACAACTTTAACAACATAAAAACAATGATAATGGAAAAGATGATTGTACTGAATCAAGTCGATAAGATTTATCGTACGGAAGAGATCGAAACGGTGGCATTGGAAAATGTCAACCTCGAAGTGAAGAAAGGCGAATTCCTCGCGGTCATGGGGCCTTCGGGATGCGGCAAATCGACCCTCCTGAATGTGATGGGATTGCTTGACGCTCCCACTTCCGGTAGCGTCATTATCGACGGTAAAGAAACCGCGCAGATGAAGGATACCGAACTCGCCCGCTTCCGGAATGAAAAGCTGGGCTTTGTCTTCCAGAGTTTTCATCTGATTAATTCGCTCAATGTATTGGATAATGTGGAACTGCCTTTGCTGTACCGTAAAGGTGTGTCGGCTTCCGAACGTCGCCGGTTGGCCGAAGCGGTCCTGAAAAAAGTCGGATTATCGCATCGCATGCGCCATTTCCCGTCGCAATTGTCGGGCGGACAGTGCCAACGCGTAGCGATCGCCCGTGCGGTGATCGGAAATCCTTTTATCATCCTTGCTGATGAGCCGACGGGAAACCTCGATTCGAAGATGGGGGCCGAAGTGATGGACTTGCTTCATCAACTCAATCGCGAAGACGGCCGTACGATTGTCATGGTAACGCATGATGAAAGCAAGGCGGCCCAAACATCCCGCACCATCCGCTTCTTCGACGGACGGCAAGTATCTTGATAATTAACAATGAATAATTAACAACTAACAATGAATAATGAATATGAAAACAAAACAGATTATCATCGCCATACTTATTGCAATCATGGCTCCTGCGTTGTCGTATGCTCAAAGCAGTAAAATCGTTCATCAAAACCGGCGTGTGGGTAACTTTTCTTCCATCGATGCTTCCGGCGGATGGGACGTGATCATCCGGCAGGGAAATACCTGTTCCGTTTCGGTAGAGGCTAACGAGGATCTTATCGATCATGCCGTCACCGAAGTGCGCAACGGGGTATTGCATATCTATAACGAAAGGAATACGCGGAATCATTTTAATTTCGGCACGCGGAATGTTATCCGCCGGGTAAACATTACCGTTCCCCGCCTGACAAAAATCGATGCCTCCGGCGGTTGCGACATTCGGTTTCAAACGCCTTTTAAAGCGGATGTGTTCGAGTTGGAACTCAGCGGCGGTTGCGATCTGGAGGACTTGAGGCTCGATTGCCGTCATTTCGAGGGTGACTTTAGCGGAGGAGTAGATGTTTCCGTGTATTTTACTTCCGTGCAAAAGATTGATTTGGATGTGAGCGGCGGCAGCGATGTGGATTTGAAAAATATCGCAGCAAAAGAATGCGTGGTGGATGCCAGCGGCGGTTGCGACATTGACCTGGCGGGGCGCACGGATTATTTGTCGATTGATGCTGCGGGCGGCTGTGATGTCTCGGCTTTCGGATTGCGGGCAACCCGTTGCGATGCAACTGTGAGCGGTGCTGCAGACGTGGAACTTTATGTGACCGATTCGCTTAAAGTCTCCGCTTTCGGAGCGAGCGATGTGTCCTATAAGGGCAATCCCAAAAGCATCGAGAAAGACAAAGACCGTTCCAGTTCGATTGAAAAGGAAGACTGATCGGGGATTACAGATTAGCAGATTAGCAGATTAG
>DHOU01000020.1:71131-83499 GCA_002409745.1 Bacteroidales bacterium UBA5382
AGCAGATTAGCAAATTAGCAAATTAGCAAATGAAGTCGAAGGTCGAAAGTCGAAAGACAGACGACCGGTGACTGGTGACTGGTGACCGGCAACATTCGACTTTCGACTTTCGACAGCAAAATATGATCAAACATTATTTTAAACAAGCATGGCGCTTATTGAAGGAAAATCCGGTGCTGAGCGCGATATCCGTTATCGGGACGGCATTGGCCATTTGCATGATTATGGTCATCGTCATGTCGTATGAGGTGAAGAATGCGCCGTATCCTCCTGAAACCAACCGCGACCGGATGCTCTATGTGAAATGGGTGAGCAGCCGGGAAAAAGGAGGTAAAAACACAGGCTCTTCTAACGGCCCTATGGGGTATGTGATGGCCAAAGAGTGTTTTAAAGCCCTTCAAACACCCGAAGCCGTAACCATTGTATCGGCGTATGCTCAACCGGTGTTGGCCTCATTGCCGGCCGGGAAAACAGCCGTCAGTTTCGACAAGATGCTTACCGATGAGGCTTTCTGGAAAGTCTTCGACTTCTCTTTCATCGATGGGAAACCTTATACGAAGGCCGATGTGGATGCCGGCCTGCGTAAGACGGTGATTACCGAAAAGGTCGCGCGCGAGATTTTCGGCACGACTTCGGTTACCGGCAAGCCGATTCTCTTTAATTACACCGAATATATCATCTGTGGAGTGGTGAAAGATGTTTCGACCTTGGCGACTGCAGCTTACTCACAGGTGTGGATGCCCATTACTTCTGAAGTTCAGATAGAAGAGACCAATGGGATAACCGGGGCTTGCCGTGTTTTTATATTAGCGCAGTCGAAGGCGGATTTTCCGGCCATTAAGCAGGAAGCCGAACGGTTGCGGCAAAAATTCAATGCGTCGCTTACCGATTATGAAGCGTTTTATCGCAATCAACCCGATACGCATTTTGTCTATATCCACCGTAAATGGGCGAATGAAGAACCCGATATGAAGAGCGTCGTCAGGCAATATCTCATTGTGTTGCTTTTACTGTTGATTGTCCCTGCCATTAATCTGTCGGGAATGATGGGCTCTCGGATGCAGAAACGATTGTCGGAACTGGGCGTCCGCCGCGCTTTCGGTGCTACACGCGGCAATCTCCTTTCACAAATCTTATGGGAAAGCCTGTTGCAAACATTGTTGGGGGGAGTGATCGGATTATTGCTTTCCTATTTGGCCGCCTATCTCTTCAAAGGTATGATTTATGGGAACAGTGATATGGCGTATCAACTGGGAGAAGTCTCGTTAAACCCGGTATCCTTGCTCAATCCGGTGATCTTTTTGTACGCCTTTCTCTTTTGCGTAGTATTGAATTTGCTTTCGGCGATGATTCCTGCATGGCGCACATCCCGTAAACCCATTGTCGAATCCATTTTATCAAAATAAAACCTATAAAAAAAATGATTAGACATTTATTTAAAGTGATTTGGAATGAACGGAAGCACAATATCGGCGTGTGGATTGAATTGCTGTTGGTTGGCCTGTTCTTATGGTATATGGTCGATTATATGTATGTGTCGTTGACGAATTATTTCGAACCGTTGGGTTTCGATACCGAACATACGTACATCATGCGCTTGGGGTTGCTGAATGAAAGCAGTCCTGAATATATAAAAGATATTCCTGAAGATGCGCGGGTGGGGTATTTGCATACGGCGTTAGAGCGTATGCAGCATAATCCGATGGTGGAAGCGGCCAGTATTTCGTTTGTGTCAAGTCCCCATAACGGGGGTAATCGTTCACAAAATATATATCACGATACATTAACAATACAGGGCGTATTGCATCGGAAAGTGACACCCGATTTT
Source organism: Bacteroidales bacterium UBA5382 (assembly GCA_002409745.1). Classification (GTDB taxonomy): domain Bacteria; phylum Bacteroidota; class Bacteroidia; order Bacteroidales; family Dysgonomonadaceae; genus Limibacterium; species Limibacterium fermenti. Next base: position 72,960 of record DHOU01000020.1, read on the forward strand.
TTTCGAGTGTTCAGGTATCAGTCGAAGAATGGAGGTATCGATGAACTCGTACGGGCTTTGGAGCGGAACGAACTGGTTATTTCTCCCGATGTAGAAAAGAAATTGTTTAAAAACGGCGAGTCAGCCGTCGGACAATTCGTCTCTTTCGAACAAAGCGATTCGGCTCAGATGTATCGTGTAGGGGCCGTCTCTACCGTCATTCGTTATGATAATTTCTCAAGTTGGAGTTCTTATTATGCGGATGCGATAAATGACGAATCCCTCGGTGCTTTCTCAGATGGATATATATCGATTTTAGAGTTTTGCGTACGGGTAAAACAGGAGGAAGATCACGATTTTATCCGGCGCTTCCGGCAGGATATGACGCAGCAGTTACGCCTCGGAAACTATTATCTGAGCGAGATACAGTCTATCCCCGCCAATAAAAAAGCGTTTCAGAAGGATAATATCAACGATTTGCAAATCCGTTTCTTTATCATCCTTTTCTTATTGGTCAATATCTTTTTGGGGATTACCGGCACGTTTTGGTTTCGCACGCAATACCGGAGGGGAGAAATCGGCGTGCGCATCGCCGTCGGCGAAACATCGAAAGGCGCGCTTCGACTGTATTATGTCGAAGGATTGCTGTTGCTGACATTGGCGATTGTGCCGGTGATGGCGCTCTTCGCGTTTCTCGGCAAGATGGAAATCCTGCATTATTATTGGGAGTTCAATATGTGGCGATATGCGATCGGTTTTGTCGTTACTTTTCTTCTGTTGGCGGCGATGATTCTACTCGGCATTTGGTTCCCTGCCCATAAGGCTGTACACGTGCCGCCTGCCGTGGCGTTGAGAGAAGAGTAAAATGTTAATTACAAATTACAAATGACAAATTACAAATTACGAATGACAAATTACTAATTACAGATGACTAATGGATGAATGTTGATAGCTAAAACAATGAACAAAATTCTTTTTATAACGCTACTTTTTTTAATCTCAATTGGTTTCGGGGTGTCGGCGCAACAAACGCTGACGCTCTCCGAAGCCATTGAAACGGCACGACGGCAATCGGTCGATGCGGCTGTCGCCCTCAATGAGTTGAAAACATCGTACTGGGAATTTCGCACCTACCGGGCTGATCTGCTTCCGGAGGTGAATTTCAAAGGCACGCTGCCTGATTACCGGCGCAGCTACAGCTTGTATCAGTCGGAAGACGGTACGTATAAATATATCCGTGATAATTCGTTGCAAATGAGCGGTGAGATATCCGTCGATCAGAATATTTGGCTGCCAGGCGGAAAGCTCTCGATGAATTCGTCGCTGCAATTCGTAAGTCCTTTGAATATGCCGGGAGCGAGCCGTTATTATATGAGCATACCGGTCGGTGTGACGTTAACGCAGCCTGTTTTCGGCGTGAATAATTTGAAATGGAAACGCCGTATCGAACCGGTGCGTTACCGGGAAGCGCAGGCTTCTTATCTGGAAGATGTAGAGAAGGTGACGCTAAAAACCATTACGTATTATTTCGAGTTGCTGCTGGCGAAAGAAAACCTGCACATCGCCCATCAGAATAAGGATAATGCCGACCGTATTTACGAAATTGCGCAGGCGCGCCGCAAGATGGGGCAGATATCGGAAAACGAATTGCTACAGTTGAAACTCGCCGCCCTTAAAGCCTCATCGAACCTGACCAGTGAACAATCGAACCTGAATGCGGCGATGTTTCAGCTTCGATCGTTTTTGGGCCTAAGCGAAAACGACAGTATCAATTCCGCCATTCCCGAGATAGCCGATTATCCTGAAATCGGATATACCGGCGTCTTGTCGAAAGCGCAGGAGAATAATCCTTTTGCGCGCAACATCCGTCGCCGGCAACTGGAAGCGGATTATGAAGTGGCGCAAGCTAAAGGGGAGCAGCGTGAAATCAGCCTCTATGCTTCCTTGGGTTATACCGGGCAGGACCGGCAATTCGGTTCGTCTTACCGTAACCTGATGGATTATCAGATTGTGCAGGTCGGTGTGAAAATTCCCATTCTCGATTGGGGGAAACGCAAAGGGCAGGTGAAGGTTGCGGAATCGAACCGCGAGGTCGTGTCTTCGCGGTTGAAGCAGGAGCAGATGGATTTCAATCAGGATATCTTTTTATTAGTCGAACATTACAACAATCAGGCCCGGCAGTTGCGCATCGCACGGGAGGCGGATGAGATTGCGCAGAAGCGGTATGCCACTTCGGTCGAATCGTTTATGATCGGCAAGATCAACACGCTCGACTTGAACGACGCGCAGGTATCGAAGGACAATGCCCGAGCCAAATATATTTCGGAGATGCATCTTTACTGGTATTACCTGTATCAGATCCGCAGTGTCGCCCTATACGATTTTATAAATGGCACGAATCTCGATGCGGAGTTCGAACGGTTGGTCAGGGAGTAAAAAGGAAAGATCAGCTATATAAATGATTTCAAAATACATTTACGAAGTATTACGATGGTTCGTCTTAAAATATTGCGTATTTTTGCTTAATCCATTGAGTAAAATAATGAGTATGTTTGAACGGTCTTGTTTAGAGCAGGTTAAAGAAACGATTGAAGAGCGTCTGCTGTTGGAAAAAACCTATACTTTAGAAGAGATTTATGAAAAGGGACCGGATAAACGGAGTGCACATTACGGTATGGATATACAGGACTTAAAATCAAAATTGGAATGATTCTTATCATTGACGACGATGCGGGCGTGCGTTCCTCGCTTTCTTTTCTGTTGAAGCGCGCGGGATATGAAGCGGAGACCGTTTCTTCACCCGAAGAAGCGCTGACATTCGTGCGCCATACCGTTCCCGAACTGATGCTGATGGATATGAACTTTTCGTTGACGACCAAAGGCGAGGAGGGTTTGGAGCTTTTGCAGAGGATGCGTGTGCTGTGTCCCGATGCACCGGTCATTCTTATCACCGGTTGGGGTTCGATTGCGCTGGCGGTGAAAGGCATGCAGGCCGGTGCGTTCGATTTTATCACCAAGCCGTGGGACAACCGCCAATTGCTGAAATCGGTGGCGACGGCATTGGAACTGAGTAAAGGTAAAAGTGCTGAGGAAGCGCCCTCGACACGCAAAGAACTCGATGACCGGTACGACTTTTCGGCGATTATCGGCCACTCCGATGCATTGGTGAAGGTGTTGTCGACCGTTGCCCGTATTGCCGACACGAATGCGTCGGTACTCATCACCGGCGAGAGCGGAACCGGCAAGGAATTGATTGCCGAAGCCATTCACCGTAACAGTGGCCGGCGGGGCAACCGTTTCGTGAAAGTCAATCTGGGCGGGGTGTCGCAAAGCCTTTTCGAGAGTGAAATGTTCGGGCATAAAAAAGGGGCTTTTACCGATGCGCTTGCCGACCGCACGGGACGCTTCGAGTTGGCCGACAAAGGAACCATCTTCTTGGACGAGATCGGCGAGCTCGATCTGACCTGTCAGGTGAAACTGTTGCGCGTGTTGCAGGATCAAACGTTCGAAGTCCTCGGCGACAGCCGTCCGAGGAAGGTCGATGTGAGGGTCGTGAGCGCTACCAACGCCGTTTTGCCGCAGATGGTTCGCGACAAAACTTTCCGCGAAGACTTATATTACCGCATCAATCTGATACAGATACATCTCCCTGCATTACGGGAGAGGAAAGAAGATATTGCGCTGTTGAGCGCTTTTTTTGCCGATAAACTCACGCAACAAAACCGCTTGCCGAAGGTCAATTTCACCCCGCAGGCATACGGATTGCTCGAAAAACAACCCTATCCGGGAAATATCCGTGAGTTGAAAAACCTTGTCGACCGTACCATTTTGGTCAGCGGAAAGAGCCTTATCGACGAACACGATATCGCTGCGCAAATCGAAAACGGCGAGCGCGTGACGGGACGTAATCCGGTTCCTACCGGCCTCACGCTCGAAGATATGGAAGAACAATCCATCCGTCAACATATCGACCTGTACAACGGCAATCTGTCTAAAGTCGCGAAAGCATTGGGCATAAGCCGGGCGGCGCTTTACCGGCGGATGGAAAAATACGGAATATGATATGAAGTTGCGAGGTTACTTCCTTATCTTGATTGTGTTACTGCTGGGCGTCTTCGCCTTCACTTTTTACGAAAGCCTGCAACAGGAGGTGTCGTGGAAAGCGATTGTGGTAGAGGCGCTCATCATTATCGTACTCATCTATTTGGCGTTTTTTTACCGGAAAGCCGTACGCCCCTTGCAAAATATAAGTAACGGGATGGATTTGCTGCGGGAACAGGATTTCAGTTCGCGCCTGCGGAAGGTGGGGCAGTACGAAGCCGACCGGGTAGTGGATATCTTCAATAAGATGATGGAACAGTTGAAGGACGAGCGGCTGAAGTTGCGGGAGCAGAACGAGTTTCTCGATTTGTTGATCCATGCCTCGCCGATGGGGGTAGTGGTGATGGATTATGATAATCGCATTGCGAGCCTCAATCCGTCCGCCGCCAAAATAATGGGCATCCTGTCGGAAAAAGCGGTAAAAGGGCGCGCTCTCGCCGAAATCAGGGAGCAGGTGCTGCTCGACCTGTCGGAGATACCGATGCATGAAACGCGTACTATCGGCCTATACGACGGCACGATCTATAAATGTTCGCTCGATTCGTTTATCGACCGGGGATTTCCGCGCCCATTTTATCTCATTGAAAGCCTGACGGACGAGTTGCGCCGCGCCGAGAAAAAAGCGTACGAGAAAGTCATCCGTATGATTTCGCATGAAGTCAATAACACCACCGCGGGTATCACCTCCACGCTCGACACGGTGGAAAAGGAACTGGAAGGCATTTCGGACACCGACGATATGCGTCAGGTCATGCAGGTATGTATCGAACGATGCTTTACCATGAGCCGCTTCATTACCAATTTTGCCGATGTGGTGAAGATCCCCAAAGCGGAACTTTCGCCGGTGAACCTCAACGATATGATCCGTGCCATGATTCGTTTTATGGAAGTGCTGTGCATTAATCGGAATATCCGTCTGTCGTTTCATGCGCACGATGAGCGGTTGCCCGTGCAGATCGACGCTGCGTTGTTCGAACAGGTCGTGTTGAATATCATTAAGAACTCGGTCGAGAGCATCGGCGCCGATGGCGAGATTGTCATCACCACGTCGGCTCATCCTTCGGTACTCGAAATAGCCGACAATGGAAAGGGCATCAGCAAGCAGGTCGAAAAGAAACTCTTCAATCCGTTTTTCTCGACCAAACCGGCAGGGCAAGGCATCGGACTGTTGTTTATACGGGAAGTGTTGTCGCAGCACGACTGCCACTATTCGCTGCGCACGTATCCCGACGGATGGACACGCTTTGTGATTCAATTTAACAAACAGTGACCCTACTCGTAAGGCGGAATTTGTGAAAATCGCCGTAAATATATATCTTTGCGCCATAAAATAACACTTATCGAAATGTAATTAATAATTTCTTTCAGGCAAATCAGGACTATGTGCTGCAAAGCGGCGGTAGGCAATTGTTTTATCCTTTAACGAAAGAAATTATGTTACGATTACAAAATATCTCCTTTATACTTCCCGACAAAGATGTACTGTTTCAAGGTTTGAACCTTGTGGTAAATCTTTACCAAAAGACCGCTCTGATAGGAAATAACGGTGTGGGCAAATCTACCTTGCTGAAAATTATTGCGAAAGAATTACAACCTTCCGACGGACAAGTTACCACGGATAATCACCCTTACTATGTTCCCCAAATTTTCGGGCAATTCAATCATTTGAGCGTTGCGCAGGCTTTGGGCATCGAAGAAAAACTGAACGCTTTGAAAGCAATCTTGAGCGGCAATGCGAGTCAACGCTACTTCGACGCTCTCCGGGACGATTGGACGATAGAGGAACGTTGCAAGGAGGCGCTTAGCTATTGGCACCTGAACGAATCGACTCTGACTAAAAAATGGACACATTGAGCGGGGGAGAGAAAACGAAAGTGTTTTTAGCAGGAATTGTGGTTCATCAACCCGAATTGATTTTATTAGACGAACCGACCAATCATTTGGACACGCCGGGCAGACAGCTTTTGTACGATTTTATTCAATCGACAAAAAGCACTTTACTAATCGTCAGCCACGACCGTAAATTGTTGAATCATTTGGACACGGTGTGCGAAATGAATCCTAACGGAATAAAAGTTTATGGCGGCAATTACGATTTCTACAAGGCACAAAAGCAAATTGAGATGAATGCTTTGAATCAGGATATCCACAGCAAGGAAAAGGCTTTGAAAAAAGCGAAAGAAAAAGAACGGGAAACCATCGAACGACAGCAAAAACTGGATGTTCGTGCAAAGAAAAATGCCGGCAAAGGAGGTCTTCCCAAAATCGTGGCCAATACGTGGAAAAACAGTGCCGAAAAGAGTACCGCTAAAATTGCAGATATTCACGCAGATAAAATCGAAAACGTCAGGCAAGCACTCCACGGATTACGGTCGTCTCTTTCGGAAACCAACCAAATAAAGTTCGGTTTTGATAACTCGAAACTACACAAGGGCAAAAATTTGGTCATTGCCGAAAATATCAATTTCAACTACGAAAACGAACAATCTTTGTGGAACGAAAACTTGAATTTTCAAATCGTCAGCGGCGAACGTATTGCGATGAAAGGTCGGAACGGTTCCGGAAAAACCACCTTAATCCAATTGATTACAGGGAAGTTGGAACCGTCAGTCGGGACGGTTTACCGGGCCGCGAATCAGTCGGTTTATATCGACCAAGAGTATTCATTGCTCGATAACCGACTGAACGTATATGAACAAGCGCAACGATTCAACGCCTCGATGTTGCAGGAACACGAGATAAAAACTCGTCTCAACCGGTTTTTATTTACCAGGGAAGATTGGGAAAAAGCCTGTGTCGTTTTAAGCGGCGGCGAAAAAATGCGTTTGATGATCTGTTGTTTACATATTCAGAGCCAAGCGCCGGATATAATCATTTTGGATGAGCCGACGAACAACTTAGATATTCAGAGTATCGAAATATTGACTGCCGCGCTCAATGAGTATGAAGGAACGTTGATCGTTGTCTCACATGACGAAAGTTTTTTGCAGCAGATTCACATCAACCGTACGATTGAGATGGGCAGATAAAACTTACAAAGCAAGAATTCTTTTGTCGATGATGTAATCCAGTAATTCTATTTCATTATCTGTAAATTCGTCATCATTAAAATCCGTGATGGGTTTTACGGTGGTAATCCCGTTTTTTATTTTTTTATAAAGGCGAAACCGCTATATTTGCAGTTGGTTCATAAGGAATCATTTCGCAACTGAAAAAATGAATAAAGATTGGGATTGGATTTTTGAAACGTATGTTCGTCGTTTTACAAGCCCTGATGGACGTGATACCTTCGAGACAAGCGATGAACTGGTAAAACGGATTATTCTTTTTTCCGATTTATCTCCTCACGATACGGTTATCGATATGGGATGCGGATGGGGAAATGTGTCCCTCGGAATAGCTCCTTTTGTGGAAAAAGTAATTGGAATTGAGCCAAACGCCACAAATATTCAATCGGCAAAAAGAACGATGCAACAAACATCTGTCCGTAATGTCGAATACAGAAAAGGAAGTTTCGAAATTCCGGGTTATGCCGGGAAAGTTGATAAAATAATCAGTTCTCTGGTATTTCATCAAGTCAAAAAGAATAAAAGGCAGCAGAGTTTGGCAAATGTAAAGAATTTGTTACAACCGGACGGCAGTTTTATTTTATGCGATACGTTGATGTTTTTCGATCCGCGGGAGGACAGAGAAAAATTTAATGCGGTGTATAGGTACTTGTTAGCGGTAACCACTCCGTCCGATATTTATGATAATCATATTAAACCTTACCTTGCGGATACGGGATATATGTATTCCTGGTATGATATGGAAAAGTACACGCCGGAAGATTACCGGTATTATTCGAAAGGCGAACTCGAAAAACAATTATTGGAAATAGGTATGGAAATAAAAAGAATAGAGGAGTTCAGTCCGTTTTTCGGAATATTTAAAATAGAAAATATAGGATGATGAAAGGTAATGAGCTACTTTTCAAGAAATATTGGCTTGTCAGGCATACATAAAAACTTTTAGCTATCGTCCGAGCGATAATACGGTATGATCCGGACATTTTTTGTCCCGGCCGAATGCTCGGATGAGTTGCTCCGGGAATTTTTAAGGTCGTCTGAGCCTCAGCTAATGTGATCCGGATACTTTTTTAGTTCATCGGAGGCTCGTCCTTAACAATAAGGATGCTTATGAACTCATCCGAGGCTCATCCTTAATAATAAGTAAGCTTTTAAAGCCATCCGAGGCTCAGATGAAACAAAAATTAAGCTTTTCAGTTCATCTGAGCCTCATCCGGCCATAAAAGTCTTTTTTTATACGCCGCGTCGGCCTTCGCCGATGCTTTTTTCTTCTTTTATATCGCCAAAAATAAGTATCTTCGCTTTCTCATCTGAATATATACATAAAAGACAACAATGAAAACAACAGTTCGATTCGTATTTCTTCTCCTTTTCGGTCTGACGGGCGCGACGGTTCTTTTGCAGGCACAAAAAGCGGGTAATCCCGTGTTCCCCGGATGGTATGCCGATCCCGAAGGCATTGTCTTCGACGGCCGTTACTGGATTTATCCCACCTACTCCGCGCCGTACGAAAAACAGGTGTTTATGGACGCCTTTTCATCGCCCGACCTGGTGAACTGGGCCAAGCACGAGCGCATTATCGATACCTCACGGGTGAAATGGGCCGAAAAAGCCTTGTGGGCGCCGGCTATCGTACATAAAGACGGGAAGTATTTCTTGTTTTTCGCGGCGAATGATATTCAGAGCGACGAGAGTCCGGGCGGTATCGGCATCGGCGTTTCCGACAAACCCGAAGGCCCTTTTAAAGATTATCTAGGCAAGCCCCTGCTCGATAAGTTTCACAACGGCGCGCAGCCCATCGACCAGTTCGTTTTCCGCGATACCGACGGCCAATATTATATGATTTACGGCGGATGGCGGCATTGCAACATCACCCGCCTGAAAGACGATTTCTCCGGATTTCTGCCTTTCGACGACGGATCGGTGTTTAAGGAAATCACTCCCGACGGATATGTGGAAGGTTCGGTGATGTTTATCCGTAACGGCAAATATTATTTCATGTGGTCGGAAGGCGGATGGACAGGCCCCGATTATCGTGTGGCGTATGCCATTGCCGATTCGCCCCTCGGCCCTTTCGAGCGTATCGGTACGATATTGGAACAGGACGGCCGCATTGCCAACGGCGCGGGGCATAACTCGGTGATTAATATTCCGGGCACCGACGAGTGGTATATGGTATATCATCGCCGTCCGTTAAGCGAAAAGGACGGGAACGCGCGTATGACCTGCATCGATAAAATGGTGTTTGATGACGACGGAAAAATCCTCCCCGTGGTGATGACGAACGAAGGCGTCGATGCACGGCCGCTAATGAAGACAAAGTGACCGGAAGACTTTATGAAGTATGAAGTATGAATTATGAGGTATGAATTAGACATTCGACCTTCGACAAAAGACTGATGACCGGTGACCGGCGACTAATTTAAAATATCTCTTCCCTCGGATATTTGTTTTCCACTTTGCTGAAAAGATACGAGGCAATGGCGCCTACAATAAGAAAAATGACGCACAATGCCAATGCGCCGCCGAAGCTCAAACCGGCCGCAGCGAGTTGCTCCGTTTGGAAAGCGGGAAACACGATGGTCGGAAAGATGGCCAGTGATGAGCCGATAACCATGCCGAGTATGAAATGATACATCCCCGGATAATATCTTTTAAAGAGATAGGCCGCCAGCTTGGCAAAGGCCAATACGCAAATAATAAATCCAACGACAAGGGGGATAATAACGGCAAAGTCGAAATCTTTTATGCCCGTGGCCATCTTGTCATACAGCCCGAAATAAATCAGGAAGTTCGATGGGCTCATCCCGGGGACAATCACGCCCAGCCCGATGAGTGCGCCCGATCCCAACCAGGGGATAATGCCCGGTGTTACCTCCGTCAGTTGTTGCCCGCCGATGATCATCAAGAAGAAGATGAGCAGGGTGGAGGCGATGAGGATGAGGAAGTCCTTCCCCGAACGCCCTTGCTTTCCGGCGGTGCGGTAAAGTGACGGGAAGGTACCTATCACGAAGCCGATAAACAAACAGATGAACTGTGCTGCGTATTTTCCGAACGCTTTCTCTACGAATATCGAAAACAAAACGATGCCGATGCCGGCGCCGATAAATACGGGTAGGAAATACAGCAGATTGGCGATAAAGTTTTTCCGGATGTCGGATAAGAACCGGATGAGCCGGTCGTAAATGCCGAGGATGACGGCCAATACGCCGCCCGACAAGCCGGGAAGAATGAAGCCGATGCCGACAATGATACCTTTTATTAACCGTACGAACCAGTCGGCGACGGGATTGGGTTGAGGAACACTCGTTGAACGGGTTGCGTCAGTTTTTGTGGGGCGTTGATCCATAAAGTTGTATTATTTTGGGCACAAATATACATAAAAGTATACA
>DHOU01000014.1:0-52173 GCA_002409745.1 Bacteroidales bacterium UBA5382
AGATGGTTTGTTATATAGAAGATATTAAAAATAGGAATATGCGGGTTATTTTTCTTATTTTTGTGTCTTGAACAAAACGAATCATGGTTCCATTCCTATATAAAATAGCAGAGGTTTTTTACCGGCAGTACGGCGCGGAATTATATACGCATACCTTTGTCTTTCCTAACCGGAGGGCGGGGATATTCTTTCAGAAATATCTGGCGGAGATTGCAGGAAAGCCTGTCTTTTCGCCTACCGTGATGACGATTCAAGAGCTTTTTGCGTTATTGTCGCCCTACCAACCGGCCGATAAAATCCAACTCCTGGTGATGCTGTACGGCCATTTTGTGAAGGTCAGTCATTCGGAAGAGTCTTTTGATGAATTTCTCTATTGGGGTGAAATGCTGTTGAATGATTTTTCGGATGTCGATAAACACTTGGTCGATGCGCGGCAGCTATTCCGTAATATCCGCGACCTGCGTTCCCTCGAAACGGATAAGTCTTATTTGACCGATAAACAGATAGAGGCTATCCGGCGATTTTGGACGAATTTTATGCCTGTGGAAAACAATAAAACGAAGCAACATTTTTTGGAGACCTGGGAGGTGTTATTGGAGCTATATACCGCTTTTCGCGCGGAGTTACACGAGAAACAGTATGCATATGAAGGAATGATATTCCGGGAGGTGGCCGAAAGGGCGAAGGCTAAAGAAACCCTCACGCCGGAGTTTACCGATATCGTGTTTGTCGGCCTGAATGCGTTGACACCTGCGGAAACGGCGTTGCTCGACTATCTGAAAAATACCGGCGCCGCGGATTTTTATTGGGATTATGATTCTCCGATGATTCGGGATGAGCAGAATAAGGCTTCGCTTTGGGTAAAGGATAATCTCCGGCGCTTTCCTTCGCGGTTTGATGTGAAAGACCGGGAAGAAAAGCCCAAAACGACCATCGAGGTGATCGGCATTCCTTCCGGGGTGGGGCAGGCGAAACAAGTGACTCGGATATTGTCGGATTTGATTCGAACGAAAGAGATTTCCGATCCCGATGAAGCGATCGATACGGCGATTATTCTGCCCGATGAGAATTTATTGTTGCCGGTGCTGTATTCCATTCCCGAAGAAATCGGAAAGATCAATGTAACGATGGGATACGGATTGTCGCATTCTTCCGTCTCGAGTTTGACGGAGCATATCGCCGACTTGCAGCGGAATGTCCGCACGACGAATGGCGCCTCAGGCTTTTATTACCGCTTTGTCCTCTCCATCCTGAACCATCCCTTAATCGGCCTTTCGGCGAAAAAGGAAGCAGAGGCGCTGAAAAAACATATTCTCGACAATAATCGCATTGTCGTTCCGGTGAGCGAGTTGCAAACCTGTTCGCTATTCCGCTTGATTTTTGCTCCCGTTGTCCGGCAGGAGCAGGTGGCCGATTATTTAAAGGATATTCTGACGGAGGTATATAATAGCCTCACCGGCGAAAAGCATGGGGAGAATGCGACTCCCAACGATACGCGTCCGATTGATTTGGAACGGGAATTTATTGTGCAATATTATAAATCCGTCACCCGGTTGCAAGATACGCTTCAAGGTGTGAAAGAACTGGCGGTCGACACCTATTTCCGGTTGCTGAAACGGTTGGTGCAGGGATTGAATGTCGCGTTCAGCGGCGAACCGTTGTCGGGGTTGCAGATCATGGGCGTGCTGGAAACGCGCGTGCTGGATTTCGAGAACCTGATCCTCTTATCGATGAACGAGGGCGTATATCCGCTCAAGAAGCCGGTCAACTCATTTATCCCCTTTACCTTGCGCAAAGGCTTCGGACTGCCGACTTACGAGTATCAGGACAGTATTTACGCCTATCATTTTTATCGCATGATCAGCCGGGCAAAGCGGGTGTATATGCTCTACGATAGCCGGGTGGAGGAGATGCAGACGGGCGAGGTGAGCCGTTATTTTTATCAATTGAAGTATCTGTACAACGACTTTTTCGATATTCGCGAGCGGGTGATGACGTACGATGTCAGCGCCCCGCAAGTGTCGCCGGTGTCCGTTGCCAAAACGCCAGCCGTGATGCAGAAGCTCGAAGCTTTCCGTGAAGGCGGCGACCGTTATCTGTCGGCTTCATCGGTCAATAACTATATCAACTGTCCCTTGCAGTTCTATTTTACCACCATCGAAAACCTGTCGGAGGAAACCGAAGTGCAGGAGTCGGTCGAGTCGGATGTGTTCGGAACCATCTTCCATAAATTGATGGAGGTCATTTATAACCGCTATAAGGGAAAGGCGGTGACACCCGATATCCTGACGACCCTTGCGAAAGACGATGCCTACTTGACGCGGCTTATCGAACAAGCCTTTGCCGAATATTACTTTAAACAAAAAGAGAATCCCCAATCTTTACAGGGACAGATTTATCTGATCGGGGAGATCTTGCGCAGTTATGTGAAGCAAACACTCAAAACCGATCAACAGTTCACCCCGTTCGACTATATCGATTCGGAGCATCGTTTCAAACGGACGTATCGGGTGAATGACGGACTGTCGGTTAACTTTAAAGGAAGCATCGACCGTATTGACCGGGTGGGGGATCGCTATCGCGTGATCGATTATAAAAGCGGCAAAGGAGAGGTGAATTTCAAGGATGTGCAACAGTTGTTTGATGCCTCGAAAGCAAACCGGCCATACCAGATTTTGCAGGTGCTCTTATACAGTTATTTCTATTTGCAGGAAAGGGGGGGGATATCCCTTTCTCCCGCTATCTATTACCTCCGCTCGATATTCGGCGACCTTTCACCGGATGTCACACAGAATAAACAATTGATGACCGACCTGTCTCTTGTGATGGAAGAATTCCTGCCGTTACTGAATCATTGCCTGGAAGAGATGTTCGATCCTTCCATTCCTTTTTCACAAACGCGTAATGAAATGCATTGCCGCTGGTGCCCCTTCCGCGATGTGTGCGGAAAATAATTGACAATTGACAATGGAGGATAGAGATTGGTGATCGGAGACTGACGACCGGAGACTGGAGACCGGTGACTGGCAGGTTTGACTGATGACCGGAGACCGGCGGGCGGAATCGGTTGAAAAATAAATTGAAAATAATTTGCCTTTTTAGAATAATGAGACCAAAATAGTCTTATCTTTGAGCCGTTATATCGCAAAGAGAATAACGAGTGTAATTAACTATATATAAATGTATTATAAAAACTATTTAAGAAAGATATTGAATACGTTTTATGAGCGCTAACGTAATGAAGGAAATGATCCTCCCAGAGGAGGATGTTCCGTTAGGTTCTCCCGCAAAAACGGGGAAAAAAACAGCCGTTTTGTCCACCTCACTTCTTCCGTCCGAGGGCGGAACGATAAAAATGGGGGAGACATCAAGACTATTTCTTAAAACACATTTTCCGGGCGTCACCCCGTCCGATTGGAGCAATTGGAAATGGCAGCTCCACAACAGTTTTACTTCTCTCAGCCAATTATCATCCTTAGTTGAACTCTCCGGTAGTGAAAAGCAGGTGCTCCTTGCACCGGGGACCCATTTGCCTTTCCGTTTGACCCCTTATTATGCTTCTTTACTTTCCGACCCTCAATACGGGCAGGTGATCCGTAAGGCCATGATCCCAGGGGTACATGAATTGGATATCGCTCCCGGCGAAAAAGCCGATCCGTTGAATGAAGAAGCTTCCAGTCCCGTGCCGCATCTGGTGCATCGTTATCCCGACCGGGTGTTGTTTCTTGCCACAGGCTTTTGTTCGGCATATTGCCGCTATTGTACGCGCACGCACATGGTTGCCAAGGAAAAGGTTCATTTCAATAGAAATTGGGAGCCGGCGTTGCAATATATCCGCGAACATACCGAAGTTCGGGATGTACTGATTTCCGGAGGCGATCCCCTGACGATGCCCGATCCGTTGTTGAAGTTGTTATTGACGGAACTACGCGCGATTCCCCATGTGGAAATCTTGCGGATCGGAACGAAAGTGCCGGTGGTGTTGCCGCAACGCATCACGCCGCAACTGACAGCCATGCTCAAACAGTTCCATCCGTTGATGATCAGCATTCATTTCATGCATCCCGTGGAGTTGACGCCCGAAACATCGGAAGCCTGCACCCGTTTGGCCGATGCCGGTATACCGTTGGGTAGCCAAACCGTGTTGCTGAAAGGCATTAATGATGATGTCGAGGTGATGAAAAAATTGATGCAGGGGCTATTGAAGATCCGTGTCCGTCCCTATTATTTATATCAATGCGACCCGATTCCCGGTTCGGCGAAATTCCGTACGTCGGTCGATAAAGGGCTGGAAATCATTCATGGGTTGCGCGGATTTACATCGGGGTATGCCGTGCCGCATTATGTCATCGATGCTCCCGGCGGAGGAGGAAAGATACCTTTGCTTCCGGAGTATGTGCAGGGAAGGGAAAACGGAAATATCATCCTGAAAAACTATGAAGGAAAGACCTTCCTCTATCCCGATACGGAATTATAATCAGTAAACAGATAAAGATGAAAATAGGACTGACCTATGATTTAAGGTCGGAATACCTCGCATTGGGGTATTCCGCCGAAGAAACGGCCGAATTGGATACGGAAGAAACGGTGGAAGGTATCGAACAGGCTTTGCGTAAGCTCGGATACGAAACGGAACGCATCGGCCATGCCCGTGCGTTGATGCAGCGATTGTTGCGGGGTGATCGATGGGATAGGGTCTTCAATATTTGCGAGGGATTACAGGGCGACGGGCGCGAGTCGCTGGTACCGGCTTTGCTGGATGCGTGGCAGATACCTTATGTCTTTTCGGGAGCAACCGCGTTGGCCTTGTCGTTGGATAAAGCGCTTTGTAAACGGATCGTGAGGGATGCGGGAATTCCGACACCCGACTTTGTGCTCGTCCGGTCGGAAGAAGACCTGAAGAAGGATAAACCGGCTTTTCCTCTTTTTGTAAAGCCTGCGTGGGATGGTACGGGAAAAGGCATCAGCGAGCAATCGCTCGTCAACGGTGAAGAGAAATATCTCGCGGTTTGTACCGGCCTGCTGCGACGTTTTCATCAGCCGGTGCTGGTCGAGTCGTATTTGCCGGGGCGCGAGTTTACCGCCGGCGTGGTCGGCAACGGAGCGGATGCCCGGGTGATTGGCGTGATGGAAGTGGTGTTCCGACCGTCGGTTCGCCGGATTTATTCGTATGAGAACAAGCAGGATTATAAAAATCGGGTGGAGTACGTGAATACCACCGGAGAGTTGTTCGATAAATGTGCCCGGTTGGCCTTACGCGTTTGGGAGGTGACTGCCAGCCGTGATGCCGGGCGTATCGATCTGCGTCTTAACGAAGCGGGAGAACCGGAGTTTATAGAGATCAATCCGTTGGCGGGTTTGAACTTGCATGATTCCGACCTGCCGATTCTGGCACGGCTCAACGGAATGGATTTTACCGGCCTGATCGCGGCCATCATGCAGGCTGCGGAGAAAAGGATGTGTATGAAGGAAGTATGAGGTATGAATTATGGATTATGAATTATGAATTATGAATTATGAATTATGAATTATGAAGTATGAGGTATGAGGTATGAGGTATGAAGTATGAGGTATGAAGTATGAGTTGTGAATTATCAATTATGAATTACAACGTTGTTCTATTGCATAACCGTTTGTCGGAGACGCCGTCGGCGGATGAGTCGGATGTGTTGCAGCAGGTAGGTTTGGTGAATGAGGCGTTGAAGGCCTTGGGCTTTTCGACCGTTGTCCATGATATCGGGACGGATTTATACGAAGATATCCGGAAAATAACCCGGTTGTCGCCTGCTTTCGTCTTTAATCTGGTTGAGACGGTCTTCGATAAGAGCGAGTTGTTGTCGATCGTCCCCTCGCTTTTAGCATCTTTCCATATTCCATATGCCGGCGTAAAAGCCGAAGGACTGTATCTGACGACCAATAAGTTGTTGGCGAAAAAGAGGATGAGGCGCGAAGGTATTCCCACACCGGATTGGGCTATGCCTCAAGACGAAGGGATATCTTTTGCACAGGACAAAAAATATATCCTCAAACCGATTTCGGAAGAAGGATCAGTGGGGCTGGAAGAAGAGGCGGTGTTTTCGGGGCGGTTGCCCGCTGTTTCCGGGCCTGCCGACGCGTATTTCGTAGAAGAATTTATAGAAGGGCGGGAGTTTAATGTGAGCGTGATCGGCCGACCGGGTCGATTCCGCGTATTACCGCCGGCGGAGATGATCTTTCACGATTTTCCGCCCGGAAAAGAGCGTGTGCTCGGATATCGTGCCAAATGGGATGAGCAGTCTTTCGAATATACCCATACCTGTCGGGCGTTCGATACTTTAAGCGATGAGCCGGAGTTACGGCAGGCATTGGAGACTTATGCCACGCAGTGCGGAGAGCTTTTCGAACTGTGCGGTTATTTTCGCGTCGATTTTCGTGTCTCGAAAGAGGGAAAGCCTTATGTGTTGGAAGTAAACGGAAATCCGTGTATTTCGCCCGATAGCGGTTTTATTGCGGCGGCTCATCATGCCGGTATGTCATCTGTCGGAATCGTGAGGGAGATTCTTTTGTCGTCTTTTCCGCCGGATTTTGTTCCCGTCGCGCACCTTCAGTAGTGGGTCAGAAAAATAGACTTATCCTTGAATTATTAAATAGATTATAATGATGGAATGTATTACATGTCGCGATCGATTGATCGCTTCGGATCGTATCGATTTAAAAGAAGTTTTGGCTTCGACCGGAATGTTTTATGATTTTGAAATCGATGTCGCATTAGAAATCATCGAACTGTTCTTGAAGGATGGGGAAAAGACGGGGTATTATTTCTATGTCCTCGAATCGGAGGGGCGTGCGGTGGGTTATGTCAATTTCGGACCGACACCGTGTACCGTAGCGAGTTGGGATATGTATTGGATGGCAGTCCGTAAGGATCTGCAAGGCGCCGGATGGGGGCGGAAACTTCTGGAGATGGCCGAAAAGCAGATTTTTTCGATGGGAGGAAAGAATATATGGATTGAAACGTCCTCTCGGGACGCGTATGTCCCGACACAAAGGTTTTACAGCAGGAACGGCTATGAATTGTTCAGCCGTTTGCCGGACTTTTACGATACGGGAGACGATAGGTTGGTCTTCGGAAAAAAACAGGGCGGATTGAAGAAAGATTGAAGGGAGTCAGGTGCGAGTCTGTAGTGCCGAAGTGATGGGGTGTAACGCCGGTGTGATGGCAAGTAATGCTGAAGTGTTGAGATGTAACGCCGAAGTCATTGCTGGTAATGCTCCGGTGACGGAAGGCAATCCTTGTGCGTCATGATATCCAAAATGATTTTATTCGCTTCCCGCATTCCTTCTTGTCCGATAAGCGACATCCCCTTTATGCAGTCGTCGACATCTTCTTGTACAATGCCTTCGGCCGAAGTTACACATACGTGTTTTATCGCTAATTGGGCCGAAAGCATGGCCGAATATACGCCACTCGATAATTTCATGGAGCAACTGGGTTTAGCCCCGTCGCAAAACATGCCGGTAAGATTCGCGATCATGTTTTTCACGGCAAAACAAACTTGTTCATAATTGCCTCCCATTAAATGCACCAGGCCGCAACTGGCTCCTGTGGTGGCCACTACGCAGCCGCATAAGGCCGATAAACGACCCAGGTATTGTTTGACGTATATCACCGTGAGATGGCTGAGGATAAGGGCTCTGACTAAAGCCTCCTCGGGCTTGTGGTTCCTTTCCGCATAGATTAACACCGGAAGGGTGGCGGCTATTCCCTGATTACCGCTACCCGAATTACTCATGACGGGGATCATCGCGCCCGCCATTCGGGCATCGCATGCGGCGCACGAAAAGGCAAGCATGCATCTCAGGTCATCGGGAAATTCCGACAGATCCTTCGAGGAGGCTTTGAATATCTTGCCGAGTCCATGTCCGTAATTACCTTTAAAAGACATCTCTGCGGCTGCACGGTTTACCGCTGCCGACTCAAGAATAAAATCAATTTCCGAAAGCGGCGTATCCATGGCAAATGCATAGATTTTAGGAAGCGATAACTCCACACCTTCGGTCTTCTCGTCTTTTTGTTCCGAAGAAGAGGCATCCTTCAAAACCGTGCCATTGAAGGCCAAATAAGAGAAATGCGTATGCTCACGGCTAATGATGGCGGTCGACCGGTTAGTTTCCCCTTTGCATTCTACTTCGATATAAAGTGTTTCCGTGGTGTCTTTCTTTTGCCGGATTTCGATGCACTCTTTTTGCAGTAATTGCTTCCCGCGTTCGACATCCGGGGGAGTGCAGTCTTTCAGGACTTCCAACTGGTATTCCGATTTACCGGCAACGATGCCTAACGCCACGGCGATAGGCAACCCGATCATCCCGTCGGTACCGGGGATGCCGACTCCCATGGCATTCTTAAGGACATTCTCACTTAATCGCACAGAGACTTGTTGCGGCGTTTCGCCTAACAATTCCGCCGCTTTTGCCGCACAAAGCGCCACCGCCACCGGTTCCGTACAACCGATAGCCGGAATCACTTCCTGTTTGAGTAATCGGATGATTTGATTTCTTTCGATTGGATTCATTCTATTCATTCAATATGCCATTCATGTCTGTGAGGATAAACGGATGCTCGTCCGTCACGATCATTGTATGTTCTTGTTGCGCCATAAAGCCGCCCTTATCGCCGATGACCGTCCAACCGTCACGAAGCGTCGTGCCGTAAATGGAATCCGTAGAGATAAATACTTCGACCGCCACGACGGAGTTTTTGCGGAATACCCTTTTGTCGAACGGATCCCGATAGTTAAGCAAGTCCAGCGGCTCTTGGTGCAAAGCCCGCCCTACGCCATGACCTCCATAATTCTTGACGACTTTGAATCCGTTTTTTTTCGCTTCCGCTTCAATCAGACCGCCGATATCGGCAATGCGCACGCCGTCGCGGATGTGCTCGATAGCCTTTTTCAGGATTTCTTTCGATACCCGCACCAGTGTTTGGTGGTGATGAATATCTTTTCCCAACACAAAAGAGCCTCCGTTGTCGGCCCAAAATCCGTCCAGTTCGGCCGAAACATCGATATTGACTAAATCCCCTTCCTTCAGGATGCGACGATCCGAGGGAATGCCGTGGAAAAACTCGTTATTCACACAGATACACGTCCATCCGGGAAAACCGTAGGTAGCATGCGGGGCCGACTTTGCGCCGAATTCCGAGAGGCGTTTAGCGCCGTAGAGATCCAGGTCTTTGGTTGTCATGCCCGGTTTGGCATACTCCCTCATTTCTTTCAGAGTGACGGCAACCGCCTCACTCGCTTTTTGCATTCCTTCGAATTCGCTTTGATGATGAATTGACATGTTCGTTTTACTTGTAGACAAATGTTCTGCAAAGGTAGGTAACTTTGCTTAAATAACGATACTCCGGATAGCATTTTGTCAACTTTTCAACGCGGTTCGTCCTCGTCTTTGGGAGTCGGAATTAATAAATCCGGCTTAAAATACAAGATGATAAAGGGGAGAAGTACGCCCAATAGCACCGCAAACATAGCCAGGACAAAAGCATCCAATCCATGACCGTTTCGGAGTATATCATAGAGGGCGTTTGTGCCGAATCCGATGGAAATAAAAATCACATAATAGAACGCAAGGGTTTTGAAATAGCTGCTCTTTTGTTCTTTTAGCCTTTTGTCTTTTCTTTGATATTCTTTATGGACAATTTTGTGATACAAGATTTCTCCAATCATGGAGCCATATAGCCGGAAATCACTTTTCTTTCCGATGGAAACAAACTGGTCGGAGAGTTTTTTTGTCTTATATAATTCAAAATCCGTCCCTTGAAAAAGCTCCTTGTAACTCGAAAAGATTTCCACTTTATTTTCATTAATCCTAAAGGCTCTTATGATATTGTTTTTCAATCCGGCGAGTCTGTTGGGGTCGGGATTGGGCGAATACGTATAAATGATGACTCCTTTTAATCTTTTTCGTACTTTATCGCGTATATCCTCGCTCAAGTGCCGGAACAATTCCGTCGATTGAGTGGCTTCCGTCATAAGATATTCCCGGGCGCTATCTGTTAATTTACCCTCTTTCGATATCCATTGGACATCCGTCCCTTTTCCGGGAGGAATATTCATGATAATATCTTTGCACGCACTCTGATTGGTCTTTTCAAAATTAATATCTTGATAATGTACGTCGAGAAGAAGATAATCGGATTCTATTAATTTGTCTTTTACAGTTTTTTCAAAAAGAGCGTGGTCTGTGAAACGATAATAAGAGGTGTTTTCCGACGCATTCAAATACTCTATTTTTAGCCTGTATTTCGAAAATGCCGCATGATCATCCAGCGTGATCATCCTGTTTTTCAATTGTTCTCCTACCACCGGATTATCATCGAGAATTAAAATGTTCAAAGGTTTCATAAAGAGGTTTTATTTGATTGTTGTTTCTGATCAAATTATCGTTTCTAAATTCTGATCGCAAATGTACGTTTTTTTATTTTAGATACGCTTCAACGAGACAAGAAAACGAAGGGGAGCGAATGATTTTTTTTGTCTATCAACGATAGAAAAATAGCGTATTGTCCGTCCCCGTACTCCTGACATTGGGATAAGTAAGACAATCAGTCGTTTGAATGCTGAAGTACGAGTCAATGTTAAAGAACATTATCGTGTTTTGACTGTTATATTTGACATAAACCGCCAAGAAATCAATTAAGAGCTGTTTGAATCAGAATCAATAAATAAATCAATAAAAATAAGTGTTTTCAAATAAAAAAATAGGAGTTTGATAAATGAAAAAAATCGTTTTAATCGGAGCTACAGGATTTGTAGGCTCTGCTATCTTGAAAGAAGCCTTAGACAGAGGTTTTAATGTGACTGCAGCCGTAAGGCATCCTGAGAAAATTGAATTACAAGACCCGAATCTGGCGAAGGTGTCGGTAGATGTCACTTCGGAAGAGGCCGTCGCCACGTTGGCCAAAGGGGCTGATGCGGTTATCAGCGCGTATAATCCCGGATGGAACAATCCGCATATTGCCGAAGATACCTTAAAGGGATATACGGCCATTATCAATGGTGTGAAAAAGGCGGGTGTCAAGCGCCTGCAAGTGGTCGGAGGGGCCGGAAGCCTTTTGGTGGCCCCGGGTAAAACGGTGATGGATTCGGGAGCGATACCCTCGGATGTCTTGCCGGCTATAAAGGCGTTGGCGCAGGTGTTGTATGAACAGTTGGTGCCCGAAAAAGAATTGGATTGGGTGTTCTTCAGTCCGGCAGGGGAGATTAAGCCGGGTGAACGGACCGGCAAGTATCGTTTGGGATTGGATGACCTTATCGTAGATGAAAACGGTAAAAGCTCCATCTCCGTGGAGGATTATGCCAAAGCAATGGTGGATGAACTGGAAAAGCCCAAACATCACCATCAACGCTTTACCATCGGTTATTGAACAGTTTCTAAACAAATTTAAAAGAGAATATTATGTCAACTATCAAAACAGTAAATCCGGCGACGGGCCGGACCGAAAAAGAATATCCCGTAATGAATGAAAGCCAGATCGAGGCGATCTTTGAAAAAGCTCATCAATCGTTTCAATCATGGCGTAAGACCCCGTTTTCAAAGCGGGCTGCCGTGGTACATAAAGCCGCCGACCTGTTAAGGGCCCGCAAAGACGAACTCGCCAGACTTTGTTCCATCGAAATGGGCAAACTGCACCGTGAAGCTGTTGCGGAAGTCGAACTCGCAGCCGCTATTTTCGATTATTATGCCGATAACGGCGAGAAACTCCTTGCCGACCGGCCGCTCGAGGCTGCTCATGGCGAAGCGTTTGTAAGCTACGAACCGATTGGCGTCCTTCTGAGTGTACAGCCTTGGAACTTCCCGTTTTATCAAATCGTCCGTTCGGCAGCGCCGAATATCATGGCGGGGAATACGGTGGTTTTGAAACATGCTTCCAATGTGCCGCAAGAGGCCGAAATCATGGAAAAGATATTGCTTGAAGCGGGAGCTCCCGAAGGAGTGTATACCAACTTGTTTGTCCCCGGCAGCAAAGTATCGGATTTGGTAGCCGACCCCCGTGTAAAGGCGGTGTCGCTTACCGGCAGCGAAGAGGCGGGAGCCAGTTTCGCGGCGGCGGCAGGAAAAAGTGTTAAGAAGTCGATGTTGGAACTGGGCGGAAGCGACGCGTTTATCGTCCTCGAAGATGCCGATCTCGACAAAGCGGTTGAGACGGCTGCTTGGGGCCGTTTGTGGAACGCAGGGCAAGTTTGCTGCTCACCCAAAAGAATTATCGTTTTGGAATCGGTGGCCGATGCCTTTATCAAGAAAGCGAAAGCTATTTACGAGAAAGTGGTGGTCGGCGATCCGCTCGATCCCGCCACGCAACTCGCGCCGCTAAGTAGCGAGAAAGCGTTGGAGACTGTTCTTAAGCAAGTCGACAAAGCGGTCGGGGAAGGTGCCACGTTAGTGTACGGAGGCAAACGCATCGATCGTCCGGGAGCTTTTATAGAGCCTACAATTCTCACGGGAATAAAGAAGGGGACGGCGGCCTATTCCGAGGAAATATTCGGCCCGGTACTATGCGTGTATTCCGTTAAGAATGTCGATGAAGCGGTAGAGCTGGCGAATGATACCGAATTTGGATTGGGAGGTACGGTTTTCGGTACCGATACGCGTAAAGCGGTAGAGGTAGCACGCAAAATCGATACCGGAATGGTCTATATCAATCACGTTACCGGTATCGGACCCGAACTTCCGTTCGGCGGCACGAAAAGATCGGGATATGGGCGTGAGCAATCGGCCGATGGAATTTACGAGTTTGTCAATAAAAAACTGATACGCGTTACCACACCCGACGCGGCTTATTGACATCCGGTAGAAGTGTGATGCGCCCGGCCTTTGACGGCTACCGTTCAGACGGCTGGGCGGATCACTTTTTTCATTACATAATCATTTTAAATTCAATAAATATAAGATGGCAAAAAAGACAACAATCAAAAACACTGATTTAGAGATCGCCCCGATTGTGTTCGGAGGAAATGTATTCAGTTGGACATTGGATGAGAAACGTTCGTTTGAAATACTCGACGAATTCTTCAACCACGGATTTAATTTTATCGATACCGCCGATATCTATTCATGGTGGATCACCGGTGAAATCGGAGGATCTGAAGCGATTATCGGTAAGTGGATGAAAGCCCGGGGAAACCGCGATAAGGTGATTATCGGTACGAAAGTCGGGTCGGAAGCGAAAGAACGTCCGCACGACATCAGCCGAAAACATATCCTGAAGTCCGTCGATGAGTCGCTGCAACGTTTGCAGACGGATTATATCGATTTGTATTATACGCATTTCGATGACGATAAGACGCCCGTGGAAGAAACGCTGGCAACTTACGACGAGATCGTGAAAGCGGGCAAAGTACGCTATATTGCCGCTTCGAATGTTTCTCCCGAAAGATTGACCGCTTCGTTCGAGGCTTCGGAAAAAAACGGATTTCCCCAATATGTTGCCCTGCAACCGCATTATAATCTGGTGGAAAGGACGAAGTATGAAACCGAATACTTGTCATTAGTGGAAAAATACAATTTGAGTGTATTCCCTTACTTTTCATTGGCTGCAGGATTCCTGACGGGGAAGTATCGTTCGGAAGCCGATATCAAAAAGAGCGTGCGGGGAGAAGGAGCAAAACGATATCTCAACGAAAAGGGATTGGGCGTACTGGCCGCTTTGGATGAAGTGTCGAAGAAGCACGGCAGCAATCCGGCCACCGTTTCGTTGGCATGGCTGTTGGCGCAGCCCTCGATAACGGCTCCGATTGTAAGCGCCACGAGCCATAATCAATTGAAAACGTTGTTCGAGGCTCCCGAATTGAAACTGGATACACACGATTTGGATTTGCTGGATAGCGCGAGCAAATAACAGGTCTGTCTTCCGGACACTATTGAATGACTCCGGGCCATTAAATAATGACTCGGAGCCATTCCGGAGTGTCTCCCGGACACTCCTCTTTTACAAAAAGATTCTATTCAGTGATTTCTCTCACTTTTGTTCCACTTTCCCGATATTGGAGAGGGGTCATTTTTGTATGCTGTTTAAAGAAACGACAAAACAAAGAAGCATCGGCAAAATTAAGATCATCCGATATTTCTGTGATAGTGAATGCCGTCGTTTTTAACAGTATTTTTGCTGAAACGATCACGGCATCATTTATCCATTCGTGCACTGATTTGCCGGTCGTTTTTTTTAATATGGTTGTTAAATATTTAGGGCTTAAGCATAACTTATCGGCGTAAAAAGATATTCTGCGTTCTTCCTTATGATGATTTTTGAGTAACCTGTAAAAGTGTTTTACCAAGTATTCCGCATGAGTATTGGCATTTTTTATTTGCTCCGAAGTTAAATACAAAGCCCCAATTTCGGTAATCAATGCAAAGAGGAGGGATTTAGTTATTTCTTGCCGGTATGGATGATCCTTCCGATTATATTGTTCCACAATAAAAGAATGATACTTTAATATATTACTTGCCTCGGAGGAAGGAACATCAATACAGGGAGTATTTTCGATCTTGTCGAGGATACTGAAATTGGAAACTAATGGAAGATCGGAGACAAAATCAAAAGTGAAATAAAGCGATTCGGTGGTAAAGTCTCCGCTTATATCGATCGGTTCAATAATCCGGTTAGGAAAAATGGTCACGATGCTATTGGGAGAAACGAAAAACTCTTGAAAATTAATCTTTATTACAGCATACCCTTTTGTACATATCGAAAAACCGATGGCGTTTTCTAAATAATGCGGGTATTCCAAAAAAATATCAGGGAGGCGCCATTTTACATCGGATATGGAAAAATTTTTCACTCCGAATAACGCTTCTATGCCTTCAACCGTGAATGCTTTTGCTTTTATTGTTTCCATTCTTATAATATAGAATTCAAAAATAATAGTTTTTATTCAAACTTTGAATGAGAACCGACTTTTTGCACATAATTGATTCCTATCGGTCAATGATTCCTATCTGAAAAGCCGTTTCCTTTGTGATAAAATTTAAAATTTATTTTATGGAAACAGTAAAATTATCATTTACTAATAATGTCTATATAAATCGGATTTCCTCTTTTCTTCCTAATAAACCGGTGAATAATAACGAAATTGAATTATATTTAGGTAAGATACATGGGAATTCCTCCCGTGCACGTAGTATTATATTAAGGCAAAATAAAATTAAAACGAGGTATTATGCACTGAATACGAATCAGAAAGTGACCCATTCAAATGCCGAACTTGCAAAAAATGCTATTTCAATGCTGTTTGATGATGATGTTCTACAATTTGATGTTCTCGCTTGTGCAACTTCTAATTCGGATCTTATTATTCCTTCTCATGCTTCAATGGTTCATGGATTACTGAAGATGAACTCTGTGGAATTATATTCTTTATCAGGTGTTTGTTTAACAGGAATTCAGGCTTTAAAAATTATTTATACCTTTATACTTGCCGGATTCGCGCAAAAAGGAGTTTGCTGTGCCTCGGAATTAGCTTCGGCAGCTTTACTATCTAAGAATTATGAATATGAATATGAACATTTGAATAATGTAGAGGCGAATCCTTACATTGCATTTGAAAAAGATTTTTTACGATTTATGTTATCTGATGGTGCAGGGGCATTTCTTATAGAGCGCAATCCTAATCCTAAAAGCCTTTCTTTAAGAATTGAATGGATTGAAATGACGTCTTATGCAAATGAGTTACCGGTATGCATGTATTCCGGTGGGGAAATTCAATCTGATGGATATGTAAAAGGATGGAAAGAATTTGAAACTGTTGAATTAATGGAACGTTCCATTCTAATGATAAAACAGGATATAAGAGTTTTAAAAAAATATGCAATAAAATATTGGGTTAACCATATTGCTTCTGTGTTATCAAAACATCATGTCGATACGCAAAAAATAGATTATGTCATTCCTCATGTATCTTCTATGTTCTTTTACGATTTGTTGGATGAAGAACTGAAGAATAGGAATATAGATATACCTACAAATAAATGGTTTACTAATCTTACATCTGTAGGAAATGTAGGTTCGGCATCTATTTATATTGCTTTGGATGAATTATATCATTCTGAAAAATTAAAGAAAGGGGAAACTGTTCTGCTGCTAGTACCTGAGAGTGGAAGGTTTTCTTATGGAACAGTATTGTTGACGGTTGTATGAAAATTGGCAACCTATGTCTTATTGAATATGAAGGATTTTTTTCTGATTGTTTCATTCTTATGGCTCGTTTGTCTGCCGTTTCCGCTCAGAGCACAATCTGTTCTGACCCTCGATACTTGTCGTCAACTTGCCGTAAAAAACTATCCGCTTATCCAACAATATGGGTTGATTGATAAAATTGAACAGAAAACGCTGAGCACTATCGGCAAAAGTTATTTACCGCAAATCTCTTTAGGCGCACAAGTTTCTTATCAAAGCGATGTTACCGAAATCTCACTGGACTTGCCCTCCGAATTGGCTTCTGTTTTCGAGTTCCCAACTTTAAATAAAGATCAATACCGTGCGAACCTCGAGGCAATACAAATAATTTGGGACGGCGGAAGGATAGCTTCCCAAAAAAATATCGCAAAAGCCGTAAACGATGTGCAGCGTCAGGAAATCAAGCTGTCTCTTTATGCCGTGAAAGCACAGGTTGACAAACTTTTTTTCGGCATACTCGCATTAGACGAGCAGCTTAAAGTCCTTGATTTGGTTAAAAATGAGTTAGAAGAAAATAGAAAAACGGTGCAGTCTCATATCACAAACGGACTGGCCACGCAAACCGATCTTGATTTGGTGGATGTAGAAGTGCTCAACCTTGAACAAAACAGGATGGAACAAAAATCTATCCGTCAAAGTATGACTCATATACTCGAATTGCTTATCCATACAAATATAGAAAACGACACGAAATTCATTAAACCGTCTGAGGAACCCGTTACGCAAGGCGTTTTATCTCGTCCCGAATTGCGTTCTTTCGATTTGAACAACACCCTTTACAAAAGGCAATATCAGGTTGTGTTGTCTAAAAACAGACCGAATATTGGGTTGTTCGCTCAAGGAGGGTATGGACGCCCGGGATTGAATATCCTTGAAAATAAATTTAATTTTTATGCCGTCGGAGGGATAAGGTTAACCTGGAATTTAAGTAACCTTTATTCGAAAAAGAATGAACTTCAGACGATTCAAGAGAAGAAAGAAATGCTGGATGTTCAACGGGAGACATTCTTGTTCAATACCGGGCTAGAGCTGGTTAAACAGTATGGTGAAATCCGGAAGTTGAAGGAAATGGTAAAGAAAGACGATGAAATAATCGCGTTAAGAAACCGGATAAAACAAGTCGGCGAAAGTAAATATAAAAACGGGATCTATCGTCTGACGGATTTGTTACGAGATATCACATCCGAAAATCAGGCTCGTCAAATCAGGTCGCTTCATGAAATTCAGTATCTAATGAGCATCCAAAACTACAAACATATTCAAGGTGCCGAAAAGTAAAAGACCGTAACAGATAAAATGATGAAGCATATCTCTATTTATATTATAGGAAGTTTGTTTTTATTTAACGCGTGCAATAGCAATCAGTTGAAACACGATGCATCCGGCACCTTCGAAACCACCGAAATAATTGTTTCGGCATTGGCCGCCGGGCAAATCATAGAGCTTAACTCTGGGGAAGGGCAGACGGTAGCAAAAGATCAATATCTCGGGTATATCGATACGATGCAACTTCACTTGCAAAAACGGCAACTTGCTGCAAAAATAAAAGCCATCAATGCCCGTAAGCCGAATATCGCGCAACAGATTGCTGCTGCGAAAGAACAGATTGCCCAAGCGGCAAGGGAAAAAAAACGAGTGGAAAATCTGGTGAAAGACGGCGCTGCTACTCAAAAGCAACTTGATGATATGGACACACAACTAAAGGTTTTGCAGCGGACGCTTGCGGCGCAAACCAATCAAATTTCCACGTCAACCGACGGGTTGAGTGGCGAAAGCGAGGTGCTTGAAGCTCAAATAGCACAGGTACAGGATCTAATCGCAAAAAGTCGTATCATTAGCCCGATGAATGGAATCATCCTCAATAAATACAAACAAGTTTCGGAAGTAGCGGCGCAGGGAACCCCGCTCTTAAAAATAGCCGATACCCGACATCTTTTCCTGCGTGCTTATATAGTTGCTGCACAATTGGAGAATGTGACGATCGGACAGAAAGCCATTGTGTATATCAATGATATCGGCGGAAAGCAAAATGAATATGAGGGAACGGTCGCTTGGATTTCGGATAAAGCTGAATTTACTCCTAAAACAATTCAAACGCAAGATGAGAGGCAACACTTGGTCTATGCGGTGAAAATAGCGGTAGACAATACCGATGGTTCTATTAAAACCGGAATGTATGGCGATGTGGATTTTAAATGACTTACTGAATATGAAATCAATTATATCCATTCATCATGTTTCAAAATCGTATGAAGGCAGGACTCCCGTTACGGCGTTACAAGATATCAGTTTACAGATTAATAAAGGTGAATTGTTCGGTTTAATCGGCCCCGATGGCGCAGGCAAAACCTCGCTATTCCGTATCCTGACTACTTTACTATTGGCAGACTTGGGGAATGCATCGATTGACGGAATGGATGTGGTGAAAGATTTTCGCAAAATAAGAATGTATATAGGATATATGCCCGGACGGTTTTCTTTATATCAGGATTTGACAGTTGAAGAAAATTTAAAATTCTTTGCCGATGTTTTTAATACGACCATTGCTGCAAATTACGATATGATCTCGCCTATATACGGACAGCTTGCGCCTTTCAAAAATCGCCGGGCGGGAAAACTTTCGGGAGGAATGAAACAAAAGTTAGCGCTATGTTGCGCTTTGATACATAAGCCCTATATACTTTTTTTAGATGAACCGACAACAGGCGTCGACCCCGTTTCGCGAAAGGAATTTTGGCAAATGCTTAGAGCATTGAAAGAGCAAAACATCACCATTATGGTATCTACTCCTTATATGGATGAGGCGGCATTGTGCGACCGGATCGCATTGATTCAAGCGGGAAAAATCATGCAGGTAGATGCCCCGGCACAGGTCATAGCAAATTATCCGTTCCGTCTTTATAAAGCAAAAGCCTCCAACAATTACCGTCTGCTCGAGACCGTAAAAGAACAGGATAATATATTACTATCCTATATTTCAGGTGATCAAGTGCGTTTGGTATTTAAAGAAAATGACCGGAGGATCGATTTTCCCGGAATAGAATTGGAAGAAGTAGAACCGACTATTGAAGATTGTTTCATCCAATTAATGAAAAATGAAAGTGATTGAAGTGCATAATTTGACGAAAACTTTTGGATCTTTTACGGCGGTGGATCATGTTTCATTTGAAGTCGCAGAAGGTGAAATTTTTGGATTTTTGGGAGCAAACGGAGCGGGAAAAACAACCGTAATCAGGATGTTGTGCGGATTATTGGCGCCCACTTCCGGTAAAGGATCGGTAGTCGGATATGATGTGAGTAAAAAAGCGGAAGACGTGAAAAAGAATATCGGCTACATGAGTCAAAAATTCTCTTTATATGAAGATTTAAGCCCTGTGGAAAATATGGAGTTGTTCGGGGGAATTTACGGAATGAACAGGAAACAGATAAATAAGAAAACCGAAGAGATTATCAAGGACTTGGGGTTGACAAAAGAACGGCGTTCATTAGTAGGCTCTCTTCCTTTGGGAATAAGGCAAAAAGTGGCTTTTGCGGTGTCTACTTTTCATTCTCCGAAAGTTGTTTTTCTGGATGAGCCGACGGCCGGTGTCGATCCGATGAGCCGACGGATTTTTTGGGAGATGATTTACCGTGCATCGGACAGGGGAACTACCTTTTTCGTGACGACTCACTACATGGATGAAGCCGAATACTGCAACAGGATATCCATTATGGTGGATGGAAGCATCAAAGTTTTGGATACCCCCGAACGGCTGAAAAACAACTTTGGTGCCGGAACGATGGATGAAGTCTTTCAAATTCTGGCCGGAAAATCTAAAAATCAAGTTCAGTGAAACAATTTATCAGTTTTATACGAAAAGAGATGTTTCATATTGTCAGGGATCCGTTGACTCTTACTATCATGATCATCCTTCCCATTTTACTTTTATTGATTCTCGGTTTTGCCATATCTACGGAAATCCGGAATACTCCTTTTGTGGTCTTCGATCAGTCAAGGAGCGCTGCTTCGTCAAAATTTATTGCCAAGATGGATGGAAATGCTTATTTTACTCTGGTAAATGCCCTGTCTTCGGAAAGTGATCTAGAAACAGCTTTTCACAGAGGCGAATGTAAATTAGCCCTTATTCTTCCGGCCGATTTCGGTGATAATGTGCCGTATCGGGAAGCGGTTGATATCCAGTTAGTCGTCGATGCCTCCGATCCCAATGAAGGTTCCACATTAGTAAGTTATGTCCAGTTGATTGCGGCGCAATACCAAAAAGAACTCATCGGGAGGGCGAGTGCCCCCGATCTTATTCAGATAGAGACAAAAATGCTGTACAATCCTCAGATGAAAGGAATGTATCAAATTGTACCCGGGATGATAGGGCTAATTATGATGCTGATATGTGCGTATATGACTTCCATCTCAATTGCTAAAGAAAAAGAACTCGGGACGATGGAAATTCTATTGGTTTCCCCTTTACGCCCGGCACTTATTATTCTGGCTAAGGCGGTTCCTTATCTTTTTATTTCATTGACGGATGTTGCGCTGAGCTTATTGGTCGCTTATTTTATTTTAGGAATTCCCATTGCCGGCAATATTGCATTGATTGTGCTTCTTTCGCTTGTGTATACGCTTTCCGCCCTTGCATTGGGGTTGCTCATATCCACCGTAGCCGAAACCCAGCAAGAAGCTATGGTTCTTTCCGGCATAGGATTGATGCTCCCTTCCATGCTTTTATCGAATTTGATATTTCCGGTTGAAAGCATGCCGATTCCTTTGCAAGCCTTTTCTTATATTGTACCTGCACGTTGGTATATCGACGGGTTGCGGGATATCATGATCAAAGGATTAGGGTTTAAGGCGATTGTATTGGATTTCTTCATTCTTCTATCTATGTGCTTTTTGTTGTTTTTTGTCAGCATCAAAAAATTCAAAAACAGATTATGAAAGCGCTGAAATTCCTGCTTAAAAAAGAGTTTTTGCAAATCTTGCGAAACCGGTTTTTGTTGGCTATTATCGTTCTTATCCCTGTTTTTGAATTGGCCGTTCTTCCTTGGGCGGCTACTTTCGAGCAGAAAAATATTTCTTTGTGTATCGTTGACGGCGACCACAGTTCTTACTCCAGGCGTTTGATCGAAAAAATTTTATCTTCGGGTTATTTTAAGCTGACAAGCCATGAGCCGGATTATGATCACGCTTTGCGCCGGATAGAAACCGGACACGCTAACCTGATTTTAATCATTCCTCCGGCTTTCGAAAAGGACTATGTCAATCGGCAACCATTGAAAATGATGTTGGTGATCGATGCCGTAGATGGGCAGAAAGCGGGGCTGGGAATGTCGTACCTATCTCAAATTATCCTTGCCTATAACACACAAATAGAGGTTGAAGCCGGCAATCGAACGGGAGCTTTCATCAATATTAAACCACACTATCGATATAACGACGCGATGCGCTACCAAAATTATATGGTTCCCGGCATTCTCGTCATCTTGGTGACAATGATGGGGGGAATGTTATCAGCATTGAATATCGTAAGAGAAAAAGAAATCGGAACGATTGAACAAATGAATGTAACTCCGGTTTCCAAATCGATGTTTATTTTGGGTAAACTCATCCCTTTTTGGCTGTTAGGATTGATAAATCTCACCATCGGTATTTTTATCGGATGGCTGATTTATGGACTTTTTCCTGTCGGGAATATTTTGAATATTTATCTTTTTGCTTTTTTTTATCTCTTGGCTTTTACCGGATTCGGGCTTATGATTTCGAATTTTGCACAAACCCAACAGCAGGCGATGCTGGTGTTGATTTTTTTCCTGATTATCTTCATTTTGCTTAGCGGATTATTTACTCCGATCAGCAGCATGCCCGAATGGGCGCAACGAGTAACTATTTTTAATCCCGTGCGTTATTTTGTGGAAATTGTGCGATTAGTCTATATGAAAGGGAGCGGAATTCATGATATATTGCCCCAATTATATCGTATTTTCGGATTTATAGTCGTATTCAATTTTCTGGCAATCGTTAGTTATAGAAAAACTCAAGGTTAATAAAAATAATAAATAGATGAACGCAGATGATATAGGTAGGTGCGCCGGTGTGATATGGCAATTGCTTGATTCAAAGGGGCCGATGGCTATTCGTCAGATAGGGGAACAAACAAGTTATAAGGATTCGTGGATTTATTTGTCTCTCGGATGGTTGTCGAGAGAAAATAAAATTTGGTTTTCTGAGTCGAACGGTGTGCTATTCGTAGGGCTTGATAGTGTTTTTCCAGAGAGATATTATTAAAGGAAGAGGATAACAGTGCAGTGCCCCAAAAAGTTTGTTGTCTAATTTTGGAGATAGTTCATTTGTCCCTTGTCAGATCGATTTAGGATACTGTCAGACTGAGTTTGGTCGTCGTTAGACTGAGTTTGGTCGATGCGAGATTGAGTTGGGCCGTTGCAAGGTCGATTTCGGAAACAGGAAGAAGGACTTTCCGGATTGGAGGAACGACTTCGGACGGATGCAGAACGACTTTTACCGATGCGAGTGTGACATATTGGCAGATCAAAACGACTTTGCCCGCCGTACAAGCGACTTTGGTCGCTGCACGTGTGTATTCGGTCGCTGTATGTGGAACTTTTGTCACTGTACACACCGCTTTAGCCGCTGTACACACCGCTTTAGCCGCTGTATGGGCGATTTTGTCCGCTGTATGAAGGTCTTTTGTCGCCGTACGTGTCACTTTAGGCGCCGTAGGAGAGACTTTGGCCGCCGTACCGATAACCGGGGCCGCCGTTTGGGGCCGTATCCCCGATGGAGCGTACAATCTTTCCACTATTTTTTATCTTTCATGCAACTTTTTAACAAGCTGTTTCATCAATAGGATAGAGTCGATGATAAAATTATAAAAAGAAAAGACCGATGAAAATTCAATCGAAATTATTACTGATGATGTTTCCGCTTATCACCATGGCTGCTTCCTGCGATAAGAATACCGGGAATGAGAGGGAAGCGGATTTACCGGCTCCTATTCAAATAGAGTTGAGGGGGGCGGAAAAAGAAATGGTGCAGTCGGACCAACAGTTCGCTTTTGAGTTCTTTGCCCATGTGTTCGACGAAGAACGGGCCGATAAAGATGCGAATTTTATGGTTTCGCCTTTCAGTTTGAGTATGGCGTTGGCGATGACTTGGAATGGTGCCGACGGTGAAACGAAAAAGGCCATGCAGGAAACGCTCAAAATGGACGCTTATTCCGACGAGGAACTGAATGCGTATTACCAAAAGATGAAGGATGCGTTACTGAAGACCGATCCGTCCACCAAACTTTCGATCGCCAATTCGATTTGGACGAATCAGTTTGTGTCGATTAAACCCGCCTTTATCGATGTAAACAAGAAGTATTACGATGCCGAAGTGCAAGCCGTGGATTTTGGCGATGTCAAAACCAAAGATCGTATCAATCGATGGGCGTCGGATAACACGAACGGACTGATTCAATCGGTTTTGGACAAAACCGAGCGTGAGGATTTGATGTATCTGCTCAATGCAATCTATTTTAAAGGGATTTGGATATCGAAGTTCGATGCGAAAAATACCTCTAAAAAACTTTTTACGCAGGAAGACGCTACGGGGAAAGAGGTGGATATGATGCATCAAACCGCCGAATTTAATTACTCGGCCGATGAAACGTTGCAGATGGTTCAGCTTCCTTATGGGAACGAGGCATTCAGTATGTTGGTACTGCTTCCACAGGAAGGAAAGCAGTTGCAGGATGTGGTAACCGTATTGCAGGAGGAGGGCTATTGGGCTCACTTTACGTCCGGTTTACACAATGCCGAAGTCGAGCTATCGCTTCCCAAGTTTAAAACCGAGTACAGCAAACGGTTAAATGATATCTTGATAGATAAAATGGGTATGGGGATCGCTTTTAGCAATGCTGCCGATTTCAGCCGCATGTCGGACATGAGTGCAAAAATCTCCTTTGTAAAACAAGATACGTATATCAGTACGGATGAAGAAGGTACGGAAGCTGCCGCGGTGACCATTGTAGGCATGGAATTGGCTGCCGCTCCTCCTGTACAGAAAGTTGTCTTCAATGCCGACAAACCTTTCCTGTATGTTATCCGTGAAAATTCCACGGGCGCTGTTCTGTTTATGGGAACAGTCAAAAAGTGACAGGGAGATAGAGGGACAAAGAGACAAAGAGACGGAGGGAGAAAGAGACGGAGGGAGAAAGAGACAGAGAGACGGAGGGACAAAGGGACAAAAGATCGCTCGGTAAGTGTTTCTTGCCGGGTGATTTTTTTTGTGTGGAAGTTGGCTGTGAGCTAGTTGATTTGGATATTTTTACTCCTTGATTTATAGTGATAAATTTTCGATTTGGCAAATTCTTTTTATCTATCATATTTATTGTTCCCTTATAATCATTCTATTACGATGGATGTGTGGAAAACTTTTCCACAGTTTGATAAAATGTGCTGAACTTATTGTTGAATTGAGGAAAACTTTTCCTAATATTGTACTCCCAAACAATCTTTATTGGAAAAATAAAAATTGTTCGGTCGGAAAAAGTATAATAAGGTATTTTTTGACAATGCCTGAGTCAATTAAATAACAATATATTCATCAATTATTAATCAAAACGGAAGGATGAAAAAAGGAACATACATGTACACGTTCGATGAAGCTTATGAAGCTTCATTGAAATACTTTAAGGGCGATGAGCTTGCGGCCAAAGTGTGGGTCAGCAAGTATGCCTTGAAAGATAGCCAAGGCGTGATTTATGAAAAAACGCCGGAAGATATGCATTGGCGGTTGGCTAAAGAAATTGCCAGGATTGAGCAGAATTACGCCAATCCTTTGAGCGAGAAACAACTTTTCGACCTTTTCGATCAGTTTAAGTATATTATTCCGCAGGGAAGCCCCATGACCGGCATCGGAAATGAATTTCAGGTGGCTTCGTTGTCCAATTGTTTCGTTATCGGGATGGATGGTAATGCCGACTCTTACGGCGCGATTATCCGTATCGATGAGGAGCAAGTGCAACTGATGAAACGCCGCGGCGGGGTAGGGCACGACTTGTCGCATATCCGCCCGAAAGGGTCGCCGGTAAAAAACTCGGCGCTCACTTCTACCGGATTGGTGCCGTTTATGGAGCGGTATTCCAATTCTACGCGCGAAGTGGCGCAAGACGGCCGTCGGGGAGCGCTCATGCTAAGTGTTTCCATCAAACATCCCGATTCGGAAGATTTTATCGATGCAAAACTGGAACAGGGAAAGGTTACCGGAGCCAATATCTCGGTGAAAATCGATGATGAATTCATGCAGGCTGTACAAGACGGTAACGTGTATGAACAAAAATATCCGATCGATTCCAATGACCCGAAATATTCCAAAAATATCGATGCCGGAGCGTTGTGGCGCAAAATTGTTCATAATGCCTGGCAGTCGGCAGAGCCGGGCGTGCTCTTTTGGGATACAATCATTCGCGAGTCTGTTCCCGACTGTTATGCCGACCTGGGTTTTAAAACGGTATCGACAAATCCCTGCGGCGAAATACCTTTGTGTCCTTACGACAGTTGCCGTCTGTTGGCCATCAATTTGTATTCCTATGTCGTCAATCCGTTTAAGAAAGAGGCGTATTTCGATTTCGACTTATTTGCCAAGCATGTCCGTTTAGCGCAACGGATCATGGATGATATCATCGATTTGGAATCGGAGAAAATCAATAAAATACTGGATAAGATCAATAGCGATCCCGAATCGGAAGAGGTGAAATCGTCTGAGCGCCATTTGTGGGAAAAGATCCGGAAGAAAACCTTACAAGGACGCCGGACGGGTGTCGGAATAACGGCCGAAGGCGATATGTTGGCGGCGTTGGGAATTCGTTACGGCTCGGAAGAAGGAAGCG
Organism: Bacteroidales bacterium UBA5382; assembly: GCA_002409745.1. Lineage (GTDB taxonomy): Bacteria > Bacteroidota > Bacteroidia > Bacteroidales > Dysgonomonadaceae > Limibacterium > Limibacterium fermenti. The sequence continues at coordinate 26,101 of DHOU01000014.1, forward strand.
ATTTTTCCGAAAAAGTGCATAAGGCGGTCGCGCTGAATGCTTATGCTTCGTCGACTATCCTTGCCAAAGAGCGCGGCGCTTTTGAAATATACGATGCCGAAAGGGAGAAGAATAATCCTTTTATCAACCGGTTGAAAGAGGCTGATGAGCAGCTTTATAAAGATATGGTGAAATACGGAAGGCGCAATATCGCCTGTCTGACCATCGCTCCCACCGGAACGACCAGCCTGATGTCGCAAACCACTTCGGGTATTGAACCGGTGTTTATGCCGGTATATAAACGCCGCCGTAAAGTCAATCCGAGTGATAAAGACGCACGCATTGATTTTGTCGATGAAAACGGTGATTCGTGGGAGGAATATGTGGTGTTTCATCACAAATTCGTTACTTGGATGGAAGCTAGCGGATATTCCACTACAAAAATTTATTCGAATGAGGAGTTGGATGAGTTGGTGGCGAAATCTCCTTATTATAAAGCGACTTCGAACGATGTCGATTGGCTGCAAAAGGTACGCATGCAGGGGCGTGTTCAGAAATGGGTTGACCACTCGATCAGTGTGACCATTAATTTACCCCATGATGTCACGGAGGAGCTTGTCGGCGAATTATATATGGAAGCCTGGCGCTCCGGGTGCAAAGGTTGTACGGTTTATCGCGACGGATCGCGCGCTGGAGTGCTTATTTCCAACGATAAAAAGGAGGATAAGAAAGACGATGACTGTTTTGAAAGGCCTCCGATAGTCTCTTCGCGCCCGGCGGAATTGAAAGCCGATGTGATTAAGTTCCAAAATAATAAAGAGAAATGGATCGCTTTTATCGGCTTGCTGAACGGACGCCCGTATGAAATCTTTACCGGTATCAATGATGAGGATGACGGCATTATGATTCCTAAGAATATTTCGACCGGTAAGATTATCAAAGCCTATGATAAAGACGGACATAAGCATTATGACTTTCAGTTTAAAAACCGCCGGGGCTATAAGATAACCATTGAAGGGCTCGATAGCAAGTTTAATCCGGAGTACTGGAATTACGCCAAACTTATTTCGGGAGTGCTGCGATATGGAATGCCGATTGATCAGGTTATCAAACTGGTATCGGGACTGGAACTCGACAACGAAACCATCAATACATGGAAGAATGGCGTGGAACGCGCTCTCAAAAAATACCTTCCCAATGATACGGAAGCGAAAGGGCAAAAGTGCCCTGTGTGCGGCCAGGAAGCGCTGGTGTATGAAGAGGGTTGCTTGAAGTGCCGTAATTGCGGCGCATCGAAGTGCGGATAAAAATATAATTGACTCAAGTTTCGCAAGGGACTTTAAGGAGCTATAGATTACAAATTACAAATTACAAATTACGAATTAGAAATTACAAATTAGAAATTACAAATTAGAAATTACAAATTACAAATTACGAATTAGAAATTACAAATTACAAATTACGAATTAGAAATTAAGAACTAAGGACAGTTAGGAGGTTAGGAGTTAGAAGTGACTGTAAACTGCAAACTTTCAGACGAAATAACTTACGAATCATAAATAAAATAAATAACAAAATGAAACGAATACCTCTTTTTTTATTGGTCTTGCTTATCTTTCCGGCTATCGTGTCCGCTCAGCACAAAGCAAGTAACGAGTCGTATACTTTTTTACTTACCGGAGCGTCCTTTGCTTCCCCAAACAATGGTTGGTTTGAGGTGGGCTGCGATATTCTGGGGGCGAAACCCGTCAATAGGGCTATCGGAGGCGAAGCGATTGCCGATGCCGCTAACCGGATGGTTAAAGGTACGCTTTATACAAAGGCGGAGCTGGAAGAAATCGATGCGCTGGTTATCATGCAGGTACATGACAAAGATGTGTTTGATGAATCGCAGTTGAGCGATAAATATACCGATTATCAAACGCCGTTCGACCGCAGTAACTATGCCGCAGCGTACGACTATGTGATCAAACGCTACATGGCGGAATGCTATAATCTGAAATTCGACGAAGGCTCGAAATATTACAATACGAAATACGGTAAGCCGGCGGTCGTCGTGCTTTGTACTGATTGGCACGATGCACGTGTGACTTTCAATACTTCCGTCCGGAAGTTAGCTGCAAAATGGGGCTTTCCCGTGGTGGAATTCGATCAGTTTATCGGCTTCTCGAAAAATACCGTGCATCCGGTCACGGGCGAACAGGTGAGCTTGCTCTTTACCGGCGATAAACAAACCATCGAAGGCGTAACGTACGGATGGCATCCCGAAAATGGTACCGATGCCTATATCCAACGCCGTATGGGAGCCATCTTCGCCGATACCATGCAGAAGATTTTCCCGATCAAGCATGAGGTATTTGCGAAACCGCACTTTGCAAAATAGTTTCATTTTAAGAATAAGCGTATGCGCATAAAAGATATCATTCAAGCAATTGAACAATTGGCTCCGCTCGCGTTGCAGGAAGATTTCGACAACAGCGGGTTGCAGGTAGGCGATGTCAACCGCGAGGCCACGGGAGCGTTGCTTTGCATCGACGTTACGGAAAATGTGATGGACGAGGCGATATCGTTGGGATGCAATTTGATCATTTCGCATCATCCGTTGGCGTTCCGGCCGTTTAAATCGCTGACGGGCCGCACGTATATCGAACGTTGCCTGATCAAGGCTGTTAAAAACGATATTACGGTGTATGCCGCTCATACCAACCTCGATAACGCTACCGGCGGAGTGAATTTCCGGTTGGCGGAAATGCTCGGACTGCAACAGATACGCATTCTTAGTCCGCAGAAAAAGGCATTGTTGAAGTTGGTTACGTTTGTGCCCGATACGCATGCCGAATATGTCCGTACGGCGCTCTTCAATGCCGGAGCGGGCAATATCGGCAATTACGATTCGTGCAGTTACAATCTTACCGGCGAAGGGACATTCCGTGCCGGCGAAAGTACCAATCCTTTTGTCGGGGAAATAGGGGAACTGCATTATGAAAAAGAGATACGCATCGAGACCGTCTTGCCTGCATTTCGTAAAGAGGAGGTTTTGCGTGCATTGATTGCCGTACATCCCTACGAAGAGCCTGCGTACGATTTCTACCCGTTGGAGAATGAATGGAAACAGGCCGGTAGCGGCGCTGTCGGAGTATTGCCCGAACCGATGCCCGAACAGGAGTTTTTGTATTTCCTTCAGGATGTTCTCAACTTACCTGCCATCCGCCATACTAAAATGAGGAACCGGGAGATACGCGATGTGGCGCTCTGCGGAGGAAGCGGTGCATTTCTTATTCCGGAAGCCATTGCATACGGCGCCGATGTATTTATTACCGGAGAAGCTAAATACAACGACTTTTATGATGTGGAAGGCCGGATATTACTTGCCGTCGTAGGGCATTACGAGTCGGAGATCTGCACAAAAGAAATATTTTTCGATGTTATTTCGAAAAAATATCCTACCTTTGCACTTCATAAATCGGCATTCGATTCGAATCCCGTTAAGTATTTGTGACGTAAAGCGGTCTGACTAGTTCCCGCTCTCACAAATAATGTAGTAATGAAACGATCGCCGTATCGCATCATTACTACATTTTTGTTAAAGACAGGCGACGTGAGCGAGGGTGTATCAAAAGTGAAAAGAGGGTTCATCATTGCGGGCTTGACCCGCAATCTCCGGATAAAAGAATGTGGGGATTCCGCATCAAGTGCGGAATGACGTGTTTTTGACAGCCGCCCTCTCGATAGGAGTATCAATTTTAATAAAAGAAATAGTATATGGCAAAGAAAAAAGCAGCTCAAGAGATTTCGGTGGAAGATAAGCTGAAATCGTTATATAAACTACAAACCTATTTGTCGGAGATCGATAGGATAAAAACGCTTCGTGGGGAATTGCCTTTGGAGGTATCGGACTTGGATGACGAAATAGCCGGATTGGGTACGCGTATCAACAACCTTCAGCTCGAAATGAAGGAGCTGAATGATGCCACCAAACAGCAAAAAGCGAAAATTGAAACCACGAAGGTCAAAATAGAAAAATACAATTCCCAACTGAATAACGTACGGAATAGTAAAGAATATGACCATCTATCGAAAGAGATTGAGTTTGAAACGCTTGAAATAGAACTGGCGGAGAAGCATATTCGTGAATATTCCGAAGAGATAAAGACTATTCAGGAACAGATGGATAGCGCCAACGAAAACCTGAAAGAAAAGACACTCGATTTGGAGCAAAAAAAGCAAGAGTTGGACGATATTGTTTCTGAAACGAAAGCGCAGGAAGAGAAACTTCGTGAAAAGTCGAAGAAAATGGAATCCGGCATCGAGCCGCGTTTGTTGGCCGCTTTTAAACGTATCCGTAAAAACGCGCGTAACGGGTTGGGCGTGGTTCCTATTCAACGCGGAGCCTGCGGTGGATGCTTTAACAAAATTCCGCCTCAGAAACAAATGGATATCAAGTTAGGAAAGAAAATTATCGTGTGCGAATATTGCGGACGTATTATGATCGACCCCGAACTGGCAGGCATAGAAGAAGCTTAGCCTCCGGCCTATTTTATTTCCGCTACGATAATTCCCGTGCAGGATTTTTGTGAATCACAATACTCGTAGAGTGTTCCGGGTTGAATCATTATTTTATCTCCCGACGAGGAAGCGTGGATAAAACTGAATCTTCCGTCTTTCCGGAAAGCGAACCCCATATGGGTTGTATCTAATCCTCCTATAGTCGTTGTGAATGCAATCACCACCATATGCGGAATACGGGCGGCCGCGGAAAGAATGGTCTCTTTGGGAAGATAATAAAATCCCCCTCTTCGGTTCATCGTCTCCTCTATCGAACGAATCGCCATCCACATCGTCCCGTCGTCTTTTAATTGGCGATAAGCTTGTCGATGAGAAGACATGAAATCGATCTTCTTTGTTTCCCGTATTCCGCCTAAGGATTGGGAGATGTTTTCAAGAACCCCCTTTCGTTCGTTTTCATACATCCAGTCGGAAGTGTAATGAATTCGGGAAGCATAGTTCTGTATATTGCCGTTTCGGTACCGGATGTTTCGCAGCTTATCGGTAAACGTTTCGAACGACGGATTCGGTGATAAGGCGGTTTCTGATAAAGCGACCACCGTTTCCACATACGTCATGCAATCGAACTCGCGCAAGTTGACAGTCAGCGTTTCTTCTTTATTGAGTTCGAGGGTTTGGCCTGTATATGGCGTGTTCAGGAAAAACAAGGCTGTTTTTTCCAATATATTGTTTATCGATAACGATTGAACGTTATTTATGAATGCCAAGTAAGAGGCGAAAATCTTTTTGTCTTGTTGAGTAAAGACTATTTTATCCGCTATCGATGCTTTTAGAGTCAATGCCGTAGCTCGATCCTTCCGATTGCCGATTATGTCGGCCTTGCCGTAAGGAGTGAAGATGAATAATCCGAAGATCACGATGGTCAATACGCGAATAATAGGGCTGTTTATATCTTTCATTGTTTTTCAAATTTTATCCAAACGACTTTATATATTGGTACAGGTCTGTCTGACCATCAATCTCAAATTTTTTTCTCAATCGACTTTTGCTTGTTTGTACCGAACGATGGGTGACAAAAGTATATTGAGCGATTTCTTTGGATGTGAAATCCAAAAATATCAACGCGCATAATTGAAACTCGGAAGGAGTTAGGTCGGAGTACTTTTGAAAAATATTTTGACTAAATTGGGGATATACCTTCCTGAATAATGGGAGAAAGGCCGGGTCATTTTTCTGTGCTAATGTAAGAACCCTTTCCAGTGATTCATTCAATTTACTCTGTAAGTCGGTCACTTCTTTTTCTTTTTCTTCCAGTATCTTTTTTTTCTTTTTGTTCCAATGCCGCCCATAAAGAAGAATCAAGATAGAGATGAAAACTAAGATTATCCCTATTATCGTTAAAATTTTTTGCTGCTCTATTTGGGCATAGTGTCGTTCTTCTTTCAATAAAATTTGTAGCGCCTGCTCAGTCGCTTTGTCCTTCGCATCTCTAAGTTCAGAACTGATTAATAAGTATTTTTCGTTATAAAGCGTTGCTGAATCTTCTATGCCTTTCAGTGAATAGATCTCCGATATTTTTTGATAGATATTGGGGAATTCATTTTTCAGATTTGTCTCCTTTAAGTTTTGTAACGCTTTGCGGTAATAAAACAGAGCGGAATCAGATTCGTTCTTTTGACTATACAAATCTCCCCAATGACCGTATAGCCACGAGGTATAAGGATAGTCGTGTTTAGAGATGAGCGCAAGCGCGTTATTAAAATAATACGTGGCGGAATCATATTGTTGCTTGTTTCCAAAATACTCTCCGAAGAGGGTGTAAAGATTAATAGCATTGTTGAACGTTTTGTTCTCGTCCGTTCGCGCCAATAATTTTTTATTTTCCATTAGATAAAAAAATGAAGAATCCTGATCGCCTCTTATATTAAAAGCAATTGCGAGATTTTCGTATGCTAAACTGGTGAAACGCTCTCTCTCTTTCTTCTCCCGGATTTGAAGAGCGTAACCGTATGCTTTTTTTAACTCGGAAAAGGATGCCTCTTTTAATTTTAAATAAGAATACAACTGTCCCTTTATCCTGCTAATCTCCGATAACAAGATGTAATTTCCGGAAGTGTATTTTTCCTGTTCCGAAAGCGAAAGATATTGCAGTGATTTATTGTAATCCCCGAAGTAAAAAAGTAATTGTCCGATATAAAAACAAGACATCGCTTTTCCTTTTGAATAATTGCTTTCCCGGCTTTGAGATAAAGCTTTCACGGCGAATTCAAGTCCTTGCTCCGGTGATACACTCCTTATTTCTTTTGAGACTTTGGTCAATAAACTATCCACCGCTTGTTCTTTGATTGACAAGGGGGATTGAGGTCTTACATTCGGAAATAAACACAATAAAACGTAGAAACTTAAAACATATTTTTTCATACGGAAAAGATATAAAGACAATTTTCATAGGGTCTGTTCAGGAATAGAGTGTACAAAATAACAAGATTGAATGTACGGGGTTATTCCAAAACACATCCATAGGCCACAAAAATAAGATTATTGTTTTATTTATACAAGTTTATTTTAATAGTATTTCACGATTACGCGTTGATAATTCCCTGTTTGTTTTTTGTTGTTTGTCCGGAATAAATATTTTTTTTGCTTTTAACCCTGCTCCCGAATGTTTGGATTTGTTTTTGTGAAAAATCTATTTGTTATCTATTTATCAGCTAAATAAAGAGTTGTTGTGGATTTCCTTCGATCCTTTAAGAAGGAGATGTAGTATGAATGTAGTATGCCTGTATTGGGCTTCTATTATGAAAAAACACGATCTTGTTCGAAATTTCTTGACAAAAAGATTAATTGTGAAAAAGTCTCAACGAGCTACATGGCTCTTCCGGAACGCTGAGTTTTCAGTCTTCGTATCAAATAGAATGTGTAAGAAATAAAGGATGAGGAAAAATTCCCCAAAGTATAAGAGGTGAAAATCTGAAAGGATATTAACAGTACTTTTGTCTTTGGATAATAAAGAAAAGCGACAAAAATAATGAGTAGATTGTATTATTTGAATGAGCACATTGAGTGTCCGAATTATCAATCGAATTATCGAGGAATGTTTTCGGAATATGCCGTTGATTCAGGTACGATGCTCGATATGAACGTAGAAGAAGCTTTTTGCTTTATCTTTATGCTAAAAGGAGAGATAGAGTTTTTTGGGGAAGACTCTCGTTTAATTCTGAAAAAAGACAATCTGTATTCGTTAGGGAAAAATATCAATATTGGGATGCGGGCCAATAGCGATAGTTATTTTATACGGCTCATATTCGATAAACCGCAAATATTGTGTGATAAGTTTGAAATGATTGCATTGAAGAAGTACTTACCCGAGAGGGATGTCGCTTTGCGGGTTTTGCCGATGAATAAGCTTTTGGTCGACTTTGCGTCATCCGTGCACGAGTATTTGAATAATAAGATGTTTTGCCGTCATCTGTATGATATAAAACAGAGCGAGTGGTTTTTCCTCATGCGGGGATTTTATACTAAAAAGCAAAACGCGATGTTTTTCTATCCGTTATTGAATGACGATACTTCTTTCGAAACAATGGTGAAAGAGAAAGCCGGCAAGGTTTCGACAGTGAATGAATTAGCGGCGGCCTGTTGTATGTCGACTAAAACATTGACGCGTAAGTTCAAGAATCATTTCGATACGACACCCAAGCAGTGGCTTTTGGAGCAGAAAAAACAAATAGTAAAGATAGAGCTCTGGAAGACGGATAATTTTAAAGAGCTTCTCGGCAAACTCGGATTTTCTTCGTATGCTCATTTAAACGGGTATTGTCTTAAATATTTCGGTAAAAGCGTTAAGGAGCTGAAAGAAGATCTTCAAAATAAATAATGAAAGATTGGTTTGAATAATCTATTTTATAAATTAAAACCATTTCATCTTCGTTTAAATGACCCATATATGTCCGTCTTTAGTATAAGAATGTCCTATAAATGGTTTATATGTGTCCGTTTTTAGTATAAAAGTGTCCTGTATTTTTTTGGGTGTCCAGGTTGTAGGGTGTACTTTTGTCGGATTTTATATATAGTTCAATGAATTAAAAAGAATTAAAAAGCTATTTATATTTCTCACGAATCGCAAACCAAAATTAAACAGATTCTTAGCTTTTTAAGCTTTATAACTGTTTCTTTTCTTTTAATTCTTATGGTATGTCCGATATGATAAGAAGATAATTAAAGTGCTTTAGCGGAACTCGAATAAGGTGTTAAAGGTTTTTTATATCATCCAATTGGCAGAATTTGAAATATTTAGATAGAACAAAGATAATTTTATTTACAGATAAACATGAGTAAATCAAAAATACTAATTATGGTGTTTGCGCTGCTGTGTATTAGTAGCGCTTCGGCTCAAAAGGTCGGACTTAAAACAAATGTAATAGCCGATGCCACCACTTCGATGAATTTGGCGTTGGAAATCGGAACCGCTCCCAAGAATACGCTGGATTTCTATGTCAGTTACAACCCGTGGGAGCTGGGAGGAAACAAACTTTTAAAGCACTTGTATATACAACCGGAATATCGATTTTGGTTTTGTGAGAAGTTTGCTGGTTCTTTTTTAGGAGTCCATTTGCATGGCGGCATTTTTAATCTTTCAGGGATAAAATTGCCGTTTGATTTGTATCAAGGATTGCGGAACCACCGTTATGAAGGGAATTTCATTGGTGGCGGAGTTTCGTATGGATACCAATGGGTGTTGGGGCGTCATTGGAATTTGGAAGCGAATATCGGGGCCGGGTATGCTTACCTTAATTATGACAAGTACCAATGTGGTAGCTGTGGTAAGCGCCTCGAGAAAGATAAGGACAAACACTATTTTGGTCCTACAAAAGCAGCGGTAAGTCTTGTGTATATATTTTAAAAATTAGAATTGATGAAAAATATATTTATAGTGGGTTTTTTCTTGTTATTTGCAAGCTATTTACAAGGACAAACCATCTCCGATAAAGATGTTCGTGCAGAAAATGTATCGATGCAAGTATCCAAAGATGATGCTTTGCATGTCGAAATGAATTTAATTTTGCCGGAAGATATGAAGCTTGAGTCAAACCGGGCTATAACCTTTACGCCGATTATACGAAAAGGGAATAACGAAGTATTGCTTGCTCCCGTAACTGTTTATGGGCGGAAGAGATATATTGTATCAAAACGTAACGGACTGATACCTCCGGACGAAGACAGAGTGTATCGTCATACCAACAATAAGGAGCAAGTAATTCATTATGCAGCTTCCATATCCTCACAAGCTTGGATGGATGGAGCAGACGTTATACTCCAAAAGGATATTTGCGGATGTGGCAACCATTCTCAAGAAATTACATATATGCCATTGACCGGTATAGAATTGCCCGACAAGCTTCCCAGCATCCTTTACCTGGCTCCAAAACCGGAAGTCATAAAGCGGCGTGTTCTCAAGGGACAAGCTTATATCGATTTTCCGTTGAACGAAACGGTTATTTATCCTGATTTTCATAGAAATGCCATCGAACTTGCTAAAATAGACAGTACGTTAAGAGGATTTGAAATCAGCGAAATACAGTCTATAGCACTGCATGGATACGCGTCACCCGAGGGAACCTATAAACATAATGCTTTCCTTGCGCAAGGGCGTACACAAGCTTTGAAGGATTATATTATCCGTAAATTCGGAATTTCCAAGTCGATTATCGAAACAAATTCTACTCCTGAAGATTGGGATGGATTCATAAAATTAGCGGAGATTTCACAAATAAAAGACCGCGAACGTATTCTTGAGATAGCCCGAAAAGATATCGATCCGGATGCAAAGGAAGCCGAACTGAAACGTTTGACCGAAGCCTATCAGTATATAAAAACCCATTGGTTGCCGGTACTGCGCCATACCGATTATGAAATTGAATATCATTTGCCTTATTATACACCCGAAGAGGCTCGTAAGGTGGTCAAGGATAATCCTTCACAGTTAAGCCTTCGAGAGATGTATGATGCTGCATTATTAGCAGGCAAGGGTTCCGAGGAATATTATCAATTGATTGAAACCGCTGTCCTTGTATATCCGGACAGCCCCGAGGCTAATTTAAATGCCGCCGCTGCTTCGTTGGAACGTGGAAATATAGAAGCTGCTGAAAAATATATGGAGAAAGCAGATATGTCGACCCCGGAAGCGAAAAACAATATGAAATACATCAATATTTTGAAAGAAAAGCAATGATGAAAAATATCTGTAAAATAACATGTGCGGTTCTGTTTTTACTTTTTACATCATCTTGTATAAAGTCGGACTATGATGCGGAAAACTGCCCGGGACTGTACACCATTACACCTTTGGTTCCTGAAGAATTAAAACAAGGAAGCAGAGAAGTCTTGACGAATGCGAATACTTCTATTCTATATCCGGATAAATTGTGGCGTAAAACCGAAGTTGGGCCCGACAAGATGTTGGAATTAACCAAAGGAGATTATCAAGCTGTTTCCCTGAAAGGGGAGAATGAAAATGTCGGATTGAGCGGAACGGTGGTTACGTTGACATCCGATGAGACGGGTCTGATTAACGATCCAAGCGATTTTGTCGGCGGATACATCGATTTTAATGTCGAGGGAGGATTGGTCGACTGGGGCATCATCAACTACGACCTGCCTACGTATGTGCAAACCCGCCCATTGGTCATCAAAGTGAAAACGGCAGGTAATAATGCCGCTTTGGTTAGCGCTATTACCGCTACCGTAGACGGCATCACCCTTTCGCGCGACCTCAAGGATGCATTCGTGGAAGGTGGCCCGCAAGACCGATATGCGGCATTGAAGCGTGGCTATGTAACTTATACGTTAGGAGAAAAAGATACCGACGGATACTATACCGGTGCACGCCGGTTGTTGGGATTGGATGCTAACGTGAAGCAAAATTTGGCGCTGACGGTTCACTATCAGGGCGGTGAAGAAAATAACAGAGTGCTGAATTTCGATATAACCTCCGACTTGAGTGGTTTCCATACCAAAGATATTTTAAAACCTTGGGTGATCAGGATAACCCTTTCGGCAGGAGCTGATTTCTCTGCCACCATCCAAGATTGGGCTGCCGGTCCGGAAGAGTGGATCGATGCAACACCTATTCAATGAGTAAATAGAAAACAATAATATATATTATATGAAAACATCTTTTTTCAAATTTATCTTTTTAAGTACCCTGATAGCTCTAGCGGCTATCGGTTGTACGAATGATGAAATACATTCGGGAACGGACGACGGCAAAGTTGCTGCGCGTATTTCCGCCGATGTACAGCAAACCAGAGCCACGAACGCTATTTGGAATGAGAATGACGCCATTGGGGTAGCCATGATTAATCCTAAAACATCGGGTGTCATCGATCCGTATCGTAATTATGGGTACACGACTTCCGGTGACGGACAGTTTTCCCCTATCGATGCCGGGCATATCATTTATTTCCCGACAAATGATGAGGAAGTGACATTCCGGTCGTACTATCCTTATAAAAAGGATTTGTCCCCGGAATTAGTGATTCCTGTATCCACCAAAGATCAAACGGCCTTAGCGGATATCGACCTGATGACGGCAGAACATCTTTCGGGAACTTCCACAAAAGATCCGAATGTGAAACTGCATTTCCACCATCGCCTTGCCAAGGTGGTCGTTAATCTGTCTGCCGATGGCCCGCGAGAGTCGATTCTCAATGGAGCTAAATTGGTGATGAAAGGATTGAAGACCGACGCAACCTATAACTTGTTGTACGAAGAATTAAAAGTCAACGATGCTTCAGGGGCGGATGTAAGTATTCCCGTGAGCAGCGCGAAAAGCGAAGCGATTGTATTACCGAGAGCGGCCGGCGCAGGAGTGAGTTTTGAAATCACGACGCCTGACGGAGGTAAATATACCGCCGCTATGGGCAGCGACCTTGAATTGAAAGCGGGGTATGTTCATACCTTTAATATCCGTTTGAAATCTCCTGCCGAAATCAGCGCAACCATCGAGCCGTGGACTGAAGGCCCCACGCGTCGTTATGACGTTATCCGTGTAGTGACCGGATTGGAAGAAACCAAAGGCTTTGCTACCGGCAATGTATTGGATCTGTTTCTGAAAGACGGTAACGCAACCGATTTCAGTCTCTTGAATAAGTTTACTTATAATGGAACCCTATGGACACCTGATGCTCCCGTATATTGGGAAAGCATTGCCGGCGACCCGGTGGCGTTCCGCGGAGCTACCGTAATAGACAAGGCGTTGAACAGTACTCAAATGGATGATATCCTTATCTCCAAAGATGTCGATGTAAAAGCTTACACCGGGGTGAACCTCGAGATGGAACACGCCGGCTCGAAGGTGACCATTCAATTGCAATCTTCCGATGGAACGTATACGGCTACCGATCTGAAAAACGCGACGGTGGTTCTTCCCGATTATCTCAACGCCGGTTCTTATAACGATAAAGGAGAATTTGTTCCGGGAACTACCCGAGGCAATATCACGCCCGAAAATAATGTGGCTGTTTTCCCGCCGCAAACCATCGCGAACGGAAAGAACATCCTTACCATTGCCATCAATGGCCGTACGTATGAAGTGAAAGCGGAAGAAGCCGCCGGATTCGTTTATGAAAGAGCTACGGCCTATACGCTGATTGCCGATGTGCGCAAGGCGAAAGTCGAAATGAGCGCCGTCATCAAACCATGGGAGGAAAAAACGGTAGAATTTAAAGAAGTTCGCGTAGGATCGGCCGACTTGGGTAAAAACGAAGGCGACCTGCAAGACAAGGACGCGCTATATCTCTTTACCGGCGATGACACGAATCGCGCCTCATTACCCGGAGCCTTTATGTATGATAAAGCTACCGATAAGTGGATCTATAATGGCGCTTCGGCTCCCCTCTATTGGGAAGATATTACCGATAAGGGCCATATCTATGCATCCATCACCCGTCCGGCCATTACTACGGCGGAAGGAAATAACCAGTCGGCCGATTATATTACAGCGACGCCCATTGTAAACAAGGGCGGAACCGACAATACGGCCATCAATTTCAAATTGTCGCACCAAGTAGCGAAAGTCAACGTATTGCTTCGTTCCAAAACGTACGAAGAAAATAAGCTGTTGAATGCAAATGTATCTCTCCCCAATTATGCCATTGGTGGACGCTTGGATAAAGGAGTGTATGTTCCCGGAACTGAAAAAGGCTCCATCATGCTTGCCAAACCTGAGAAAACAGGAACCGGTGCGGAAGTAACCTACAATACCGCATCGTATCTGCAACCGCAAACCATTGTGCAAGGTAAGGGCCTTGTAACGGTGGAAATCGAAGGACGTACCTACACGGTGAAGCCTGAGGATATAAAGGCTCCCGGCGTACCTGCCGACATCATCTATGAAGCGGGGAAGGTAACGAATCTCATTATCACCGTGGAAAAGACCGGCTTAAGCGTAAGCGTAGAAGTAACGGGATGGACCGAATTGCCGGCGCTGGAATTTGAAGCGCTGTTCTTCTCGGTAAGCAATCAAGCTTCTACGGGATTTGAGAACAACGATTTGATCAAGTTCTACAAGTTGGCTTCAGACGGAGCTTCCGTCGATGGAGAGACCAATGTATATAAATATGCAGGCGGGCCTGATCACGGAACGCTGAGTGCAACCGGTACTCCCTGGTATAGGGATGATTTTCAGACCGGGAATTTGATTGCAGCTGTTTACCCGTCTTCTGCTCCCCTTTTAGCAAACGGAGCAACGACCTTTGAATGGACTGCTAAGAACGCCGGAGTAACCAATGCCCACGCCGACGATATCATGGTAGCGGCTCCTGTGGCAGATCGTAATTTAGGCGAAATTCAGGCTAACGGAAATGTCGCTTTTGAATTCAAGCACGTATTGAGTAAAGTAAGCATCAATCTTATTGCCGGAGAAGGATTCACGCCTCAGGAGGTGGCTCAGAGCTTGGTGAAAATGAACAACTATAAATTATCCGGAACGGTAGATGTAATAAACGGAATAGCTACTCCGAAAGCGGATGTGACGCCCGGGTTCAGCCCCTTCAAACTCGATAAAGTATATGCTGTGGATGGTAATAAAACGGTGGTATCGAGCTACGAAACGTTTGTGATGCCGCAAACCATCTCGGCCAACACCGTGATGGTATCGGTGACACTCAACGGCGCTGTTTTCCAAGCTAAGCTTGACGTAAATAAACTGTTTGCCGCAGGTGCGCACAATATGCTCAACCTTACACTCAACAAAACAGGAGTGGTTCTTACAGCCTCTATCGTGGATTGGAACAAAGAACCAGATACCAATATTGATTTACATTAATTATATCGAGCAACTTATCTAATTTTAATCAGATATGAAATATATATTTAAATATTTACTGGCCGGCGTACTCTTGACGGTACTGGCTGTGGCCTGTACTTCCGAAGATTTCCAATCGCCGACAAATAATGACGAAGATGCCGTGATTATCTCGGCGGGAGTCAACATGGGCACCATGACCTCCAAATCGACTACCCGTGCGGCAGATGCTGCATGGGAAGCGAATGACCATATCGGTATCACCATGCTGAGTACGGCGGCTATACCGACTGTGGTAAACGAATACAAAAATCGCGACTATGTAACGGAAGGCACCGGATCGTTCACTTCAAATCCTGAGAATAATAAAATGTATTATCCTACCGATGGCAGTGATGTTACATTTAAAGCCTATTATCCTTATAAAGGGTTGGGCGCTTATCCTACCTATCCGGTGAATGTTTCTGGACAGTCGGATATTGCCGGGTTGGACCTGATGACAGCGGTGCATAAAAATGCAGATGAATCTACAGCGAACAGCAAGGACAAAAAAGAAGCTCATTTGGTATTTTACCATCGGTTAGCGATGGCTATTGTAAATGTGAAAACCGATACGGGAAGTCCTATCGACTTAACCGGCGCCAAGTTGGCTGTTAAAGGGCTGAAAACCACAGGTAACTATGATTTGATTACCGATACATGGTTGAATAAAGAGAATGTACAGGATATCAATATTCCTTTGGGCGCTAATAATACGGGGCGTGCCATTTTGCTTCCCCGCGAAGCCGGTGAAGGCGTTACCTTTGAAGTAACTACTAAAAACGGCGGAGTATATACTGCGGCATTGGATAAAGACCTCGAACTGAAGAGCGGATCTAAATATACATTCAACCTGACATTGAAAACAACTCCGGCTTTAATTACGGCCAGTATCGAAGATTGGGTCGGTGTTCCTGCCAGAGGTTACGATGTAATCCATGTGGTGACCACGCAAGGCGTGAATGAAGGCTTTAAACAAAACGATCAATTAAAACTTTATATTAAAGATAATGGGGATTCCGATTATGCTTATAGCAAAGGCGGCACATTCACGTTTGATGGCACGAAGTGGGGAATTGCCACTCCTATTTATTGGGAGAACTTGATCGGTCCCACTGATTTTCGGGCAACGTCGGTTTTCGCTGGAAAATTGAATAATACCCAAATGGATGATTATCTTGTGGGTGAAACCCCAGGAGTTGATTTATACCAAGGAGTTCATCTGGATATGAAACACGCTGGAACGAAAGTTACCGTGAAGTTGAGCAGTAGCGACGGTACCTATTCTGCAACGGATTTAGAAAACGCTACGGTTACTTTACCGGGATATTTGAATAACGGTTTGTTGAATCCTACCACAGGTGAGTACTCTGTGGGGGCAAGTACAGGCAATATTATCCCGGAGAAACAGGGAACTGGCAATCCGAAAGATCGAGTGGCTATTTTCCCCGCCCAAATCATCGTGGCTAACGCTACCTTGGTAAAAGTCGTTATCAACGAACATACGTATGAAGTGAAAGATGCCTCCGCGTTTACTTACGAACAAGGGAAGCATCATGTGATCACATTGAACATTCAAAAATCCGGCATACAGATTACGACTAAAGTGATTGACTGGATACAGGGACAAAAATTGACTAAAAACGTTACTATTGGAAGTGCAACTTTAGGTGCCAATTCCGATAATTTACTAGCCAAAGATGAACTTTACCTTTATACGGACAGTAAACAAGAAGGTATTTTCACTTATAATGCAACTACTAAAGAATGGAATGCTAATTCTCCGATATACTGGGAAAATATATCCGGTACAGGCAAGCTTTATGCGTCTATTACTCGCCCAGAAGTGAATAATACTTCAACTTACAACCAGTCGAAGGATTATATCACCGCTGAGCCAATCCTCAACCATGGTGGCGTAGGTAATACGGCTATTCATTTCGAAATGAAGCATCGTGTGGCTAAAGTCAATGTTAAGTTAGCATCTAAAAATACTGAATTAGCTGCTAAACTAAAAGATGCGGAAGTGACGCTTCCGAATTATGAAATCGGCGGGACAATGGCCAATGGGGTATATACTCTTGGAACCAATACCGGTACGATTACTGTTGGACCTCTCAATGCTTCTGCGGAAGCTTCCGCTTACTTGCAGCCGCAATCCATCACGACCGGGGCTACCGTAGCTGTTGTAAAAGTAGCAGGACGCACGTATAACGTGAAATTCGGCGAGAATGTGGAATACAAGGAAGGGTATTATACGAATTTGACTATCAATATTGAACCCTCTGAAGTGAAAGTATCGGTGAACGTTGCTGAGTGGGGAGAAATCAATCATAGCATTGCTCTTTCTTTCTCATCCACGGATGCATCCGCAAGCGGTTTTAAAGATGATGATAAGATCAAGTTCTATAAATTAGGAACAGGAAGCACTGTGGCGGGTAATACAGATTATATCTATAGCGGTGATGTGAATAGCGGTTCGCTGTCATCCAACACTCCTTGGTACCGGGATGATTTCCAAACAGGAGATAAGATTACCGCTGTATTCCCTGCGGATAAATCTAATTTGACATCGGGAAATACCTTTAACTGGACAAGTAAGAGTAGTGGGGAAACCAACGATCGTAAGGATGATATTCTGGTTGCCGCTCCCGATGCAAATAACGGTGTGATAAAAGAGGGAAGCGCCAATGTTTCGCTTCATTTTAAACACATGCTTAGCAAGGTGACCGTGAATATATTTAGAGGTGAAGGTTTTACGGAAGCGGAATTCAATTCTCTTCCCGGCATCAGTCTCCGTAATTTTAAACTGAGCGGATCAGTGGATGTCGCTGCCGGAACTGCTACGGCTACCGGATCGGCTACGGACTCATTTGTGCCGACCAAATTGACAGAATCTAACACGGTACAGAATTTTGGAAAAGCCGTTGCCAGCTACGAAGCGTTTATCATGCCTCAAATAATTGGAACTACGGGGACCAAGACCGCGATTGTCGGTGTTGTATTGAATAAACAGACTTATTTGGCGGAGATAGAAAGCTATGACTTCAAGGCGGGTGAAAACCACGTGTTCAATATCACTTTAAAGAAGACCGGCCTGATATTTAGCGCTACGGTTGCTCCCTGGCAAAACGGAACAGGAGGAAGTATCGTAATAGAATAATTCATAAACTTTCGATATGATAAAAAAGTATATATACAGTATAATGATAGGCGCATTTGTCCTATTATCCTTCTCCGGCTGCAACGATGAGGTTGCAGTCCCGGAAGGGGGAGAGCAAGTGCCCATATCTTTCGTTGCGAGTATTCCCACGATTAATGTCGAATCGGGAACACGTGCAGCCGGTTTATCCAAAAATGATAAGGTCGCTATTGTGGCCGCCAATGCCACTGCTACGTCGCCCGTGCCGACAAACTGGACGACCGGACTCTATTTGGATCATGTAACGGGAACGGTGGGTGATCCTACATGGGCGCACGCGGATCCGGATCCTGAATATCCGATTACATTAACGCCGACACGGTATTGGCCTTTTGCCCCGAACAACTATTTAGGTTTTGTGGCTTACAGTCCTATACCGGAATCGAATACCCGTGTGGTTCGTTCGGATATGTACCTGACGGTAACCGGGGAAGGGACTGACTTTTTCCCGGATCTATTATATACCGGGAAAATAGGAAATTACAATAAAACGGACAAACGGGTGTTGTTTAATTTTCAACATGCAATGGCGCGGCTTGCTGTGAATGTAATTGTTGTGGACAAAGATGATAACGTACTGGACCCGGGTAAACATCCCGTAAATCAGCTGAAAATCTCTTCTTTGGTGGTAAATACCAAAGCTCTTCAGGGCGTTTTTGACTTGGTTTCATCAGGATGGACATTAGCATCTTTTGCTCAGAATTTTCAGCCCGCTTATACATTAGCATCACAGAGTAAGTTAGTTGCTTTGCCCTATGATAATAGGGCAACCTCCGAATGTTACTTGTTACCAAGTACCGAAAAGGTAGATGCCGTATCGGGTGTCAGCATCAATTTTAAAGTGAAAGATACCAATACGAATCTGGAAGTAGGAGGTGACTATCCGTTGGCGAACTTTAAAGACAACGGAAATCCTGTGAAACTCGAAATGGGTAAAACTACGGTGTTGACGATAAAGATCATTTATGTGAGTATTCCCGATCCCGATCCGAACATTATTTTGGAAGGGCAATTGAAAGAATGGGAGTATAAAGGAAAGAGTGAAGTTGTTATTGAATAAAAGAAAAGAACGAAAATATGTTGAAATTACTATATAAATACACGGCGGCTTTATTGCTTCTGGGAATGATCGTTTCTTGTTCTTCCGACCCTTTGGTCGAACAGCCATTGACCGAAAGCGATGTGCCGGTGCAATTGAGTGGAGTCCTTACGCGGGCATCACAATTGGATGGAAAAACCGGACAAGTAATAACCGAAGGTTATCCGCTGGAAGCTTATCAAAGTGATGGTGTTAAGTTTTATCTTGCCGCCCGGACGACTCCTGATCCCAAAACCTATTTCTCGAATCAAGAGATAACGATTGGAAAGAAAAATGATACGGACAAAGGGATGAATAAGCTCGATGGTAATGTTTACTATCCTTTAGGCAAACAAGATATTAATTTGTTCGCTTATACGGGAAACAATATTGATACTGATGGGAAGATCATTTTAAATGCGGGTACAGGTCTTGCGCATGATTATCTGTTGGGCAAAGGAACTTCTAAGGATGGAAAAACTGCGATGTCAGGAAATTCCGAGACTCCTATTGAGTTTGTCACGTTCGAACATTTAATGACGCGTGTGGATGTGAATATAGAGATAAATAATACACACGGAGAAGAGGTTGAAGAAACTCAACCGAAAAAGATTTCGATGACTTTTGACGGAGCAAAAGGTTATATTGTGGGTAAGGCAGACTATAATATATTCGATGGGACAATATCAAATCCTTCAGGAGATTTCGCCTTTAATGAAATAACAAAAGATCCTAAAACTTATTATTTAGTTCCGACCGGTCAAAATCTTACCGGACAAGCTATTATTAAGAGTTTGAAAATTGATGATTATTTGGCATTACCTGATGATTTGAAATTTAAGTTTTCTAAAGTCGTTAATGGTTCGGACCAAGTTGATTTTGAATTGAACCCCGGCCTTGCTTATGACCTTACGTTCAAAATTAACCGTTTGAAGATCATGGAGATAAAACTGACACTAAAAGACTGGATTCCAAAATCAGGTTCCACCGAATGGGGATACAAGCCGAAGAGTATGACACTTAATAGCGGCACTGAATATGATGCGAGTGAAATTACCAAGATGGTGCTGAAATATACGCACGGAGGTCAAGTATATCAGTATATCGGTGAGAAAAAAGGAGATAAAATCGATTTCGTAACCCTGCCTGAAACGCTTACGGCGGGAACACTTACTGCGGGAACACTTACTGCCGACCTGTATACGACAGACGGATTGCTGTCTGATGATGTAACGATAGAGCCTTCAGGTACTAATCTGAATGTTCTCAATCTAGGACAATACGGTATGAAGAAGAACGGAGATAGGTATGAAATATCTACTCCCCTGCAATTGGCGCTTCTGATAAACAAAGGTGCTACGGCCGATCGGAAATATCGGATTGTCAACTCTCTCGATATGACGAATACGTCCGTTAAGTTAAAGACATCGAAGGCGTTTCCTGCAGGTGCGGAATTGGACGGTAACGGGCAGGATATTCTTCATCTTGACATCACCGGTAACGGATTGTTTACAGAGAATAGCGGAACGCTAAAGAACTTCCGTATCGCTTCGGGATTGATCAAGGGAAATGCTTCTATTTGCGAAACGAATAACGGCAAGATAGAAGCGGTGGTGAATCAAGCCGATATTCAACCGGTCGATGGGATCGCCGGAGGAATCGCCGGTACAAATGGTGGGAATGGTACGATCCTGGCAACGGTTAACACCGGAAATCTGCTCGGAGGCACTACTGTGGGCGGTATTGCCGGACATAATGAAAATGCCTCGGCTGGAGCTATCGCTGCCTGTCTCAATGTCGGACAATTAAATAAGGCTGCTACGAATTTGGGCGGTATCATCGGAACTTCAGTTGCAGGTACATCAATTGTAAATACTTGTTACTGGCTCACCGGTACGGCAAGGAAAAATCAGGGTGCAAGCAATGAATTAGCGATTGGAAATAATCCGGCTAACGCGACGGATATAAACAGTGCCGATTTGGCAGCATCAAGTATCCGTAGCACGGAGGTGATCACTAAATTGAATGGCGTTTCCTCACCGTGGGTATTTAAATTGGAGGCGGTTCGGTCTTCATGGCCGATAGCAACAACACAGCCTTAATAAAAAATTGAAATTGTATGAAAAGAACAATGAAATATCTAACGTATGTGTGTGCGGCATTGCTTGCCGTGGCACTCTATAGCTGTACGGACGACAGTGTGGTGCCGGAACAGCCGGCCGAAAAAGACGGTACGCTGCTGAACTTGCATATTAGCGATATCGTGCAACCGACTACCCGGCTGGCAGAACTCGGAGGTTCCAGTAATATAAGTCACGGGGAATCTCCGACGAATGGTGCAGATAAGGAAAATATCGGTCTCTATATCTATTATCAGGACGATTATGATGCAAATAATCTGACTAGGCCGTATGTACGTAACCTTGAATGCAAGGTGGAAGGCGGGAAAATTGTTCCGTTGGATAATAGTTCCATCTATATTTACGACCGGATGACCATCGTCGCATTCTATCCGTATAATGGTGCTGCAGATGATTATACGTTTAAAACAAAGAATGACGAGAAGAAATATCCGATCACAGAAGGAGATTATTCGAAACAATTTTACATCCCTTACCGGGCGCAGGCGATAGTGAACCCCACCACCGCCTACTATGTAGAATTGGATTTGCATCCCGTGCAAACGACTAAAATACAGGTGGTATTGACTACGTCTAATCAGAATCTTTTTCCTGAAATAACCAATGGTAAAGATGGTAAAGTAAAGTTGGTGCCGAGTATCGATCCTCAAGATGCCGCGAGCGGCCAAGATAAAAGAGAATACTGGGTGGATATTCCTGAACAAGATTTTGCTGCTCCAAAACCTGAAAGTAGCGGTCAATATGTACGCCGGTATAACGCGTATATCTGGAAAAATAATGATCCGAAAAGCGATACTAATCCACATCACGGTGATACTCCGAATCATAACGACAACACGATTAAAAAAGGAGAGATCCTTTTGAAGAGCGATGCGTTGACACTGTTTTTTCCGCAAGATGTGGAAATTAAGGAAGGACTTGTCTATCGGTACGGATACAATATCGATACAGGTGAATTGTTTATCCCCACATCCGACGCATTGATATACGATGCCGCTACGTTGGGGGCCACAGGCGGAGGATATCAGGTGTGCGATATCGATCTGAAAGATGTTTCGGAATGGACGCCGGTGAATTTATCGGGGAATAGTTTATACGATGGCGGAGGACATGCCGTGAAGAATATGAAGATTTCGCAACTGACTACTGATAAAAATGCCGGCTTGTTCGGAACCCTTTCGGCAAATGCTACCGTTAAAAACCTGCATCTGGAATCTCCGGAAATTGATATCGATTTTTCGGGAGCTACCTCTACCGATACATGCCATGTAGGCGGTTTGGTTGGCAAACTCAACAGAGTCCTTACTCCTGCCGAAATTGAGGCTCTGTTAAAGGCTGAGTTGGGAAATCTTCCTCCCGACCTTCCCCAATCGGTAATCGATGCCTTGGTTGAAGATTTGAAGAAGAGTTTTACCGGAGGCACCAGTAGTATTCAAGGTTGCAAAGTTTCGGAGCCGACAATCACCGTAAAAGGGAATAATGTAATCGCCGGGGGGCTTGCCGGAATTGTAGGTGATAACGACAAATTTAAAGGTTCGATCACGAATTCGTATGTATTGGGTGGCTCTATAAAAGTGAATGAGGCTTCCCCTCAAGAATACGAAAACGCGCAGGTAGGCGCGTTCGCCGGTTCGCTGAAGAGCGGATCAATCACGAACAGTTATACCACCGCCACGGCGAAGGCGCATGTGAAAAAGGTAACAGGAACGCCTCCCGTAGTTACTTCGGAAGAAGTGGCCAAAGGCTTTACTAACGTCGTGACAACTCCTTCCGGTATCAACAGAACGGTAACGGATAGCTATACGAAAAATTGGAAAGATGATGTTACCGGTGTGCAAGATTTCGATTCGGCATGGCCCGGATGGAGTACTTTCACTGAGTGGCCGCTTGTTAGTAGTCCCGCTGTGTGGGGCAGTAACGGATCTTCTCCTTCCACCTATCCGACATTGATATGGGAATCGCTTTTGGATATAAAAAAAATAATTCGACTATGAAGATAAAATCAATCATATACGCTTTGATGGCATTGGGTGTGGCCGTTTCCGCCACTTCGTGCCGCAACGATGGCAATGATCCCGTAACGCCCGCGGAAGGGCAGGAACTTGTTCTTTTGCCTTCCATCGGCAAGATGCAGGAAGAAGTGATAACCCTGCGCTCGGGCGGCAGCAACTCGTTCTTTGAAGACGGAGATAAGATCACGGTTAAGATTACCACGAGTAGAGAAGCTAAATCTTCTCACGAATATACGTATGGAGGCAGCACCTTTACCGGTGGTTTTAAATTCACGCCTGACAATACCTATATCAAAGAATTGGAAGCCTTGTGGCCGGCGGAAGATTCCGAGGGTAGGACGCAGGTCATTACCGATCAACGGAAATATGTCGATTATAAGCAGGCGAACAGGTTGAAAGCCGTGGGCAGTACAAAGAATATTATGCCTACCGCCGCGCCGGTACCGCTGGTATTCCAACATGAGCAAAGCCGCATCACGTTCCGTCTGGCTGGACAAAATGCCAACGGGCTGATCATTAAATCGCTTCTTCTTGAACTCGATACAAAGCTTCCCGGTTTAGGGAAAAAAGGTTTCTGGGCCTATTGTGGCGACGAATCTGAAGGCAAAGAAGAAGTGGGTAAAGGAGCGTTAAACGCGCAAATGATTTTGCCCGAAGGAATCCATTTAGGTCCCGTGCCTACAGGCACAGAAGGGCGTATGAAAATAGGTTTGGTAACCGTCGGTGAAGCGAACACAACGAACAAAGATTACCGGGGAATCATGTATGTTCCGAATAGCACGAATATTACGCTGGAAGCCAATCACGATTACGTGGTGACGCTTACGCCTGAAGGATATGATCTGAATGCAGTGGTATATATCGCCGGATTTCCGCAAGCCGAAGGGTATGTAGGAGTGCCATATCAATTGCCCGGCAAGGTTGGAGATAATCAATATGAAATAAAAACCCTTGCGCAACTCGTTACCATCTCTTGGTTGTTAAGTGGTGAGACGCTGAGTGCGGAATGGGATACGGCAACGGATTGGGAAAACAGTACATTCGCTATTGTAAACCCGATTAGCGTATCCGATAAGATAAAAGAAAAGGGTGATAAATACCTGAAAGCTTCTGTTCTGAAAACGAATATTGATAAATTCACCGGTACGGAAGAAGCCACTTATTCTGATAATAAATCGGTATTTGAATAGATTTGAGATTTATAAATAAAGTAAGATATGAAATATACTTATTATATATATGCTGTTGCATTGGCGTTTGCACTGAGTGTCGCCGGGTGTAACAAGACGGACGACACCGGCATCGGCGACGATATGCAAGTGATAGACGGTATCGAACTCGGACTGGGCGCGGTAGAGACTTCGTCGGAAGCAACTACCCGTGCTACAGTAAATAATGTTGTCTATGCTGTCAATACAACAGAGGATCCGACAAGAACAAAAAATGCGCAAAATTTTATAACGGATAGGAATGAATGGAAATTAGATTTTCATTTATTTAATGGAAATGTGGAAGATAAATACACTCCCGGATCTTTTATAGGGCAGACTGATTCCGATAACGATGGAAATTGGAAACCCTCCGGAGATTTTTTCTTTCCTAATTATTTTAAACCATGGGCTGCATTATGGCTTTATTATGATACAAAAGATAAAGAGGTCGCCAAAATACAGTCTGATAAAACTGTTTTTCTTCAACAGGATCAGCTATACAGGCCTAAAAGTCAGTTAGGATCTATTGCTAAAAAAATATCAGTGGAATTGCAGCACCAAAGGGCGATGATTAATTTCAAGTTCGAAGGTATCCAGCGGAGCGACATCGTTGAAAGTTCTGTAAAGGTTGTGGTAAATGGAGAGATTTATACGCCTTACAACGTAAGAACTGACGGCACATTGGAATATCTGCTTATCCTCCCGGAAAGCATAAAAACATCTGACGGAACTGGGATGAAAGTGACGTACAGTACCGTGAATTTTCCTTCGGGAGCCTCTATTCATCAGTCTATCGACTATGAGTTGCCGGTAACCCTGAATAGCGGAAATGAATTGGGCAGCAACAACTGCTACTGCTTCACGTTGTCGGGCAAGGAATTGTCCATATCACCCGTAACCATCGTCAACTGGACTACCGGCGAACCGGTATCGGGAGAGTATGTAGCCGTTACGGCTTATCCGACCTTTAAGG
The DNA here is from genome assembly GCA_002409745.1 of Bacteroidales bacterium UBA5382. GTDB lineage: Bacteria > Bacteroidota > Bacteroidia > Bacteroidales > Dysgonomonadaceae > Limibacterium > Limibacterium fermenti. Next base: position 51,548 of record DHOU01000014.1, read on the forward strand.
GGCCGGCCAATAGAACGTATTACTTCTATTATGATAATAAGTTGACAGTGGATGGAACGTTAAACGGTACTCCGGAATTGCAGGCAATCAACTTCAATAATGATGGAGAGTGCACGATTAAACCTGACGGAAGAATCATTACGCATATTTTTCCTAACAATACTTTTCGGGATGAGTCTCCTTACAAATTGTCAAAAGAGGATCAGATAATATTAGGAAATACGAATAAAATGTATATCGATTTGACAAATATTATCCAAAAGATTAACCCATAACTTTCACTATTCTTACCGGGGATGTTGCGTAAAGCGGCATCCCCGGTAATATTTTCTGTATTTTATCTTCATCAAACGTCCTTACTTATCGTAACTGGCGAAGCTTCTGCCAACGATATCATTCGATAAATTCACTCTTGCTTTTGGAGGCATCTCTCGGGGTGAATGCGGGGGTACTCGTACGTATGCAAACGGATTATAACCTGCAACGGGCAAGTCAGGATAAAACACTGGCGAAACGATTAGAACAAATTCGTAAAGTCGCCTGCCTTTAACCGGGAGGCTCTTCGAGCGACGTCCTCAAGACCGCGGTATTGAGTTACTTGTATTTATTCTTTACAAATATGGAAT